>CBFGLF010000023.1:0-19265 GCA_965649545.1 uncultured Methylotenera sp.
CCTGGCTTCAGGGCCTTCCAGTGGGCGGTCACTGCAGCATATTCATGCTTAGGCAACGGGACATACTTCACTTCCTTGACCAGTTCAGGTGCCTTGGCCAGGTAGTAGTCCACGAACGCCTTCAGTTCCGGCTTGAATGCTGCGCCGGTCGCGTTCACGTAGATGAACAGTGGACGGGAAAGCGGTTGGTAGGTGCCGTTCATGACGGTCTCAGGTGCTGGCGAAACTGCTGGAGCACCGGCCTTGGCGACGATAGGCACTGCCTTCAGCTTGTTCTGGTTCTCTTCGTAGTAGGCGTAGCCGAAGTAACCAAGCGCACCGATGTCACCGGATACACCGTTCACCAGGACGTTGTCGTCCTCGGATGCGGTGAAGTCACCACGGCTGGACTTAGCCTTACCGACGATAGCTTCGGTGAAGTAGTCGAAGGTGCCGGAATCAGCGCCTGGGCCGAATAGCTTGAGCGGGGTGTCTGGCCAAGTGGAATTCACTTGCTTCCAGGTCTTTACCTTGCCTTGTGCGGATGGTTCCCACATCTTCTTCAGTTCATCGACGGTCAGGGACTTGATGAAATCGTTCTTGGGGTTGACGACGACGGTCAGGGCGTCATAAGCGACAGCCAGTTCGATGTACTGCACACCGGCTTCCTTACAAGCGTCCATTTCCTTCTTCAGGATCGGGCGGGAAGCTTCGGAGATATCAGTCTCGCCACGGCAGAACTTCTTGAAGCCGCCACCCGTGCCGGAGATACCGACAGTGACTTTGGTCTTCTTCTCTTTCTGGAATTCTTCAGCGACTGCTTCAGTGATCGGGTAGACGGTACTGGAACCGTCGATCTTGATGACCTTTTCGGGTGCAGCGTGTGCAGTGGGCATTGAAAAAGCGCCCGCAACCAGCGTTGCGATCCCCAGGGCTTTTACGAACTTGGATTGCATTGAAACCTCCATCAGATAATTAAAGTGACTTTGTGAACAAAGCTAGCCAATCTGCATAGCGCTGCCACGACACAGCCGAACTTTAATTACCTAATGTGACGGTTATGTGACAAAAAATGAAATCCTGTGAAATTAATAAGACAATGACCTCAGGCGCTTATTTGATGCGCTTGAGCAGCTCTTCGATCTTGACGCCGACCTCAGGGGTGCCGCCGAATCCGGTACCGACTTTCTGTTCCTGCCAGTGGGCCGCGACGGCTTTCTGTTCATTCTCCGGCAAGGGAATGAACTTCACTTCCTTGATGATCTCGGTGGCGTTCTCCAGGTAGTAATCGATGAAGGCTTTCACCTCTGGCTTATCCTTCGCGGCGGTGGCGTTCACATATATAAAGAGTGGGCGGGACAATGGCTGATAACTGCCGTCCATGACCGTCGCATCCGACGGGGCGACCGCAGGCGCGCCTGCCTTGGCGACGATAGGTACCGCCTTCAGCTTGTCCTTGTTCTCTTCATAATAGGCATAACCGAAATAACCCAGTGCGCCCTTGTCGCCGGCCACGCCGTTGACCAGGACGTTGTCGTCTTCAGAGGCGGTGAAATCGCCACGGCTGGACTTGGCCTTACCGACGATGGCTTCGGTGAAGTAATCGAAGGTGCCGGAATCGGTACCAGCGCCGTAGAGCTTGAGCTCGGTGTCAGGCCAGGCCGGGTTGACCTGTTTCCAGGTCTTGATCTTGGCCTGGGCTTCCGGTCCCCACATGGTCTTGAGTTCTTCCACGGTCATGCTCTGGATGAAATCGTTCTTCGGGTTCACCGCCACGGTCAGTGCGTCGTAGGCGATCGGCAGTTCGATGTAGTCGATACCGGCGGACTTGCAGGCTTCCATCTCCTTGGTGAGGATAGGGCGGGACGCTTCGGTGATGTGCACCTCGCCGCGGCAGAACTTCTTGAAACCGCCGCCCGTACCGGAGATCCCGACCGTGACGCGGATGTTCTTGGCGTTCTGGAACTCTTCGGAGATCGCTTCGGTGATCGGGAACACGGTGCTGGAACCGTCGATGCGCACGACTTCCTTCGAGCCTTCGGACTTGGAGCAGGCGCCGATGAGGAAGGTGCTGGCCAGCAGCGCGGTCAGAAGCAGGGATCGGGTTTTCAGGGACTTGAGCGGCATGACGTCTCCAGCAGATAGGTAAAAAATGCATTTTAACAAATTTGTCACAGTCGCAGCCGTTTGTCTGAGACGCCCGCCTGATACGCGGAAACAGTGCTTGTGCGGCTTTGATGTATAATTTCGCCTCTTTGAAACAAGCCGTTAGCGAATCACTCATGGAAGCGGAACAACTCAATCAGATCGCCAATCGCCTCAGCGATCTCGCCGAGCGCAATCATGCGCTCAGGGGGTATCTTTGACTTCGAGACCAAGCAGCAGCGCCTGGAAGAAGTCAGCCAGCTCCTGGAAGACCCCAACATCTGGAACGATAACGAGCGTTCGCAAAAACTAGGCAAGGAAAAGCGCGAGCTGGAGTTCATCGTCGGCACACTGACGGAAGTCGGCAGTGGCCTGCGCGACAGCCGCGAGTTGTTCGAGATGGCGCGCGAAGAGAATGACGACGCGACCCTGCTCGGCATCGACGCAGACAGCAAGGCCCTTGAGGCGCGCGTCGCCGAGATGGAGTTCCGTCGCATGTTCGCCCATCCGATGGACCCCAACAACTGCTTCATCGATATCCAGTCGGGTTCCGGCGGGACCGAGGCGCAGGACTGGGCCTCGATGTTGCTGCGCATGTACCTGCGCTATTGCGAGAACAAAGGCTTCAAGGTCGAAGTGCTGGAAGAGTCCGAAGGCGACATCGCCGGCATCAAGAGCGCTTCGCTTAAGATCTCGGGCGACTACGCCTACGGCTTCCTGCGCACCGAGAGCGGTGTGCATCGGCTGGTACGGAAATCGCCGTTCGATTCCGGGAATCGCCGCCATACCTCGTTCGCCAGCGTGTTCGTCTACCCGGAAGTCGATGACTCCATCGTCGTCGAGATCAACCCGGCGGACCTGCGCATCGACACCTACCGCGCTTCCGGCGCCGGCGGCCAGCACATCAACAAGACCGATTCCGCGGTGCGGATCACCCACTTGCCGACCAATACCGTCGTGCAGTGCCAGAACGACCGCTCGCAGCACCGCAACAAAGACGAAGCCATGAACATGCTGAAAGCGCAGCTGTACGCGCTGGAGTTGCGCAAGCGCAACGAAGAGAAGCAGGCGATGGAAGACGCCAAGACCGATATCGGCTGGGGCCACCAGATCCGCAGCTATGTACTGGATCAGTCGCGTATCAAGGATTTGCGCACCAATGTCGAGGTCGGCAATACCCAGGGCGTACTCGACGGCGACCTGGACCCATTTATCACTGAAAGTTTGAAGCAGGGAGTGTAAGTCGTGACCGAACAAGAACCTCTACCAGCAGTAGACGAGAACCACGTCATCGCCGAGCGTCGCGAGAAACTGAAAGCGATCCGTGAAAAAGGTGTCGCATTCCCTAACGATTTCAAACCGGCCGATGTCGCCAGTGCCCTGCATGCTGGCTATGGCGAACTGGACAACGAAGCCCTCGAAGCCAAGGATGTACAGGTCAAGATCGCCGGCCGCATGATGCTGAAGCGCGTCATGGGCAAGGCGAGTTTCGCCACCATCCAGGACAAGAGTGGCCGCATCCAGTTGTTCATCGCCAGGGACAATATCGGCGAAGAACTGTATGACGCTTTCAAGAAGTGGGATCTGGGCGATATCGTCGCGGCGCAGGGGACCCTGTTCCGCACCAAGACCGGCGAGCTGTCGGTCAAGGTCGCCGAACTGCGCCTGCTGACCAAATCATTACGCCCGCTGCCGGAGAAGTTCCACGGCCTCGCCGACCAGGAGACCAAGTACCGTCAGCGCTATGTGGACCTGATCGTCTCGGATGAGACCCGCCAGACCTTCATCGCCCGCAGCAAGATCGTGGCGGCGATCCGCGGTTTCATGCTGGACAACGAGTTCCTCGAGGTCGAGACCCCGATGCTGCACCCCATCCCGGGCGGCGCTTCGGCCAAGCCGTTCATCACGCACCACAACGCGCTGGATATGCAGATGTACATGCGCATCGCGCCTGAGCTCTACCTCAAGCGTCTGGTGGTCGGCGGTTTCGAGCGCGTGTTCGAGATCAACCGTAATTTCCGCAACGAGGGTTTGTCGGTGCGCCACAACCCGGAATTCACCATGATGGAATTCTATGCGGCCTACACCGATTACACCTGGCTCATGGATTACACCGAGCATTGCATCCGCGCGGCGGCCATGGCGGCTTGCGGCAAGGCAGTAGTTGAATATCAGGGCAAGGCGATCGATTTCAGCAAGCCCTTCGAGCGCCTGACCATCGTCGGCGCCATCCAGAAATACGCACCCAAGTACACCTTGGCGCAATTGAATGATGCCGCGTTCCTGCGTGCCGAACTGAAGAAGTTCGGCGTCGAGGCGTTCGCACATGCCGGTCTCGGTGCCTTGCAGCTGGCCTTGTTCGAAGAGACCGCAGAATCCCAGCTCTGGGATCCGACCTACATCATCGACTATCCGGTGGAAGTGTCGCCGCTGGCACGTGCTTCCGACACCAACCCCGAGATCACTGAGCGTTTCGAGCTGTTCATCACCGGCCGCGAGATCGCCAACGGCTTTTCGGAGCTGAACGACGCCGAGGACCAGGCTGCCCGCTTCCATGCGCAGGTCGCGGCGAAAGAGGCAGGCGACGACGAGGCGATGTACTACGACGCCGATTTCATCCGTGCCCTCGAATACGGCATGCCGCCGACAGGCGGTTGCGGGATCGGGATCGATCGCCTGGTCATGTTGTTGACGGATTCACCCAGCATTCGGGATGTCATTCTGTTCCCGCATATGCGTCCAGAAGCCTGACCCGATAAAAGGCAGCCGCCTACTTCGTTGACTGCCTTGCAGGCGTTTGGCGCAGGGCATTCTCGCGAGAGTTTCGGGTGGCTGCAGAACGGCTTGCAGGATAGTTAAGAAAAGCGCTGTTGGGCATGAGCGACAAGACTTTTGCCTAATAATCAATCAGGTACTGAATCCAATCATAAAAGCGTCGCCCATGGGTGACGCTTTTGTCGCATTTTTCTCACGTCATCGTGAATGTCGACGCGTAACCTTATGATTTTTATAAGATAAGTAATGACGGCACGGGGATTGCTACTCTAGTCGACTATAGGTGTACCGCAGGTATACCTTTGAATAGTCATCATAGAGAGGTTTTACATGCTGAATAAACAAGGTCTTTTTAATCGCGGCAATCAGACCAGTCCCAGTCGCCCCCCAGTCAATACCCCGATCAACGCACTCAACGCCATTAATAAGACGAATCCAGCAACCTCTTCCCCAGGCCACATGGCCGCGATGGAGTCCGCTACAAAACCTGCCTCCAGCGTAAGTGACAGTAAATCCGTTTCAGCCACGAAAGAGAGCGGCGGCAGCCGACTGATCGTCGGTCCCGACGTCAAGCTTAAAGGTGCCGAGATCCAGGACTGCGACACGCTGGTGGTCGAAGGCCGTGTCGAAGCGACCATGGACAGCCGTGTGATCCAGATCGCGGAACATGGCGCGTTCTCAGGCAAGGTCGGTATCGACGTTGCCGAAGTGCATGGAAACTTCGATGGCGAACTCACTGCCCGTAGCCAGCTGATCATTCACTCGAGTGGTCGCGTCAGCGGTAAGATCCGTTATGGCAAGATCTACATCGAGGAGGGCGGCGAGCTCTCCGGCGATATCGCGGCGATCACCGATAGTGACCGCAACAATAGCCAGCTGAATCAGGCCAAGAAGGATTGATGTAAGCGCTCCGCTAGACTAGTCATTCCCTTTTAACCCCTGCGTCATCTCCCCGAGACGCAGGGGTTTTTTTATGCCCAGCCTCTGCGCCATGACGTAAACCAGCAGGACAACTGTGTTTGTTGTTTTTATGCAACAGAGAATATGCAGATTAGATTTGCGTCATCAATCTGTAACATTGCCTACGCAAAATCGCTCCCGTGTTGAAACAAACCAAACCGATTTCATTGATTTTTTAACCGGGAGTACAACGAATGAAACGTAATAACTTGCGCCAACTGTGCGTAGCAGTATCGGGGGCTTTGCTGATGAGTATGGGCGCCAATGCCATGGCGGACTCCACTGATGACATCATCAATGCATTGATCGCAAAGGGCGTGCTGACCGAAGAAGAAGGCGCGCTACTGATGAAGGGCCGCACTGGCGAGAAAGAAGCCGCCGAGGCCAAGAAGAAGACTGCAGTGAGTGCCAAGTACAAGGACGGTATCGTCCTTGAAAGTGGCGACGGCAAGAACAGCCTGGCTGTGAACGGTCGCGTGCACTTCGACTCCCGCGGTTACGATTACAACAATGATGACGACAATGCTGCGAGCGCTAACCCTGCTCGTGGTGCTGATACTTTCGATATCCGCCGCGCCCGTATCGGTGCCAAGTACAAATTCGGTGAGTACTACTCCGGTGAAATCGTATTTAACGGCACTGGGAATGCTCCAGTTTTAGATGTGGGTTACCTCAACATTGCATGGTGGAAGCCAGTGCAATTCCGTGTCGGTCAATTCAAGATGCCGTTCAGCCTGGAACAGTTGACCAGCTCCAACAACATCGATTTCATCGAGCGTAGTTTCGTCGACGCCTACATCCCTGCCAAGGAAATCGGCGCCATGGTTCACGGTAGTGCAATCAAAGGTACAACCTATGGCTTGGCGCTATCCACTGGCAGTGGCCAGAATGGCGTTGAATCAGATGTTGCTGTAGACAGCAAGGACATCATCGGTCGCGTGACCGCCAACCTGGCAGAGATCATGGATAACAAGAACATGGTGCTGCATGGCGGTCTGGCTTATGCGAAGGGTGATGTATCTAAGCGTGATGGTGAAGCAGCATTTGGCGAAGATCGCCGTACCGAAGGGCGAGGCGTAGGCTTCTTCGACGCTCCAGATGTCGGGGTGGTTAACGGGGTAAGCAATGCGATCGATCGTAGCCGTCTTGGCATGGAAGCGGCTGCTGCATATGGTCCAGTTAAATTGCAAGCTCAATGGATGAAGGCTGGCTATGATTACAAAGCTAATGCTACCCAGAGCGTTGATGAAGACATCAATGCTTGGTATGCACAAGCCTTGTGGACCATCACCGGCGAATCCTGGGCGGATCGTTATAAGGAAGGTGCCTTCGGTGCGCTCAAGCCTAAGAACGAATTCGATCCAGTTTCCTTCAAGGGTGGCGCATGGGAAGTGGGCGCACGTTACAGCAAGTTCGACGCTAGTGACTTTACCAAACCAGCAGCCGGCTTGACGGGCGTTGGTGCTGGGTTTGCTAAGGCAGACACCTGGACCATGGGCATTAAATTCGTGCCTAACAACCACATTCGCTTCATGCTGGATTACCTGACCACCGATTTCAATGATGCAGTAGGTGGCACGACTGGTATTCTGGTTAATGGCGATCGTGAGACCAAGGAAAAAGCTCTGATCTTCCGTACCCAATTGACCTTCTAAGTTGACAGCTAAGATTTAGGTAATAAAAAAGCCCGCGCAAGCGGGCTTTTCTTGTTCGGGCATGCCAATCAGGGCTTAGGTTTCGGCATGCCTTCCTTGGCCATGTTGATCGAATACTTGGGGATCTCCACCACCAGATCCTGGTCGGCGACGATGGCCTGACAGGAGAGCCGGGATTTGGGTTCCAAGCCCCAGGCCTTATCCAGCAGGTCTTCTTCCTTGTCTTCCGCGGTATTGAGCGACTCGAAGCCCTCACGGACGATGACGTGGCATGTGGTGCAGGCGCAGGCCTGGTCACAGGCATGCTCGATGTCGATATCGTTCTGCAGCAGGGTCTCGCAGATCGACACGCCGGGTTTGGCGTCGATGGCGGCACCTTGCGGGCAGAGTTCCTGATGGGGCAGTACGATGATTTGGGGCATGTCTATAGTTCCAGCGTATTGAGGTTCTGGCCCGCGAGGGCTTGTTTGACTGAGGCATCCATCCGGCGTGCGGCGAACGTCTCGGTCGCGTGATTGAGGGTATCGATCGCCTTGAGGATGGCCTGGCTATCGGTGCCCTGCGCGAGTTCCGCAAGAGTGAGCATCTGCGATTCGATGGCTTTGAGTTCATCGGCGTCGAGCAGCGCGCTGTCCTTTTGCAAGGCGGCGACGATGGCTTCCAACAGGCGCTGCGCATCGACCTGGGCTTCGCGCAGTGCGCGTGCCTGCTTATCGATCTCCGCGCTGTTGAACGACGACTGCAGCATGCTGGTGATCTCGTCCTCGCTAAGTCCGTAGGACGGTTTCACCACGATGTTGGCCTCCACGCCGCTGGTCTGCTCACGTGCGGTGACGGACAGCAGGCCGTCCGCATCGACCTGGAAGGTCACACGGATACGGGCTGCGCCTGCCGCCATCGGTGGGATACCGCGCAATTCGAAACGCGCCAGCGATCGGCAATCGGATACGAGCTCGCGCTCACCCTGCACGACGTGGATACTCATCGCGGTCTGGCCGTCCTTGAACGTCGTGAAATCCTGCGCGCGTGCCACCGGCAGGGTGGAATTACGCGGGATGACCTTTTCCACCAAGCCGCCCATGGTTTCCAGCCCCAGCGACAGCGGGATCACGTCGAGCAACAGAAGGTCTTCATCGCTGCGGTTGCCGGCCAGTACATTGGCCTGGATGGCGGCGCCCAGCGCTACCACCTTGTCAGGGTCCAGGTTGGTCAATGGCGCCTGGCCGAAGAATTCGGCGACGGCCTGGCGGATCTGCGGCATACGCGTCGCCCCGCCGACCATGACCACGCCCTTGATATCCTCGATGCCCAGGCCGGCATCGCGAAGTGCCTTGCGGGTCGGGCTCAGGGTCTTGGACACCAGGTGCTGCGTGAGCCCGCTGAGCGTATCGCTGTCGAGCGTGATATCGATGACCTCACCGGTGCTGAGCACGCTGGTGATGCGCGCTTCGGCATGATCCGTCAGCCATTCCTTGGCTTCGCGCGCCTTGGTCAGCAGCATGCGCGTGTCTTTATCATTGATGGGCGGGAGCTTGGTCTGTTCCAATACCCAGCAGAAGATGCGGCGGTCGAAGTCGTCGCCGCCGAGGGCCGAGTCGCCATTGGTCGCGAGCACTTCGAACACGCCTTTGGAGAGTCGCAGGATGGAGATGTCGAAGGTGCCGCCACCGAGGTCGTAGATGACGTAGACGCCTTCGGACGCGTTATCGAGACCATAAGCCACCGCGGCAGCGGTCGGCTCGTTGAGCAGGCGCAGTACGGTCAGGCCGGCGAGTCTGGCGGCATCCTTGGTCGCCTGACGTTGGGCGTCGTCGAAGTAGGCCGGTACCGTGATGACCGCCCCGGCGAGTTCGCCGCCAAGGGACTTTTCGGCGCGGGCTTTCAAGACTTTCAGGATCTCGGCCGAGACCTCGACCGGGCTCTTGATGCCTGCACGGGTCTGGAGCTGCACCATGCCCGGCGTATCGACGAAGTGATAGGGTAGGTGACCGACATCGGCGATGTCCTTGAGACCGCGCCCCATGAAGCGTTTCACCGAGACGATGGTGTTCTGTGGATCGATGCTTTGCTGGGCTTGCGCCTTGTAGCCGACCTCGACCTGCTCATCGGCCAGATAATGGACGACGGAAGGCAGTAGCGCATGGCCTTGTTCGTCGTGCAGCACGGTGCTCATCCCGCTACGCACGGTAGCGACCAGTGAATTGGTCGTGCCGAGGTCGATGCCGACGGCCAGCTTGTGCTGATGCGGTGCGGCGCTCATGCCGGGTTCTGCGATCTGTAGTAATGCCATGGCTTTGCGTGTTCTTCTTCGGCTTGTAGGTACGTTCAGTCTTCCAGCTTGGCGATCGTATGCTCGATGTCGCTGCGCATCTTGTCGATGAAACTCAACTTGCGGACGATCTCGGCGGCTGCGCCGTGATCCTGCTGTTCGTCCAGTGCGACATGTAAATCCTCATGCAAGGCTTTGGCTTGCTGGCGCATCTGCTGCAGCAAATGGTCGAGGGCGTCGACATCCCCTGCGTCTTCCGCTTCTTCGATCGCCTCCCGCCACTCCATCTGCAGCATGAGGAAATCGGCGGGCATGGCGGTGTTGCTCTCTTCTTGCGTGTCGATATCCTGGATCTTCAACAGGTAACGTGCACGGGCGGTCGGGTGTTTCAGCGTCTGGTAAGCCTCATTGGCCTGCGTGGCCAGCTGCATCGAGCGCAAGCGCTCGGCGGGCGTGCTGGTCACGAAACGGTCAGGATGCACCTCGCTCTGGATCTTGCGGAAATGCTGGTCCAGCATATCGAGGTCGATGGCGAACCGGACAGGCAGGCCTAGCAGTTCAAAATGATTCTTTAACATCGGGATTCCAGCAATCAAGCCGTGTCAGAGCCAAGTGCGATCGCTAGGCGGTAAGGAAGGATCAGCGCAGACAGTACATCAAGTACGGCAAGCTGATGATGACGCAACCAACAACGCAAGCGGCTTGGCTCTAGCGTGGATTAAACGGTGAAGCTCTCGCCACACCCGCACTCGTCTTTCACATTCGGGTTGATGAACTTGAAGCCTTCGTTCAACCCCTCTTTGGTGAAATCGAGTTCCGTACCGTCGATATAGACCAGGCTCTTGGGATCGACCAGCACCTTCACGCCGTGGCTCTCGAAGGCGACGTCTTCCGGGTTCGCCTCGTCGACGAATTCCAGCGTGTAAGCCATGCCGGAGCAACCGGTGGTCTTGACGCCCAGGCGCAGGCCTACGCCCTTGCCGCGATTGGCCAGGAATTTATGGACACGGCTGGCCGCGGTTTCGGTCAGGGTGATCGCCATGATCTACGCCGCTTCCTTTTTGCCGGCTTGCTTGGACTGCAGGTCTGCCACCGCCGCCTTGATGGCATCTTCCGCCAGCACCGAGCAGTGGATCTTCACTGGCGGCAGGGCGAGTTCTTCAGCGATCGCGGAGTTCTTGATCTCGGCTGCCTGATCCAGCGATTTGCCTTTCAGCCACTCGGTCACGAGCGAGCTCGAGGCGATGGCGGAACCGCAACCGTAAGTCTTGAACTTTGCATCTTCGATGATGCCTTGCTCATTGACCTTGATCTGCAGCTTCATCACGTCGCCGCAGGCAGGCGCGCCGACCATGCCGGTGCCGACTTGCGGATCGTTCTTGTCGAGCGACCCGACGTTACGCGGGTTTTCGTAGTGGTCTAATACTTTGTCTGAATATGCCATGTTGTTTCTCCTAAACGCACTTCTGATACTTCACAAAATCGTTGTTGGCTTCGTCATCGACGGCTTGCCGTACTAGATGTACTGTCTGCGCCGTCTCTTTCTTGCCGCCTAGATTTTGTCTCGTCTCCGAACTGCTTAGCTCACTGTTAATGTGCTGCCCATTGGACAGAATTCAAGTCAATCCCATCTTGATACATTTCCCAAAGCGGCGACAGTTCGCGCAGCTTGCCGATCTTGCTCTTCATCAGTTCGATGGTGTAATCGACTTCTTCCTCGGTCGTGAAGCGGCCGATGGAGAAGCGGATCGAGCTATGCGCCAGTTCGTCGGAACGGCCCAGCGCACGCAGCACATAGGATGGTTCCAGGCTGGCGGAGGTACACGCCGAGCCGGAAGACACCGCGATATCCTTGACCGCCATGATCAGCGATTCGCCTTCGACATAGTTGAAGCTGATGTTGAGGTTGTGCGGCACGCGTTGCTTGAGGTCGCCGTTGACATAGACTTCCTCGATATCCTGCAGGCCGGTCAACAGGCGGTCACGCAGGCGACGGATGCGCGCGTTCTCTAGTTCCATCTCTTCGCGGGCGATACGGAAGGCCTCGCCCATGCCGACGATCTGGTGTGTCGCTAGCGTGCCGGAACGGAAACCGCGTTCCTGGCCACCGCCGTGGATCTGCGCCTCGAGGCGGATACGGGGTTTGCGGCGTACGTAGAGCGCGCCGATGCCTTTCGGGCCATAGGTCTTGTGCGCGGAGAAGCTCATGAGATCGACTGGCAGTTTCTCCAGGTCGATCGTGACCTTGCCGGTGGCCTGGGCTGCATCCACATGGAAGATCACATTGTTGGCGCGGCACAGGTTGCCGATCGCTTCGATGTCCTGAATGACGCCAATCTCGTTGTTGACCAGCATGACGGAAGCTAGCACGGTATCCGGGCGGATCGCCGCCTTGAACTTCTCGATGTCGATCAGGCCGTCCGGCTCCGGTTGCAGGTAGGTCGCTTCGAAACCGACACGCTCGAGTTCGCGTACGGCATCGATGACCGCTTTGTGTTCGGTCTGGACGGTGATGATGTGCTTGCCTTTGCCGCTATAGAAATGCGCCGCACCCTTGATCGCCAGGTTGTTGGATTCGGTGGCGCCGGACGTCCAGACGATCTCGCGTGGATCGGCATTGACCAGGCGGGCCACTTCCTCACGGGCATTCTCGACCGCCTTCTCCGCGGTCCAGCCGAAGGAATGGCTGCGCGAAGCGGGGTTGCCGAAATGCTCGGTGATAAAGGGGATCATCGCCTCGGCGACGCGTGGGTCGACCGGCGTCGTCGCGGAGTAGTCCAGATAGATCGGTGTATGTACAGTCATCTTTGTTTCCTCATACCGCAATCGCGGTTAATCTTTTCAATCGTTGTAATTCGTTTTCCAGTACCTGCAGGAAGGCTTCCACCTGCGGCATCTCGTTGCCTGCGCCGAAGCTGACGCGGATCGCGCCGCGCGCCAGGTCAGGCTGGATGCCCATCGCCAGTAACACGTGGCTAGGTTCGGTGCTGTCGCTGGAACAGGCTGAGCCGCTCGCGACGGCGTAGCCTTTCCTGTCCAGCGCCATTACCAAGGTCTCGCCTTCGATCTCAGGGAAAGCGAAGAAACTGGTGTTCGGGATGCGTTCCGCATCCGCGCCGAAGATCTGGGCGCCCATGGCGCGTAAACCGTTCTCCAGCCGATCCCTCAACTGCCGTACCAGGCCGGTCCGTTGGACCAGTTCCTGTTTGATCAATTCGCAAGCGGCGCCGAAACCGACGATCGCTGCGACGTTCTCAGTGCCGCTACGCAAGCCTTTTTCCTGACCGCCGCCGTAAAGCACCGGCTGGATATCCACACGCTTGTCCAGTATCAGCGCACCTGCGCCTTGTGGGCCGTTGATCTTGTGCGAAGACAAGGTCATGGCATGGACATTGAGGTCGGCAAAGTCCAGTTTGATCTTGCCCAGTGCCTGCACCGCATCCGTATGCACGTAAGCACCGCCCTGGCGGGCCTGTTCGGCGATGGCCGGCAGGTCCTGGATCACGCCGGTCTCGTTGTTCACGAGCATCACGGATACCACGCTCGTATCCACGTTCAATACATCCCGCAGGACAGCGGGATCGGCCTTGCCGTGACTATCGGTCGGCAGTGTTTGCAATTGCCAGCCACGCTGTTGCATGGCCAGTGCAGGGCGGGTCACGCATGGGTGCTCGATGGCACTGATGACGATCTGGCTCTGCCCGTAGCGACCGGCGATGCCGGTGACCGCGAGATTGTTGGATTCGGTGCCACCCGAGGTGAAGACCACCTGCGAGGGATGTGCACCGACGGCATCCGCGACCTGTTCGCGCGCATGATCGATCGCCTGGCGCGACGCGCGGCCGAAACTGTGGCGGCTGGTGGCGTTGCCATGCTGCTCCGACAGGTAAGGCAGCATCGCTTGCAATACGCGGCTGTCCAGCACCGTCGTGCCGTTATGATCGAAATAGGTGGCGCTGCTCGACATGACGATGGAACGCTTAAGCCGCTATCGAGGCGATCTTTGGCTGCAAGGTGCAGGGATGGCTTTCCATCACCAGCTTTTTGCCATGCTGTTGCGAGGCCACCAGATCCGACAGGGAAACGCCGGACAAGTACTCCAGGATCTTGCTGTTCAGGCTGGCCCAGAGGTCATGGGTCATGCAGCGACTTTCGCCACGGCAGTTCTCCTGGCCGCCACATTGGGTGGCGTCGATCAGTTCATCCACAGCGGAGATGATGTGGGAAACCGAGATCTCGTCTTTCTGTTTGGCCAGCTTGTAGCCGCCGCCGGGGCCGCGAACGCTCTTGACGAGTCCGTTGCGACGCAAACGACTGAACAGCTGTTCCAGGTACGAAAGCGAGATGCCCTGACGTTCGCTGATACCGGCCAGCGTGACCGGTTTGTCGGTCTCGTGCATGGCGAGGTCGAGCATCGCGGTGACGGCAAAACGGCCTTTGGTGGTTAATCGCATTGCGGTAGTTTCCTAAAATGTCCGGGTGGGCGCTGCGCTGTTAAGAATCAATATCGGCGCGGGATTCCACACTAAAACCAAAGCGGAATCTTATAATACCCTAACAGTTTAGTCAACTATTTTATTGAGATAGTTCACATCGAATGCTTTGCCGACTTCGGCGTCGGTTTCGACATCGGCGCCCAGTTTGGCCAGCTGCTCCATGACTTCCTGCAGGCGCTGGTCCTGCTTGGCGGCATGGTCCAGCAGGGCATGGATGGCCTGGGTCATCGGGTCCTGATTATCCTGGCCGACGGCATAGGCGGAGAACCCGATCTTTTCCGCCATCTGGTCACGCTGCTGAGTCTTTTCCTGGTCGACCAGACGCGCCGGGATGCCGACGGCGGTCGCGCCTTCAGGGACATCCTTGACCACGACGGCGTTGGAGCCGATCTTGGCATCGGCACCGATGGTGATCGGACCCAGCACCTTCGCGCCGGCGCCGATGACCACGCCGCGCTCCAGCGTCGGGTGGCGCTTGCCCTTGTTCCAGGAAGTGCCGCCGAGGGTGACGCCGTGATAGAGCGTGCAATCGTCACCGATGACGGCTGTCTCGCCGATGACCACGCCCATGCCGTGGTCGATGAAGACGCGGCGGCCGATGGTCGCGCCCGGATGGATCTCGATGCCGGTGAGCCAGCGGGCGATGTGCGAGCTGAATCGGGCGATCCAGTACCAGCGATGCGCCCACAGCCAATGCGAGAAGCGGTGCATGATCAGGGCATGGACGCCGGGATAGGTCGTGAGGATCTCCCAGCGCGTGCGGGCGGCGGGGTCACGGTCGAAAACGACGGAGATGTCCTCTTTCAAATGATTGAACATAGTGGGGAGTTGTCGTGAGGTCAGCCTTTGCGGCGCCCCATCCTCTGCCTTGAATGAATAGTTGACTATTTTACTCGATGATTATGGGGTGTATGCAACGACATTTTATGTAGGGGTATTCGGCAAGCGTGACCTTGGCTCATTTCGCCGGTGCCCGCGGCGCCCTGGTCAGCTTGAGGATCCCTCGCAGGATATTGACCTCTTCCTTCTCCAAATTGGCTCGTGCATAGATGCGACGCACGCGCTGCATGAGTTTCTTCGGCTCATCCGGGTTGAGAAAGCCGATCTGCACCAGCGTCTCTTCCAGATGCTTGTAAAACCCCTCGATCTCATCGCTGGTCGCGAGCGGCATCGGCGGCTTGGCGATATCGGAAGTGTCGCCAGCCAGCGCCGCCATGCGCAATTCGTAACACACCACCTGTACCGCAGCCGCCAGGTTCAACGAAGAGAAATCCGGATTGGTCGGGATCATCGCCAGCAACTGGCAAAGATCCAGCTCGGCATTGGACAGCCCACTCATCTCCGTACCGAACACCAGCGCGACCTGTTGTGACTTTGCGATGCCCAGCGCCCGTTCCGCCGCCGGCCGGACGGCGAGCAGTTCATGGGACAGCTGGCGCTTGCGTGCACTGAGCCCGATGACCAGGGCGCATCCGGTCAGGGCTTCCTCCAGGGTGCTGCATACCTGCGCGGTCTCGAGCAGGTCGGCCGCGCCGGTGGCCATGGCGGTGGCATGCGCATCAGGGAAGGATTCGGGCGAAACCAGGTATAACTGGTGCAATCCCATGGTCTTCATGGCCCGTGCAGTCGCGCCGATATTACCCGGATGACTGGTCTGGCAGAGGACGATACGCAGGTTGGAAAGTGAGTCGGGTTTGGAAGTCATGGCAATACACATTAAAATGCCATTTTAACAGCTCTTTAATACCGCTTCGCCTCAACTCGTTTGGGCGAGGCATACGCAGAAAGTACCTTATGCATCCCATTTTGACCAATGCGGTGAAAGCGGCACGCCGTGCCGGCTCGATCATCACCCGTGCTTCGCAGGACGTCGGCGCACTGAAGATCCGCAGCAAGACCTATAACGATTTCGTCAGCGAAGTCGATCACGCCGCCGAACGCGCCATCATCGAAACCCTGCAGGACGCCTACCCTGACCACGGGTTCCTCGGTGAGGAGAGCGGCGACACCAACCCGGATGCCGAGAACATCTGGATCATCGATCCGCTGGATGGGACCACCAACTTTCTGCATAACTTCCCCCAATACTGCGTCTCCATCGCGCTCATGCAGCGCGGTCAGTTGACCCAGGCCGTGGTCTACGACCCGAACCGCAACGACCTTTTCACCGCGACCAAGGGCCGCGGCGCGTTCCTCAACGACAAGCGTATCCGGGTCACCAACCGTATCAAGCTGCAGGATTCCCTGATCGGCACGGGGTTCCCGTTCCGTGATTTCAGCCACCTCGACACCTACATGCCGATGCTGAAAGACATGATCAAGAAAGCCTCCGCCATCCGCCGTCCCGGTTCGGCCGCGCTCGATCTGGCCTATGTCGCTGCCGGCTATCTAGACGGATTCTGGGAGATCGGCCTGTCGAAGTGGGACATCGCCGCGGGCGCGTTGCTGGTGCAGGAAGCCGGCGGCATCGTCGCCGATTTCGAAGGCAATGAATCCTGGTTCGAGACCGGCAATATCGTGGCTGCCAATCCCAAGGTCTTTGCCCAGATGTTGCAGGTCCTCGATCCCCACCTGACCCCAAGCCTCAAGACCCCCGCTTAGGCACTGCATGCTCGCGTTCGAAGCCATCGCCGAACAACGGATCAGTGAAGCGTTGGCGCGCGGCGAATTCGACTGCCTGCCGGGCAGCGGGCAACCCCTCGATCTCGATACCGACCTGCTGGTGCCCGAAGATCTGCGGATGGCTTACCGCATCCTCAAGAATGCGGGCTATGTGCCGCCGGAAGTGCATACCCTGAATGAGATCGGGGCGTTGGAGCGCCTGGTGCAGTCGCTGGAGGATGGCGAGCAACGCGACCAGGCCCTGCGCAAATTGCGCTTGCTCAGCATGCAACTCGGAGAGTCCCGCGGTCAGCGCCTGCAACTGGACACCACCTATCATGCCGCGATGCTACAGCGGCTGACGGAAAGCTGAGCGGGAGAGCCGGATGCAAGGTGCAGAGGGCGTGGCGAATGAGACCGCGATGGCAGGGGGGCTGGAGCTAGTCTCCGAGACCTCGGCTGCTGTAGATAGCCTGACCCAGCACACGCCCATGATGCGGCAATACCTCAGCATCAAGGCCCAATACCCCGACATGCTGCTGTTCTACCGCATGGGCGATTTCTACGAGCTGTTCCACGACGATGCCGAAAAGGCGGCGCGTTTGCTGGGCATCACGCTGACCAAGCGCGGTGCCTCCAACGGCGAGCCGATCCGCATGGCCGGCGTGCCCTACCATGCGGCAGAACAGTATCTGGCCAAACTCGCCAAACTCGGCGAAGCGGTCGCCATCTGCGAGCAGGTGGGGGACCCAAAGACAAGCAAAGGCCCGGTCGAGCGTCAGGTCAGCCGTATCCTGACGCCAGGCACGCTGACAGACAGTGCCTTGCTCGACGACACGCGCGACAACCTGCTGCTGGCCATCTATCCCGGAGAAGGCTTGCTCGGCCTCGCCCGCATCAATCTTGCCTCCGGCCAGTTCGTCCTGAGTGAGATCGCGCCGGGATCGCTCGCCCAGGAGCTAGAGCGCATCGCCCCCGCAGAGCTGCTGCTACCGGACGATTTTACGCATGTAGCCCTCGAGATGAGTCGATGTGCCAAGAAGCGGCTCGCTCCCTGGCAGTTCGACCAGGATTCGGCCATGCAATCGCTGACCAAGCAATTCGGCACCTACGATCTGGGCGGTTTCGGCTGTGCCGAGATGCATGCGGCCATCGCCGCTGCCGGCGCCTTGCTCGATTACGTCAAACACACCCAGCGCACCACCTTGCCCCATCTCGCCGGCCTGTCGGTGGAGCAAACGCATGATTACATCCAGATGGATGCCGCCACGCGTCGCAATCTCGAGATCGACCAGACCATGCGGGGAGAGGCGTCCCCCACGCTCTATTCCTTGCTCGATGCCAGCGAGACCGCGATGGGCGCACGTCTGCTGCGCCACTGGTTGCATCACCCCTTGCGCGACCATGCCGAGATCGCTGCCCGGCATGAGGCTGTCGCCACGCTGATGCACCGAGCTGCATATGTCTCGCTAAGAGCGGTGTTGCGTGGTGTGGGCGATATCGAGCGCATGACCACTCGGGTGGCTTTGAAGACAGCGCGTCCCCGCGACTTGAGCGGATTGCGCGAGAGCCTGATGCAGTTGCCGCTGCTACAGGCGGCGCTGGATGAGCTGGAGGCACCGCTATTGCAAGTCTTAAAGGCCCAGTTGCGCATCCCGACGCCGGTGGTCGATCTGCTGCGCTCCGCCATCCAGCCGGAACCTTCAGTGGTACTGAGGGAAGGCGGCGTGATCGCTGACGGCTATGACGCCGAACTCGATGAGCTGCGGGCTATTCAGACCAACCATGGTGACTTCCTCTTGCAGTTCGAGGCCGAGGAGAAAGCGCGTACCGGCTTGAGTAACCTCAAGGTCGAATACAACAGCGTCCATGGGTTCTACATCGAGATCAGCCGCGCGCAGGCGGAGAATGCCCCGGCCGAATACCGGCGGCGCCAGACCTTGAAGAACGTGGAACGCTTCATCACGCCCGAACTCAAGGCTTTCGAGGACAAGGTGCTGTCCGCCAACGAACGTGCGCTGGCGAGGGAAAAGATGCTGTACGAGGCGGTACTCGATGGCCTCGCACCCCACATCACAACCTTGCAACAGAACGCACGTGCTGTCGCCCAGCTGGACGTGCTGGCGACCTTCGCCGAGCGGGCAGAGGCGCTGAACTACGTCATGCCACAGTTCTCGCAGGAGCCCGGCATCCACATCATGGCCGGTCGCCACCCGGTCGTCGAACAGATCGCGCAACCTTTCATCGCCAACGATGTGGCGTTATCCCCCTACCGTCAGTTGCTATTGATCACCGGCCCCAACATGGGCGGTAAATCCACCTACATGCGGCAGACCGCTTTGCTCGTATTGCTCGCCCACTGTGGCAGTTTCGTGCCGGCAGACA
>CBFGLF010000024.1:0-18997 GCA_965649545.1 uncultured Methylotenera sp.
TCGCCCAAGGCTTCGAAACGCGAGTTCTGGAATTGCGCGCCGATCACCCCGGACATCCGGCCGATGTTGCCATGACCTGCCTCGACCGACCCTTCCATGCCGCGATTCTTGAAAGTGGTGCCGACGGCACCATCCTCGATCTCCTGATGCTGGTAGTCGGTATGGGCCATCTTCACCTTGACGCGGTTGATGATGTTACCGAGGTCGCTGAACTCCGAGGCGAAGTCCCAGCGATCGCTGTTCTGATCGATCCTAACGCCGGGTTCGGCCACCGTGCCGTAATTGTTGTTGAAGGTCGAGTAGGAGACGCCGGCATAGCCTTTCTCGAACTTCAGGGAGGCCCCGAGCGCGCCACCGTCGCTTTCTGAGCTGCTGTTGACCAGACGTCCTCGCGAGCCACGATCCGTGCCGTCCGCGCGCGCCTTGCGGCTGGAGATGGCGAATCCGGGAATATCGAGGTCATCGGTCTTGCGTTTGTAGGCGTCGGCATGCAAGGTCAGGACCCCGTTGCCGGCGTCCATGACGAAAGCGCCGTTCTTCTGGTTCTCGGCACCGCCGAAGCGCACCTCGCTGCGGCCGGTGACACCGTTGATCGCTTCCTTGGGGATACGGTGGTCGATGGCATTGACTACGCCGCCGATGGCGCTACCGCCATATAGCAGGGCGGCCGGGCCTCGCACGACGTCGATCTGCTCGATCACCAGGGGGTCGAGTGCCACGGCATGATCGAAGCTCAGGCTGGAGGCGTCGAGGATACCAGTGCCATTCTGCATGATGCGCACCCGATCGCCATCGAGGCCGCGGATCACCGGGCGTGAGGCATTGGGGCCGAAGCCGCTGCTGCTGACACCGGGGATGTACTTGAGCGTTTCGCCCAAGGTGCTCTCGCGGCGCAGGGAAAGCTCGCGCCCGTTAAGCACGGTGACTGGGGTGACCAGCTC
This sequence comes from uncultured Methylotenera sp., assembly GCA_965649545.1. Classification (GTDB taxonomy): domain Bacteria; phylum Pseudomonadota; class Gammaproteobacteria; order Burkholderiales; family Methylophilaceae; genus CABHOJ01. The sequence goes on from CBFGLF010000024.1 coordinate 942, forward strand.
GTCAGAACTGACCCCCAAGGGATTGGCGGTCACGGCGACGGCCGGCAACTCGATCTCTTGTTGCGTGGGGGCGGCTTGTATCAAGCCGCAATGGCTGCCCAGGAGCAGGCTGACAGCCAGATAGGTCTTTTTGCGTCTACTGGCATTCAGCGCAGTACGCAGGGATTGACGATCGGAATTCATGAGGTCCTCGCATAGCAAATAACGACACCAGCCGGTGTTGAGGCTGGAACGATGGATCAGTGCTTATGCGAAGGAAGGGGGTGCGCGTGCGGCGTAGTGGAACTGGGTGAGGCTTTGGTGGCTGGCAGGCTCGATGGCGTGCAGCGCGAAATCCCCTGTGCTGGCCAAGGGCTGGAAGCTGGTGAGGCCAAGCGCATTCGCCAGCTTGCCGTAGCTGAGACACTGGTCACACGCGGAAGTGTGCGGTGCCTTATCCTGTTGTTGCGATGGGGCCAGGTCGGCGAAGTGCGAGATCTCGTGCACAGCCGCGCCCTGTTGCCCGAAGGCGAACATGACGGCAAGTGCAAAACTGAGGATCAGGCGACGCAACATGGCCGCGATTTTAACAGAGTCTGTGATGAAAAAGAAAAAGGCCGCGGATGCGGCCTTTGCACGTGCGAAGAACGGCTTACTTGAAGTTCTCTGCCGCGAAATCCCAGTTGGCCAGCGAAGTCAGGAACGCTTCGACGAACTTGGGGCGTGCGTTGCGGTAGTCGATGTAGTAGGCGTGTTCCCAGACATCGATCGTCAGCAAGGCCTTGTCGCCCGTGGTCAGTGGCGTGCCGGCTGCGCCCATGTTGACGATATCGACCGAGCCATCGGCCTTCTTCACGAGCCAAGTCCAGCCGGAACCGAAGTTACCCACGGCGGAAGCCTGGAAAGCCTTCTTGAATTCCTCGAAGGAACCCCATTTGGCGTTGATGGCATCTGCCAGGGGGCCGCTAGGTGCGCCGCCGCCATTAGGCTTCATGCTGTGCCAGAAGAAGGTGTGATTCCAGATCTGAGCGGAGTTGTTGTAGATGCCGCCAGAGGACTTCTTGATGATCTCTTCCAGGGCAGCGTTCTCGAATTCGGTACCCTTGATCAGGTTGTTCAGGTTGGTGACGTAGGTCTGGTGGTGTTTGCCGTAATGGAACTCCAGCGTTTCTTCAGAGATGTGCGGCGCGAGGGCGTTCTTGGCATAGGGTAAAGCAGGCAATTGATGTTCCATGATATTTCCTTAAAGCTAATAGGGATAATGAAAGCAGAGGGGTTCACCTGAAATCTTGCCACAATTACGAAGCAGTTTCGGTAACAAGAATCATTCTCAAAACGGCGTGCAGGGATGTATTTCTTCCGTGCTACAGGGTGCGCCGCATCGCAGACTTTAGCAAGTTGCTGACAACAGATTGTAACTGTTGCGGTGGAGGCTAACCTTCAGGCGAGGCCGACGGCCGTGCCGTCACCAAAGTCCAGCCGGTCATTTCTTACGGGCACGTGGGTGGGCGGCATCGTAGACCTTGGCGAGATGCTGAAAGTCGAGATGGGTATAGACCTGCGTCGTGCTGATGTTGGCGTGCCCCAGCATCTCCTGCACGGCACGCAGGTCACCGCTGGATTGCAGGACATGCGTGGCGAAACTGTGCCGCAACATATGGGGGTGGACATCGGCGCTGATCCCCTGCTTGATGGCCCACTGCTTGATGCGATACTGGATCGCACGCGGGGTGATGCGTTTGCCTTGCTGCGTGATGAAGAGCGCTTGCGGATCGGCCTTGGGGATGGAAACACGTGCGAGCAGCCAGTTGCGGATGGCCTGGATCGCATGACTGCCCATCGGCACGATGCGGGTCTTGCTGCCTTTGCCGGTCACGGTCACCGTGCCATTTCCGAGATCGAGCGCGTTGATGTCGAGGCTGACCATCTCCGCCAACCGCAATCCCGACGAATAGAACAGCTCCAGGATGGCGCGGTCACGCAAGGTCAGGGGCTCGTCGCCTTCGATGGTGACCAGGCTTACGGCCTGATCGGTGGAAAGTGCCTGTGGCAGCGTCTTGGCGGATTTGGGCGCTTTGAGTCCGCTACACGGATTACTGGCGTAACCATGGCGCTGCATGAGGAAACTGAACAGACCCCGCCAGGCGGACAAGCACCTTGCGATGCTCTTTCCGCCCAGGCCGCGTCCGTGGAGCGCTGCGATATAGCGCCGAATATGATTCGGCGTGAGCGAATCTAGGGATTGGTCTTTGGATAGTGCAAGCAATTGCCGGATATCGCGTGCGTAGTTCTCTCTTGTGAGCGGACTCAGGCCGCGCTCGAAACTCAGGTACGCCAGATAGTCGGCTAAGGGATCCAAGGCTATTCGATATAGCGCAGCAAGGCGGCACTCACGAGCTCGCCGATGCGCTTGAGGAACAAGGTGCCCATCTCGGGATAGAAACGTTGTTCGTCATCCGCGGCCATGGCCAGCAGGCCGAACACCTTTTCACTGCGTAAGGCGACGAGTGCGAACGATTTTGGGCTGGCATTCTCCCCGAACCAGCTATCCATCTCCAGGCCCGGCCGATGGCCGCAGTAGGGTGTCAGCAATCCATCCGCCCAGTTACGCAATTCCTCGTCCACAGCCTCAAAGATCGGCTGCTCACGATCCAGTTGATTGACAGGGTCCGCCCACAGTCGCAGACCGACATACGGTACCTGGAAATCCTCGCGCAGGGTGTGCGTCAGGATCTGCACCAGCACTTCGAGGTTCTGGCTGGCGAGCAGGCCAAGACAGAGGCGATGGACCTTCTCGCTCGTGACGTCGTTCTCTTCGCCGAATTTGAGGAAGTCCGCCATCTTGGCTTCGAGCACGCGGATACGATCGCGCTGCAAGAGTTGCTGGCGTTCGGCCAGCGAGACCGTGCCGCTGCCGTGGGGGCTAGGCAGGTACATCTCTGTCAGCAACTCGGCATGCTGTTCGAAGAACTGTGGGTGGGCTTTCAGGTAATTACCGACATCGAGTTCGCTGAGCGGGTTTTCGTTATCCATGGGATGTCCTTGATAGGCAGGTTTGCAGGTTCTTGTGGTTTGGCGTGATGTTTGTATGCATCACAGAAGTTCGATCTCGCCGTGAAAGACGGTCATGGCGGGCCCCGTCATCCAGACCGGGCTGCTACCGCCGGACCAGCTGATCTGGAGTTGTCCGCCACGGGTGCTCACCTTGACCGGACTCTCCAGCAGGCCCTGCCGGATCCCTGTGACCACCGCGGCACAGGCGCCCGTCCCGCAGGCCAGGGTCTCTCCGCTGCCGCGCTCGTAGACACGGAGTTTGATCTCGTGGCTTGAGACGACCTGCATGAAACCGGCGTTCACGCGTTGCGGGAAACGTGGATGGGCCTCGATGATCGGTCCTTGCGCAGCCACCGGGGCTTCATCGACATCAGGCACGACCTGGACGGCATGCGGATTGCCCATGGAAACGACGCCGATATCGACGCGCTGGCCAGCCACATCCAGGACGTGGGTGAGGGCAGGCGCATCGGCGATGAAAGGCACATGCTCAGGATTGAAATCCGGCGCGCCCATGTTGACGGTGACGTTACCGTCGGACTCGAGCTTGGGATAGATGACGCCACTCGCCGTCTCGACGGCGATCTCGGCTTTGTCGGTCAACTGATGCTCATGCACGAAACGTACGAAACAACGTGCGCCATTACCGCATTGTTCCACTTCGCCGCCATCGGCATTGAATATGCGGTAGCGGAAATCCACGTTGTCCTGCGTCGGACGCTCGACCATCAACAGTTGGTCGCAGCCGACGCCGAAATGCCGATCGGCGATGTAACGGATCTGCTCGGCGGAGAGCGCAAGCGGACTGGTGTAGGCATCGACCACCACGAAATCGTTGCCGATACCCTGCATCTTGGTGAATTTGAGATTCATGTACGTAAGAAGATTGAGTGCTTGATGGTGATTGTAGGGGAATGTGCCGCGAGCCGATAGACGAGCGTCATGCGGCGGCATCCTTGTTACGACTCTGTCGTGGCTGTTTATAGCGGCGATAGCTCCAGAGATATTGTGCCGGTTCTGCCCTCACCAGACGCTCGATGGCGAGGTTGATGTTGGCCGGCGTCGGCTCGACGCCCAGCGGCTCGATATGGATGACGAAGCCTCTGCCCCAGGACAGGCGTTCGCCAAAAGCCATCAGGACGGTAGCGCCTGTGGTCTCTGCCAGCTTGCTGACCAGGCTCATGGTGTAAGCGGGTTTGCCGAAGAAATCCGCCCAGACCCCTTCCCCGGATTCCGGGACCTGGTCGGGCAGGATGCCGATCGCATCGCCCTTTCTGAGGGTTTTGAGCAGGCTGCGCACACCGCCCATGCTGGTGGCCGCCAGCGTGATCTGGCTGCGATTGCGGCCTTCCTCGATCAGGGGCGCCAGCCAACTCTGGCGGGGAGGCCGGTAGAGCACGGTGATAGGGTGCCGCGCGGCATAGAATAACGCTGTGATCTCATAGCAACCGAGATGCGGCGTCAGGAAGATGATGCCTTTGCCTTCCGCGCGCGCTTGCTCGACATGGTGCCAGCCATGACACGCTTTGATCCATTTGAGGGTGCTGGCGGGTGAACGAAACCAGACCGCGAAAGTCTCTAGGATACCTTTGCCAGTCTCGCGGACGTTTTGGCGTACGAGTCTTTTGTATGCCGCTGGATCGGATGCAATCCCTGCATTGGCAAGGTTGTTGCGAATACGTCGAGAGAATTTTTTGTCGCTCAGATAGCTGATCATTCCCGTCAGGATCCCCAGTCCGTGGACGACCGGCAAGGGTAATGCCGAGATGACGCGAAGCAATGCCTTGAGCATGTATTTCTTTTTGAAACAGGATGATTTTGCTATTCTAGCAATCTTTTGATTTTTTAAACCCGCTGCTTTTACTTTAATCCCTGGGTACAGACCGAACCAATGAGCGAATATCTATTTACTTCCGAATCCGTTTCCGAAGGCCATCCAGACAAGGTGGCCGATCAGATCTCCGATGCCATCCTCGATGCCATCCTGGCACAAGATCCCTACGCGCGTGTCGCTGCCGAGACCCTGGTCTCGACCGGGCTGGTGATCCTCGCTGGTGAGATCACCACCAAGGCGCAAGTCGATTACGCACGCGTCGCCCGTGAGACGATCCGTCGTATCGGTTATGCGGATCCATCCTTGCGTTTCGATGCGGACGGTTGTTCGGTCCATGTGTGCTACGGGCAGCAAAGCCCCAACATCGCCCAGGGCGTCGATCGTGCTTCCGACGATTACCTCAATCAGGGTGCCGGCGACCAGGGCCTGATGTTCGGCTATGCCTGCGACGAGACCCCGACGCTCATGCCTTTGCCTTTGTACTTGTCCCACCGCTTGGTTGAACGCCAATCCCAATTGCGCAAGGACGGCCGCTTGCCGTGGCTGCGTCCGGACGCCAAGAGCCAGGTCACTGTGCGATACGTCGATGGCAAGCCATTCGCCATCGATACCGTGGTCCTGTCGACCCAACACAGCCCGGAATACAGTTCCGACGCAAAGCAGGCCGAACTGCGCGAGGCTGTCATCGAACATATCATCAAGCCAGTGTTGCCGGCCGAACTGGTCAAGGGCGAGATCAATTACCTGGTCAACCCGACCGGTTGTTTCGAGATCGGTGGCCCGCACGGCGACGCCGGCCTGACCGGCCGCAAGATCATCGTCGATACGTATGGCGGTGCGGCACCACACGGTGGCGGCGCATTCTCCGGCAAAGATCCTTCCAAGGTTGACCGCTCCGCCGCTTACGCAGCGCGGTATGTCGCCAAGAACATCGTCGCAGCCGGCCTCGCCTCACGTTGCCTGGTGCAGGTCTCCTACGCCATCGGTGTGGCCAAGCCTACCAGCGTCATGGTGGAAACTTACGGCACCGGCAAGGTGTCCGACGACGTGCTGACCAAACTGGTACTGGAACATTTCGACCTGCGTCCCAAAGGCATCGTCAAAATGCTCGATCTGCTGCGCCCGATCTACACCAAGAGCGCCGCTTACGGTCACTTTGGCCGCGACGAACCCGAGTTCACCTGGGAAGCGACCGATAAGGCCGCCGCGCTCAAGGCTGCAGCCGGTATTTAGCAAGGTTTGGCTAAATGAGAATTTAGCCTTATAATTCAATCATTAATCGAGGAACGCTGCGAGGCGGGAGTCCTTCCCGCCCCAGGCTCGGTTGTCAAAGCGTAGTCTAGCTTTGTGAACGGCGTTCACCTTATTAACTCGTGCCGGGCACGGGAGATGGGTGAAGAAAGCGTTGTTCACATCGCGTTCCAGCAAGCCCCTTCCCTCCGGTCACACATTCAAGGTAGATGAAAATGAATACTGTGACTGATATCAAAGACTATATCGTAGCCGACCTCAGCCTCGCTGATTTCGGCCGTAAGGAAATCGCGATCGCCGAGACCGAAATGCCGGGCCTCATGGCGATCCGTGAAGAGTATGCACTGACCAAGCCACTCAAGGGTGCGCGCATCACCGGTTCGCTGCACATGACCATCCAGACCGCTGTGCTGATCGAGACGCTGAAAGACCTCGGTGCAGAAGTGCGCTGGGCATCCTGCAACATCTACTCCACGCAGGACCATGCAGCAGCTGCCATCGCCGCAGGCGGCACGGCCGTGTTCGCTTTCAAGGGCGAGACGCTGGAACAATATTGGGATTACACCCATCGTATCTTCGAATGGCCGGATGGCGGCTTCTCTAACATGATCCTGGATGATGGTGGCGATGCGACCCTGCTGCTGCATCTCGGTACCAAAGCGGAAAGCGATGCGACGGTGCTGAACAATCCAGGTTCGGAAGAAGAGATCTGCCTGTTCAACGCTATCAAGGAAAAGCTCAAGGTCGATCCTAAGTGGTACTCCACTCGTCTTGCCCATATCAAGGGCGTGACCGAAGAGACCACCACCGGCGTGCATCGTCTGTACCAGATGCATAAGGAAGGCCGTCTGGCGTTCCCTGCCATCAACGTCAACGATTCCGTGACCAAGTCCAAGTTCGACAACCTCTATGGTTGCCGTGAATCCCTGGTCGACGCCATCAAGCGTGCGACCGATGTCATGATCGCCGGCAAGGTGGCTGTGGTGGCAGGGTATGGCGATGTAGGTAAGGGCTCTGCCCAGGCACTACGTGCTCTGTCCGCCCAGGTTTGGGTGACCGAGATCGACCCGATCTGCGCGTTACAGGCAGCGATGGAAGGCTATCGCGTCGTCACCATGGACTACGCCGCTGAGCATGCCGACATTTTCGTGACTGCGACGGGTAACTACCATGTGATCACCCATGAGCACATGAAGAAGATGAAGGACCAGGCCATCGTCTGCAACATCGGTCACTTCGACAACGAGATCGATGTCGCCTCTCTCGAAAAATACGAGTGGGACGAGATCAAGCCTCAAGTCGATCATGTGATCTTCCCTGACGGCAAGCGTATCATCCTGCTGGCCAAGGGTCGTCTGGTGAATCTGGGTTGCGGTACCGGCCATCCTAGCTATGTGATGAGCTCGTCGTTCGCCAACCAGACCATCGCGCAGATCGAGCTGTTCGCCAATACCGACAAGTATCCGGTCGGCGTCTATACCTTGCCTAAACATCTGGATGAAAAGGTCGCCGTATTGCAGTTGAAGAAGCTGAACGCGCAACTGACCGAACTCACCGATCAACAGGCTGCGTATATCGGCGTGACGAAACAAGGTCCGTTCAAGCCAGACCACTATCGTTACTAAGCTTCGGTTCGTAAGCTGACAGACAGGCGGCCCCGCGGGGTCGTCTGTCATGTCAATTCGACATGATGTGCCTTGAGGAGAGCAGCATGAGACTGATCATCGTATGGTTACTGAATGCATTGGCGTTACTGGCGGTCGCTTACCTGATGCCGTCGATCCATGTCGCAGGGTTCACGGGTGCGCTCATCGCCGCAGCCGTCATCGGCCTCGTGAACATGCTGATCAGGCCCGTCCTGGTTTTGCTGACATTGCCGGTCACTGTGCTGACGCTAGGCTTGTTCATTTTCGTGATCAATGGACTGCTGTTCTTCCTGGTTGGGCATTTTCTCGAAGGTTTCGAGGTGCGCAGCTTATGGTCCGGTATCCTCGGCGCGATCCTCTACAGCCTGATCTCCTGGGCGCTGACCGCGCTGGTGCTGGGCGATAAAGATTAAGCCGATAACAATCAAGAAGAATGAAGTTGAAGAATTCCCCCGTGATCAGTTTTGAGTTTTTCCCGCCAAAAACGGCGGAAGGGATCGCCAAGCTGCGAGAAGCGCGTACGCAACTCGCCAAGCTGCAGCCCAAGTTCTTTTCCGTGACGTTTGGCGCGGGCGGTTCGACTAGGGACCGCACGCTGGACACGGTGCTGGAGATTCAGGCAGAGGGTTATGAGGCAGCGCCCCATATCTCTTGTATCTCATCCAGCAAGCAGGAGATCCGTGACCTGCTGGAGCGCTATCGACAGAACGATATCCGCCATCTTGTGGCATTGAGAGGCGATATCCCTTCAGGCGAAGCGAGCGCTGGTGACTTCAGGTATGCGAATGAGCTGGTGGCGTTCATTCGCCAGGAGACGGGCGATTGGTTCGATATCGAGGTGGCAGCATATCCAGAGTTCCATCCGGAAGCGGCTTCGCCAAGTGCCGATCTCCAGAGTTTCAAGCGCAAAGTGGATGCTGGCGCTGACTCCGCGATCACACAGTATTTCTACAATGCCGATGCTTACTTCAGGTTTATCGAGCAATGCGATGCGTTGGGTATCAAGGTGCCGATCGTTCCAGGGGTCATGCCGATCTATAACTTCACCCAGCTGGCCAGATTCTCGGGTGTCTGTGGTGCAGATATCCCGCGTTGGCTGAGATTACGCCTGCAGGATTATGGTGACGATCTCGCTTCCTTGCGGGATTTCGGGGCGGATGTGGTGACCGACTTGTGTGAAAAACTCATCGCCGGCGGGGCGCCTGGCTTGCATTTCTATACGCTGAATCAGGCGAATACGATCTCTACCATCATCCAGCGACTGGATATCAAGTAATCCATCTGGTTCAGGCGCATGGTGACATGCGCCTGAACATCTCTCTTAATGCAGTGTCGGCCTGCTTTCGTTGAACATGGCGTCTTCAACGAACAGGTAGTCACTGGCCTTGTCCTGGTTCCAGAGGGCCATCAAGACGATCCAGCGGATCTCCTCAAGGCTGATCTCGGACTGCGGCAATGCCATCGCACGATCGATCACCAGCTCTCGCTGGCTAGGATTCAGTACGTTGGCCTGTTCCAGGAACATCATGAAGCTCAAGCTTTCATGACTGATCTTCTTGGTTTCGGGTTCGGTGTAGACCCGGAACCCGGTGGCGTGGCCAGCCACAGAGGGCTGGTCGGTCATGGCTTCGAGCTGGTCGAACCAATCGAAGGCACCATCGATGTCTTGCTGGTCGAATCCTGCTGCGAATAGTTCTTTTGCTAACGTGCTTTGGTCGGGACGGATATCTGCTTCAAAGTAATTTTCGAACATGTACACCAAGACTTCGAACATAGATTCCCCAATCGAGTAGTTCCGGTCAGGCGATGCGCTGGTAACGCCCTCCCGGTAGAGAGGCTATTTTATTTTCCAACTCCAGCACCAACAGAATGGCTGAAAGGTTTTCGCTCGTCAAGCCGCTGCGCTCGATCAACATATCCATATTGATGGGGTCGAAACCCATGGAATCCAGCACTGGATGGGCATCTGCGGCTAGCTGAGGGGTCTGTGCGGGCATACTACCGGTTGTAAAAATATCTAATTCGTCCACTATATCTTGTATGTTGTCGACCAGCTTCGCGCCTTGTTTGATGAGTTGGTGACAACCTTTGGATACGGGTGAATGGATGGAGCCAGGGATGGCAAAGACCTCACGGCCTTGTTCCGCAGCGAGTTTGGCCGTGATCAGTGAGCCACTCTGGATATTCGCTTCGACGACCAGGGTGCCTATGGATAGTCCACTGATGATCCGATTGCGGCGCGGGAAGTGTTGCGCACGGGAAGGGGTGCCGAGTGGGAATTCTGACAGGATCAAACCGTGCTCAACGATCTGATGCGCGAGTTCACGATGCTTTGCCGGGTAGACGATGTCCAGTCCGGTGCCGACCACCGCGATCGTGGCGCCTTTCGCTCGCAGCGCGCCTCGGTGTGCCGCCCCATCGATCCCCAGTGCCATGCCGCTGACCACACATAATCCCGCGTTGCATAACGAGAAGGCGAATTCCTCCGCGTTCCTCTCGCCTTGTGCCGTGGCATTGCGGCTACCGACCATGGCGATGGCCTTGCGCGTTAATACGGATAGATCGCCCTTGGCATAAAGGATAGGCGGCGGATCGGAGATCTCCAGCAAGGCTTGGGGGTAGTGGCTGTCCGAGAGCGTGATGAGATGGTTGTTGCTTTGCTTCAGCCAGTCGATGCTGGCTTGCACTCGTTCGGGTTCGCCGCCTTGCGCGATCGCTTCTGCGATATCCCGATTGACGACATCCTTGAGCTGGCTGATAGAGGCGGCACAGATAGCCGCCGGGTCACCGAAGGTATTGAGGAGTTTGCACAGGCTTTGACTGCCAAGCCCTGGGATCAAACTTAATGAGATCCACAGAGCTATTTCATCTGCATTGTCCTTGGACATGCTGATCTATTAAGGCGTTTTGACAAGGTCCAAGACGTTGACCTGTTCAGATGACTGCATGATAAGGGCGTAGGACACATGCTCGAATGTGCGGAACACCATTAGCAGCCCGATGCGTTCATCAGGTAGTTTAATTAGGGATGGATCAGAAGGCTTCGCCTCTTTTTCGAGCTGCCTTTTTGCTTCCGCTTCTGCCTCTTCAGGCTTAACAGGGTCCCCCCAACGATAAGGGGCCGCTTCAGGCTTTTCCCATTTCACTGGACGATCGACACGCTTGCCTTTGGCATCTTTTTCTATGGGCTTTTGAATTAGCCTACCAGTGCGGTTGATTGTCAGCACGTGGCCTTCTTCTAGCCCCTCTGCACTGCCGCGGTTGATGCTAACGATCATGTTGCGCCCTGCCTCAGCAACACCATCATAGACAGCAATGATGCGACCAGTAACGTCAGCATCAGGCGGGCGCGGTATGAAAGCGTTCTGTATCTTATCCGGAGCGGCTACTAGTTTGTCCATAGTAAAGATCTCTTCTTTGGCCCGCATGATCTCTACCGTGGCAGGTTCACCATATTTGAGTACTTTGGCGTCACCTAGATAAATCGCTTCTATACCAAGAGGCAACCTCGTATCAGGGTCGACAAGAGGGCGCCCAGGGCGGTAGATGTGCCACTGCAGTCCAGCACCTTCTTCAATCTTAGACACATAGACTTTTAGCCCAGGAGTTAGAGCGAGTCGACTGTCAGGTCCGCCAATGACAATTGGCGCCTTATCAAGCCCATCGTTATTGATCACGAGTGGCTGCGTCAAGAAGGGATTGATGATGTTAGGTTGTATCGTCGGAATGGCTTGCTTGTCGAGCTCTTCAGTACGCACGCCTGGCTCGAGTACGACAGTACGCTCTTTTAGCAATCTAAGTTGGGGGCTGCCGCTGCTCATATCCAAAACGACCACATCCCCAGGGTAGATGCGGTGCGGGTTCTTGATCTGTTCGCGGTTCATGCGCCAGACCTTTGGCCACTGCCAGGGGTCTTTGAGGAACTTGGCGGAGATGCCCCACAAGGTATCGCCTTTGACGACGACGTGACGCTCTGGGTGGTTGTCCTGCAACTCGACGGTATCGGCCATTGCAGGCAAAGCCAGGCAACAAAGCAACAGCGGCGTTATAATATATTTATTCATGTTGGTGGCCCCGATCCTTTAGCGCAGAATCCCTAATCCGCGAAGTCGCATTAAATTCTGCATGTAATTCATTCAACAATCAAGCTTTTATGGCATTCCTTATTTTATGGCGATCCTAGATATCCTCAATTATCCAGACCCGCGCCTGCATACCGTCGCAGCCCCGGTGAAAACCGTGGATGCGACCATTCGCCGGCTGGTCGACGACATGGCAGAGACCATGTATGCGGCCCCGGGTATCGGCTTGGCGGCGACGCAGGTCAATGTACACCAGCAGGTCATCGTCATCGACACCAGTGAGGATAAGCGCGACCTGAAGGTATTCATCAACCCGAGCATCGTCAACGCCTGTGGCAGGCAACAATATGAAGAGGGGTGCCTTTCCGTACCTGGCGTCTATGAGACCGTGACGCGGGCAGAAAGCATCACGGTGGAAGCGCTCGGTCGCGATGGACAGCCGTTCACCCTGGAAGCGGACGGCTTGCTGGCGGTGTGTATCCAGCACGAGATGGATCATCTCCTCGGCAAGGTGTTCGTCGAATATCTTTCGCCACTGAAGCAGTCACGCATCAAAAACAAGATGAAGAAACGGCAGCGCGACCGTTAATGGCGGCCCTCAAGGTGATATTCGCGGGCACGCCTGATTTTGCGGTGCCCGCCTTGCAAGCGCTGATCGATTCACGACACGTGGTCAGTCTTGTCCTGACGCAACCAGATCGACCTGCCGGGCGTGGCATGAAGCTCAAGGCCAGCCCTGTCAAACAACTGGCGCTCGCACACGGCATTCCGGTCTTCCAGCCGGAGACCTTGAAGGATCCTGCCGTGCAGACACGCATCGCGCAGGAGCAGGCCGATGTCATGATCGTCGCCGCCTATGGTCTCATCATCCCGACTGCGGTGCTCGATATGCCGCGACTCGGGTGCTATAACATCCATGCCTCGTTGCTGCCCAGGTGGCGAGGCGCCGCGCCGATTCAGCGGGCCTTGCTGGCAGGCGACAGCGAGACTGGCGTGACCATCATGGAAGTAGTGCCGGCGCTCGATGCCGGTGCGATGGTCAGCAAAGGTGTGCTGCCGATCAACGAGCGCTCGACCGCGCAGAGCCTGCATGACGGCCTGGCCGCGATCGGCGGTGAGCTGATGGTGGAAGCCATGGACCGATTGTCCGAGACCGGCGTGCTGGAAGCGGAGCCGCAGGATGCAGCCTTGGTGACATACGCCGAAAAACTGCAGAAGTCGGAAGCCATGATCGATTGGACGGGCAGCGCGACTGCGATTTCGCGTCAGGTCAGGGCATTCAATCCCTTTCCTGTCGCCCAAAGTCCCCTCCATGGTGAAGTCTGTCGCATCTGGATGGCGACTTCCCAAGCCGGCAAAGGCAAGCCTGGAGAAGTCGTGGCTATCGGAGATACCATCCTGATCGGCACAGGCGACGGGCTACTGTCCGTCGAGGAGTTGCAGTTGCCAGGCGGCAAACGTCTGCCTGTGAAGGATTTCATGGCGGGGCGCAGGCTCAAAATCGGCGACCGCTTCGGCGATTGAATTTCCGGAGTTCACCCGCATCTAAGGGAACGACTGAAGCTATTTTCAGGATTGATGAAGGAACAACGATGTTAGGTAATTGGTTCAAGACGACGATTCTGATGGCGGGCATCGTCGTGCTGTTCGGTACTGTAGGGGCGGCCCTAGGCGGCGCCAGCGGCATGTTGATCGCACTGGTGCTCGCCGGGGCCATGAATATCTATGCCTACTGGTTCTCCGACAAGGCCGTGCTCAAGATGTACAACGCGCGCGAAGTCGATGCGCAGTCGGCCCCCAAGTTCTATGCCATGGTGCAAGAGCTGGCACAGAACGCCGGCTTGCCGATGCCGAAGGTGTATATCATCGATGAACAGCAACCCAACGCCTTTGCGACCGGACGAGACCCGGAGCATGCGGCGGTGGCAGCCACCACCGGTATCATGCGCATCCTGTCGGAACGCGAATTGCGTGGCGTCATGGCTCATGAGCTGGCGCACGTCAAGCATCGCGATACCCTGATCTCGACCATCTCTGCCACCATCGCCGGTGCCATCTCCTCGATCGCGCAGTTCGGCATGTTGTTCTCTGGTGGTGGCCGGGACCGCGGCGTTCATCCGGCAGTCGCATTGCTCATCATGATCGTCGCACCGCTGGCAGCCATGCTGATCCAGATGGCGATCTCGCGCGCCCGCGAGTTCGAGGCGGACAAAGGCGGTGCCGAGATCAGTGGTGATCCGGAAGCCCTTGCCTCGGCTTTGAAGAAGATCCACGATTATGCCCACCAGATCCCGATGGATACGGCGGAGCAGCACCCTGAGACTGCCCAGATGATGATCATCAACCCGCTGTCCGCCGGTGGCTTGAAGGGCCTGTTCAGTACCCATCCGCAGACGGAAGAGCGTGTCGCCAAGCTGATGGCCATGGTGCGCTGATCGGCATATCGCGTTGTACCTCTCTCAACAGATCGCCGCTGAGGCCATCGAGCATGTCCTCGGCGGCCGTAATCTCACATCGACGCTGGAAAGCGTCTTTCGCAGGCATCCACACATCACGCCACAACAGCGGGCGGTCGCCCAGGATCTGAGCTACGGCGCGCTGCGTTTCTACGGCGAGCTTGAGGCCCTGTTGCAACAGCTGCTGCAGAAACCCCTGACGGATCAGCGGCTGCATTGTTTGTTGCTGGTGGCCATGTATCAACTGAACCATGACCGTGCCGCCGCCCATACCATCGTCGATCAGGCGGTAAAGGCGGCGGGGCTTTTCAAGATGCAGTGGGCAAAAGGCCTGGTCAACGCCGTGTTGCGAAATTTCCTGCGACAGGAAGCGGCGCTCAAGCAGGCGCTGGGCACGGATGAAGTGGCGAAGTTCAGCTATCCGCAATGGTGGGTCGACAAGGTCCGTGCGCAATACCCGACGCAATGGCAGGCCATGCTTGAAGCGGGGAATCAGCATCCCCCGTTGACCTTGCGCGTCAACCTCGCCCGGACCACGCCCCAGGACTTCTGCACCAGGCTCGAAACGCAGGGTATCCCTGCCAGGGTCCTTGCCCCGCAAGCGGTGATGCTGGAGAAGGCGATGCCGGTCGAGAAGATCCCGGGGTTCCTGCAAGGCGAGGTTTCCGTACAGGATGCTGGGGCTCAGCATGCGGGGAGGTTGCTCGACGTGAAGGACGGGATGCGGGTGCTTGACGCCTGCTGCGCGCCCGGCGGCAAGACCGGGCATATCCTCGAGCTGGCCGATGTGGAGATGCTGGCGATCGACACTGAGCCCGTCAGATTGCAACGCACCAGAAGTAACCTCGACCGCATCGGCGTCAGCGCCACCCTGATGATGGCAGACGCCGGGGCATGCGAGTCATGGTGGGATGGCAAACCGTTCGATCGTATCCTGGCCGATGTGCCTTGTACCGCTTCCGGCATCGTCAGACGGCATGTCGATATCAAATGGTTGCGTCGGCCGGAAGACCTCGATAGTTTCACGGAGCAGCAAGCCCGCATATTGCACGGGTTGTGGCAGCTACTGGCAAAGGGTGGTAAATTGCTCTACGCGACGTGTTCGATTTTTCACGAAGAAAATCAACATCAAATAGAAAAATTTCTGGAGGTTACACCTGAGGCGACCCAGTTGCCTTTAACCGACCTAACCCATGGACAACTACTGCCCTGCTCAGAACATGATGGTTTCTTCTACGCCTTGTTGCAAAAAAACTGACAAGCTATCCCG
Source organism: uncultured Methylotenera sp. (assembly GCA_965649545.1). GTDB lineage: Bacteria > Pseudomonadota > Gammaproteobacteria > Burkholderiales > Methylophilaceae > CABHOJ01. The sequence goes on from CBFGLF010000024.1 coordinate 16,514, forward strand.
CCTACATCCATTCACACTGTTCCTGTTGACCCTGCCGCTCGCCATCGCGAGTTTGGCCTTCGCCGCATCCAGTAGTCTCCACGTCAAGTCTGCCGAGCTCGTAGCGGCGGAAGAGGCTGTTGTCCTCAACGCGGATTTCGATGTGATCTTCAGCAATGAAGTGGAATCGGCCTTGAATAAAGGCGTGCCGCTCTCTTTCCTGGTCGAATTCCAGTTGGTGACGCCGAGGCGATACTGGTTCGATGACGAGATCGAGACCAGCAGCATGGAGATCACTCTGAGTTATCACGCCCTGTCACGGCAGTACCTGCTCAACCGCAATAACCATCAGCAGGCATTCACCAGTCTGCAGGAGGCCAAGGAAGAGCTGGCGCGCTTAAGGGATTGGCGCGTGATCGATAAGACATTATTGAAGAAGGGCGAGGTCTACCATGCCGGTTTACGCATCCGGCTTGACCAGTCAAAACTGCCCAAACCCTTGCAAGTCGACGTGATCGGTTCCGAGAACTGGAACATGGTCTCGCAACGTTATCGTTGGACCCCAGCGCTAGCCCTCTAGACTGTTAAAGATGCGATATATCGTTTTCATCAGCGCCGCCATCGGCGCGGTCCTGCTTTATCTCTTGTCGCATGCAAGTGCGAACACGGCTGCGTCCGGCATGCATTACACCATCCTGCTGGGACTCAACATCGCCCTGGCCGTCGTGCTCATCGTGTTGATCGGCGTGCAATTGTGGCGTCTTTACAAGCAAATGAAGGCCCGCACCATGGGCAGTCGCCTGACCTTGCGCTTGCTTGGCGCCTTCGCGCTGATGGCGATCATCCCCGGCGTCATCGTCTATGCGGTATCCGTGAACTTCCTCACGCGCTCCATCGAGTCGTGGTTCAACGTCAAGGTGGAAGCGGCGCTTGAGGGCGGCCTTCGCCTAGGCCAGAGCGCACTGGATATCATGCTCGCGGATGTCGTGGAAAAGGGCGAGAGCATGGCCTTGGGATTGGCGTTCCAGCCTTCGTCCATGCATCTCGCATCCCTCAACGACCTGCGTGAGAAGAGCGGTATCCAGGAAGCGGTATTGTTGACGGCTCAGGGCCGGATCCTGGCGTTCTCCAGCAACGACCCTACCAGCTTCCTGCCGGAGCTGCCGAGCATCTCCCAGCTGCGCCAGGCCCGGCAACGCGTCTACGGCATCATCGAGCCCATTCCCGGCAAAGGGCTCTATCTGAGGGCCCTCGCGCCGGTATCGGTGTCCGAGCTGGGCGGCGAGACACGTATATTGCAGTTGTTGCAGCCGGTACCCAAGGCGTTATCCGCAACGGCGGAATCGGTGCAGGACGTCTATCAGGATTATCAGGAGCTTTCTTTCAGCCGTGACTCACTGAAGGATGTGTTCGCCCTGACCCTGACCCTGGTATTGATGCTGGCCATGCTGACCGCAGTCGCCATCGCCTTCGTCCTCAGCCGACGCCTTTCAGCGCCTCTGGGCACTCTGGCCGAGGGCACGCGTGCGATCGCACGCGGCGATTACAGCACGATGTTGCCGGCACATGGCAAGGATGAGCTGGGGATCCTGGTGCAGTCATTCAACAGCATGACCAGACAGTTATCGGAGGCGACACAAGCCGCGGAACGTAACCGTGCCCGGGTCGAAGCGGCGCGCAGTTACCTGGAGACCATCCTTGCCCACCTCTCCTCAGGTGTGCTGGCATTCAACACTAAAGCGCATCTGCGTACCTACAACCTGGCGGCTACGAACATCCTCGGTTTTCCGTTGGATGATGCCGTCGATCAGCCGCTGCCCCGACTGGCTGAACTGCACCCGGCACTGGAAACCTTCACTAGTACGATAGCCGCACACTTCCACAAACAGGAAAAGGGCGAGTGGCAGGAACAAATGGAGATCGCGACCCCGCAGGGCAGGCAGATCCTGCTGGTACGTGGCACACGACTGCTGGATAGTCCCGAAAGTGGTTTCGTGGTGGTGTTCGACGATATCACGACCATGGTCCAGGCGCAGCGCGATGCCGCATGGGGCGAAGTGGCGCGCAGGCTGGCCCATGAGATCAAGAATCCGTTGACGCCGATCCAGCTATCGGCCGAGCGTCTGGAACACAAGCTGACGCCCAAACTCGAAGGTGCCGATGTCACCATGCTGAAACGTGCGACTGACACCATCGTCAGCCAAGTCACGGCGATGAAAGCCATGGTCAACGAGTTCAGCGAATATGCACGCGCACCGGCACTGAACCTCGGCAAGGTCGACCTCAACCAGCTGATACGTGATGTACTGGCCTTGTACGAACCGGTGGGGATCGAGATCAAGACATCGCTCGCAGAGCATCTGCCGAATATCACAGGCGACATCACCATGATGCGACAGGTCTTGCATAATCTGCTACAGAACGCGCAGGACGCGCTGGAGGGGCAATCCAAGCCGACGATCTCCATCAGCAGCAGCCTCGAAGACGATAAGGTAAAATTGAGCG
>CBFGLF010000025.1:0-18912 GCA_965649545.1 uncultured Methylotenera sp.
AATGTCGAGGACAAGCTGCAGAAAGTCGCGGAATTGACTGAGCGTGCAGTCGGCAAAGGACGCCGGCTGCATGTGTTTACGCCCGATGATGCGACGGCTGAGATGCTCGGGCGCAAGCTATGGTCTGAACCTGCGTTGTCCTTCCTGCCGCATTGTGGGCCGGATAACGCGCTGGCGGAGATGACGCCGGTGATCATCGACAGCAAGGGGGAGTTGCTACCGCACGACGATGTCCTGATCAACCTCAGGTCGGCATACCCCCCCTTCTTCAGCCGTTTTCGTCGCCTGATCGAGATCGTGGGGCAAGATGAAACAGATAAGGCGGAAGCACGTCAACGTTTCCGTTTCTACCGCGATCGCGGCTATGAGATCAAAGCCTTCGACGCCAACGGAGCCAGCCTATGACCGATAAACCTCAGGATGGCCACGACCTGGCACAAGTGCTGAGCCGTATCAATGCCTTGACCAAGAACCAGCCGGCGGACAAAGCCCTACCCCAGTTCGACGAAGGTATCCCGCTGTTGACGGAGGTCTACGAAGGTACCGCGCCTAGTTTGTCCGCGCGGCCCGATTTCCTGCCGCAAGCCGCCCGTGTCTTTCCCGGCCTGAACCAGATCCGGGTCAGCGAAGCGGAAGCGCAGGCACTGTCCCCAGCGTTGATCGAGCGATTGATGACGGAAATGACCCCCCTGATCGAGGAGGCCGTGAAAAAGGCCGTCAAGGCTGAACTGAAATCAGCGCATGACGCCTTGAACACCCGGCTGGAAGCCGAGCTGGTGCAGACCCTGCGACTGAAGCTGCAAACGGCCTTGAGCGAAACGTCGGAATAGACTGGCGCGCATCGACGCCAATATCGGCGTCAGCGACGTTATAGTCGGCCGAGTAGGGTTTCGTAGCCTTTGGCGTCCAGCAGCTTGGCCGCGTCAGCCGCATTGCTGGGACGGTACTTGAAGATCCAGCTGGCATAGGGTTTGTCGTTGATATGCTCCGGATTACCTTGCAGCACCTCGTTGATCGCCACTACCTCACCATCCATCGGAGCATGCAGATCGGAGCCGGTCTTGACCGACTCCACCAGGCCGCAGGGTTTGCCCGCTTCAAGCCGCGTTCCTACAGCGGGCGCTTCGACATAGACGATGTCCCCGAGCAGATCCTGGGCGTAATCGGTGATCCCGGCTAGCCAGGTGCCATCCTCGGCTTGTTGGGTCCACAAGTGTTCGTCGGAGTAATGCAATTCGGTTGGTATACGCATGATGGGTAAAGCCTCTGTCAGTTCAGGCGATATTCTCGCACAAATATGGACTGTGTTCTTTTGACAACAATCTCAGATACTTTATAAAGTAATGCGCGTATGTTGATGACAAATCGAATTAATTTGGCTAGTATTCAATCGAATGTTTCTGAAGGGTGGGCCGTGCAATGCTACGAAAATTGATGACAGTGTGTATCGCATTGAGTCTGGTCGTCCCGCCATTCGTCGCCGAAGCAGGCCAGAAATCCCATAAAAAGGTCTCTGCATCCAGCAAGCACAAGGCTGCCACCAGCCGCAAGATCATCCGCACCATCCGTTCCGACCGCAAGTACCGTGTCCAGAACGTCAACTACAATCGTAATGCCAGCGTCTTCAATGAAGAGCTGGACAGCACAGGCATCCTGCAACTGGCGTCCTCCAAGGCCCTGATCGTCAATCAGGAGACCGGTGAGACGGTATACGCCAAGAGCACCAACATGCCGACCCCGATCGCCTCGGTGACCAAGCTGATGACGGCGATGGTCATGCTGGACGCACGCCTGCCCATGGATGAGGTGCTGACCATCTCCGAAGGCGACGTCGATATGCTGAAGGGCACCAGCTCCAGACTCAGACTGGGGACCGAACTGACCCGCGCGGAACTGCTGCAACTGGCCCTGATGGCCTCGGAGAACCGCGCTGCATCGGCCCTGGGCCGTAACTATCCCGGCGGTCTGACCTCTTTCATCGCGGCGATGAATATCAAGGCGATCCAGCTGGGCATGACCAATACCCATTTCGTCGACCCCACCGGCCTCAACAGCGAGAACGTCTCGACGGCTGAGGATCTGGTGAAGATGGTGCGTGCCGCTTACCAGTACCCGGAGATCCGCCAGGTCAGCACCTCTACGAACATGGAAGTGCCGGTCCGCGGGCTGCGTAACCCGGCCAACTTCGTGAATACCAATATCCTGGTGCGCAACAGCGACTGGGTCATCGGCCTTTCGAAGACGGGTTATATCAACGAGGCGGGCCGTTGCCTGGTGATGCAGGCCGAGATCGCAGGCCAGCCGATGATCATCGTCCTACTCGATTCCTGGGGTAAGTATTCCCGTATCGGCGATGCGCAGCGCATCCGCAAATGGATAGAGAGCAACAACATCATGACGACCGGCGTCTCAGGCTGATCGACCTTTCATAGGACAATAAAAAAGCGGCCATGGGCCGCTTTTTTATTGTCCTAGAGATAGAAGGGCTAACTTAACTGCTCGCCGTCTTTTTCGCGGCAGGTTTTTTAGTAGTCACTTTTTTCGCGGTTGTCTTTCTCTTTACCGGCTTCTTGGCGGCGGTTTTCGTTGCCGAGTCTTTTTTGGCAGCAGGTTTTTTAGCTGCTGTCTTTTTCGTGGCAGTCGCCGCTCTTTTGGCAGGTGCTTCCTTGGCCGCCTTCGCACTCAGCAATTCCAGCGCTTCTTCCATGGTCAGGCTTTCAGGTTCCTGGCTCTTACCCAGGGTCGCACGCAGTTTGCCATGCTGTACATAAGGCCCGTAACGGCCAGCATAGACCGCGATGGTGCCGTCTTCTGTGGGATGCTTGCCCAGATCGCGCAGTGGCGCCGGACCAGCATTCGCTTGTGCCAGCAATTCGACGGCACGGTCGAGACCGATGTCGAAGACGCTGTCGCTACGCGGGATCGACTTGAATTTTCCGTCATGGTTGACGTAAGGGCCGAAGCGGCCGAGATTGGCGACGATCTTCTTGCCGGTCTCGGGATGCTGGCCGAGGTCGCGTGGCAAGGCAATGAGCTTGAGTGCGACTTCCAGGTTGACGTCAGCGAGGGCGATATCCTTGGGGATGCTGACGCGTTTCGGTTTCTTCTTCTCGCCTTCCACTGCCTGGCCCAGTTGCAAGTAAGGCCCATAAGGCCCGTTGAGCAACAGGATGTCCTTCTGCGATTCTGGCTCGACCCCGATCTTGGTCGGTTCGGCGCGGGCGTCGCCGTTGCTGTTCAGGTTACGGATGTAATCGCATTCCGGATAGGCCGTACATCCGATGAACATGCCGAACTTGCCGAGGCGCTTGGAAAGCGGCTTGCCACACTTCGGGCAATCCTCGCCCGTGAGTTCGTGCGTCATCTCTGCGCGGTCGATATTGGCCTTGGCGTTGATCTGCTGGTTGAAGCCTTGCCAGAACTCGTTCAGCACCGGTACCCATTCCCGCTCGCCTTCGGCGATATCGTCGAGCTCGTTCTCCAGGTTGGCGGTGAAGTCGTAATCGACGTAGCGCGTGAAGTGCTCTGTCAGGAACTTGTTCACGACCCGGCCGACATCGGTCGGTGTGAAGCGCTTCTTGTCGAGCACGACATATTCGCGGTCCTGCAGTGTCGAGATGATGCTGGCGTAGGTCGACGGACGACCGATGCCGTATTCTTCCAACACCTTGACCAGGCTGGCTTCACCGTAGCGTGGAGGCGGCTCGGTGAAATGCTGCTCGCCGAAGATCTTCTGCACGTCGAGGACTTCGCCTGTCTCCAGTTGCGGTAGCTTGCTCTCGCCCTCTTCTTCGGCGTCGTCCACGCCTTCCATGTAGACAGCGATGAAGCCGGCGAAGATCATGGTCTGGCCGGTCGCACGGAACAGGTTGGCTTCGGACCCGACCGCGAGGTCGACACTCACGGCATCGAATTTGGCCTGGGCCATCTGGCACGCGAGCGAGCGCTTCCAGATCATCTCGTACAGCGAAAATTGTTCAGGCGTGAGGAACGCGCGTACGCTTGCCGGGGTGCGGGTGATGTCGGTCGGACGGATCGCCTCGTGGGCCTCTTGCGCGTTCTTGGCTTTGGTTTTGTACATGATGGGCGACTTAGGCAGATAGTCGGCCTCGAAATTCTTCTTGATATAGTCGCGGATCTGCATCACCGCCTCGGTCGCCAGGCTCATGGAGTCGGTGCGCATGTAGGTGATGAGGCCCACCGTGCCCGCACCGACGTCGATGCCTTCGTACAGCTGCTGGGCGATGCGCATGGCGCGGCTGGTGGTAAAGCCCAATTTGCGCACGGCTTCCTGTTGCAGGGTCGATGTCGTGAACGGCGCAGCAGGGCTGCGGCTCTTTTGCTTCTTCTCGACACGTGAGACGGTGGCTTTGCCGGCGCTGGCGAGCAGCAACTTGCCGACGATCTCGCGTTCCTGTTCCTGTGTGGTGATGGTGAACTGTTCGACCTTGTTGTTATCCAGCTGCACCAGCCGGGCATCGAAGGCATGCTGGTGCTTGCGCGATTCGAGATGGATGGTCCAGTATTCCTGGCGCTTGAAGGCTTCGATCTCCAGTTCGCGCTCGACGATGAGGCGCAAGGCCGGGCTTTGTACGCGCCCGGCGGACAAGCCGCGACGGATCTTCTTCCACAGCAGCGGCGACAGGTTGAACCCCACCAGGTAATCCAGCGCGCGTCGTGCCTGCTGTGCATTGACCAGCGGCATGGAGATGTCGCGCGGCGAAGCGATGGCCTCATTGACCGCGCTCTTGGTGATCTCGTGGAACACCACACGCTTGAGGATCTTGTCCTTGACCAGCTTCTTGTGCTTGAGGATCTCGGCGATATGCCAGGAGATGGCTTCCCCCTCGCGATCCGGGTCGGTCGCCAGATAGATGGCGTCAGCGACTTTCACCGCCTTGGCGATGGCATCCACATGCCTGGCGTTGCGGTCGATGATCTCGTACTTCATCGCGAAGTCGTTATCCGGATCCACTGCACCGGTCTTGGGGACGAGGTCGCGCACATGCCCATACGAAGCCAGCACTTCGAAATCCTTGCCCAGGTATTTCTTCAGTGTCTTGGCTTTGGAGGGGGATTCAACGATCAGTAGTTTGGACATGTACACACGATTTGTGGGATGCAGGAGCGGCAGATAATAAGAGTAAATCACTGCCATTAGCAAGAAACCTCTGAAATAAGAGTGGTTTGGCGTCAACTGGTTCGCCAGTTATGATGCCAGCATGAGATTCTCCGGCCTCTCTCGTTATTTCGTCATCGCGCTCGCGGTCTCGGCCCTGCTATTGATCGAATCGCAATGGCTGCACGGCCTCCAGTCCTTGGAGAACCGCCTGTCCGACGCCATGATCCGGCAGTTCGCCCAAAACAGTCGTCCGGACCCCGCCATCGTCATCGTCGATATCGATGAGCGCAGCCTGGCCTTGATGGCGGAATCGGTCGGCCGCTGGCCCTGGCCGCGCGCCATGCATGCCGAACTGGTTGAGGGGATCTCCCGTCAACAGCCCAAGGCCATCGTCTTCGATATCCTGTTCAGCGACCCTGACCTGACGCGTCCGCAGGACGACCAGTACTTCGCCGAGGTCATCGGGCGACTCGACCACCTCTACTTCCCGATGCTGTTGCTCGATAACGAGGACGCGGGGAAAGGCATCCCCCTGAGCGAATACGCCGGACGACTCGGCATCAGCCCCGGCCCGGCCGCCGACCAAGAGGCGACGGTGAGCCTGGTGTTGCCATTGGCGGCGATGCTGGAGACCGGGCGCATCGGTACGCATAACGCGATCGCCGATAAGGACGGCGTGGTGCGCAGCTATCCTATATATATGAATAGCAGCGGCTGGCAGGTACCGTCCCTGCCTGCACGACTGGCCAAAGACCTGGGATACCCGGTGCCGCAGAGCCAGAACCTGCTGCTCAACTGGCACGGCGGTGCGCTGGCGCATCAGCGGGTCAGCTATGCCGATGTGTATATGGACCTCCAGCGCAGCCAGCCGCAGCGACCGACCGACGAGTTCAAGGATAAGCTCGTCATCATCGGCGCCACGGCTACCGGACTGCATGATGTGCGCGCAACGCCGGTCGATGGCTTCTACCCGGGCGTAGAGATCCTGGCGACCGCGATGGATAACCTGAAGAACGGCGATAGCCTGCATAGGGCACCCCATCTGTGGTCGGCGATCGGCGGCATCTTGCTCATCGGTCTTCTGGCCTGGGGTTTTGTCGCGCGTCGCCAGGTACTGAGTCTGGGGGTGGCGCTCGGGGTGGTTACGGCAAGTGCTCTGCTGGCTGCTTATCAGGCCCTGCATGCCTCACTGGTGGTGTGGGTGCTGACGCCGATCGTGTTCGCTTGGCTGTATTTCCTGGTGGCCGCCTTCATGGAATACCTGGAAGAGCGCAAGGCGCGCGAACGGGCCGTCGCCACCTTCAGTCGATTCCTCGATCCGCGTGTGGTGCAGGCGCTGGTGGCCAAAGGCGTGACCCTGGCATCGCTGAGTGGCAAGAGTCGCCAGATCAGCGTGCTGTTCTCCGATATCCGCGGCTTCACGACCTTGTCCGAGGGCAGCACGCCGGAGGAGGTGGTGGAACTGTTGAACGCGTATTTCACGCTGCAGGCGGAAGCGGTGTTCCAGCAGCAAGGTACCCTGGACAAATACATCGGCGACGCCATCATGGCTTTCTGGGGTGCGCCGACCGAACAGCCGGACCATGCCTTGCGCGCGGTAGCCGCGGCCATGGAGATGAGCGACAAGCTGGAACAATTCCGTGAACAATTGGCGCAACAGGGCAAGACGGTGGGCCAGAACCTTGAGATCGGTATCGGTGTACATAGCGGCCCAGCCGTGGTCGGCTTCATCGGCTCGCCCAACAAGCAGGAGTACACGGCCATCGGCGATACGGTCAACCTGACCAGCCGCATCGAGGGCCAGACCAAGGGTATCAGCCGGGTGCTAGTCTCGGAAGATACCCGCCAGCTCTGCGAGTTGCAGGCCAACGGACATTGCCCGTATGATTTTATCGACCACGGCAGTTATGAAGTCAAAGGGCGAAGCCGGGCGGTACGGCTGTACGAACCCAAAAGAAGGATCGCCTGATATCGCCATGGACCAGAACGACCACGGAAGTCTTGCTAAGGGGAATCACCACATGAAACATCACCTACTCCTGCTCGGGCTGCTCTTGCTGCCATTGGGCGCGCTGGCTGGCGATCCTGGCCAAACCCTGATCGCGGCCGATCTCAAACAGGAGCCGTTCGCAGATGCCAAGACCGTGGCCAGTTTGCCTGTGGGCAGCGTGCTTGATGTCGTGAAACGCCAAGGCGGCTGGATGCAGGTCAAAGCGGCCGACGGCAGCGAGGGTTGGCTCAAGATGACCAGCATCAAGCTCGGCACGGGCACCGCTGCCAAGGGCGAGAGCGGGCTTGGCTCATTGCTCAATGTGGCACGCAGCGGGCGCTCCGGCAACACCGGTGTCACCGTCGCCACAGGTGTGCGCGGACTTAGCGCCGAAGAACTGAAGAACGCAAAACCGGCGCCCGACGCAGTGAAGAAGCTCGATGGCTTCCCTAACGGCAAGCGCGAAGCGGAAAGCTTTGCCGGTGGCGCCAAACTGCAAAGCCAGAAGATCGAATACCTGGGGATGTCGCAGGCGGCGACCAACAGTGGCAGTTCGTTCGGCGGAGGGCGCTGATCATGAAAAGATGGATGATCATGTTGGCCCTGCTCGCTGTCTCTGGTTCGTCGCAGGCGTTCGAGCTCAGCATCAACAAACTGGTGGATGCCATCGGCAAGGTCAAGGACTTGAAAACGGTGGACGATAAAGGTGAAGCCGAGATCGGCCAGGGTGTGGCAGCCAACCTGCTAGGCGCAGCGCCACTGGTGCAGGACGACAAGCTGCAAGCCTACGTCAGCCGCCTCGGTTGGTGGCTGGCGATGCAGACGGAGCGCCCGGAGCTACCATGGCGCTTCGGCGTACTCGATAGCGAGAACGTCAACGCCTTCGCGGCACCCGGCGGTTACGTGTTCATCACCAAAGGCTTGTTGTTGCGGATGCGCAATGAGGCCGAGCTAGCAGGCGTGCTCGCGCACGAGATGGCGCATGTGTTGCAACGGCATCACCTCAATGCCATCCAGAAGAACGCCCGTACCGGCCTCATGGCCGACCTGGCCAGCATTGCCGTCGGCAGTAGCGAACATGCCGCGTTGGCGGAGAAGGCCATCGGCGCAGGTACCGAGCTCTATGCGCGCGGTCTGGATAAGGACGACGAATTCGAGGCCGATCGCATGGGTGTGGTCATCGCTGCCCGCGCGGGATATGACCCTTATGGCTTGCCGGCCGTGCTGCAGACGCTGGAAGCGGCCAATGCGCAGGATAGCCATCTGGCCTTGATGTTCAAGACCCATCCGGCCCCGCAAAAGCGGCTGGAACTGCTGGACGGTCTCATGACCGGCAGCATGGATCCCTATGCCGGCCAGCCCGTAGTGGCGGACAGGTTCATGAAGGTGGTTGGAGAATATGCCAAGAAGTAGCGTGACTGCATGATGACGACAAAAAAGCCCGCAACTGCGGGCTTTTTTGTACTGAAGTGCAGGGCTTAAGCCGCGTTGCGCTTGAATTCGATGCGGGTGCCTTCGGCGCTCGCCAGGCTCAACGCTGCGTTGTCTTCCTTGGCGATGTCCCCGAACAGCGGGTCTTCGTCCGTCGCCAATGCCTGACTCATGCCCTTGAAATCGTAAAGCTCGGTGTCGGCCAGGTGCGAAGGCTCGACATTGGTCATGGCGCGGAAGATGTTGTTGATGCGTCCGGGCTGTTCACGTTCCCAGGCTTGCAGCATGTCCTTCACTTTCTGCCGTTGCAGGTTCTCCTGCGAGCCGCAGAGGTCGCACGGGATGATGGGGAATTCCATGGCGCGGGCATAGGCGGCAATGTCCTTCTCCGTGCAGTAAGCCAGCGGGCGGATGACGATGAGCTGGCCGTCGTTGGCGGAGAGCTTGGGTGGCATCGCCTTGAGTTTGGCGCCGAAGAACATGTTGAGGAACAGTGTCTCCACCATGTCGTCCCGATGATGGCCGAGGGCGATCTTGTTGGCGCCGAGTTCCTTGGCCGTGGTGTAGATGACGCCACGACGCAGCCGCGAGCACAGTGAGCAGGTGGTCTTGCCTTCAGGGATCTTCTCCTTGACGATGGAGTAGGTGTCGGCTTCGACGATGCGATAGTCCACGCCCAATTTCTTCAGGTATTCCGGCAGGATGTGCTCGGGGAATCCCGGTTGCTTCTGGTCGAGGTTCATGGCGATGAGCTTGAAGTCGATCGGCGCCCGCTCCTGCAGCGCCAACAGAATCATGAGCATGGCGTGCGAATCCTTGCCGCCGCTCATGCAGACCAGCACCGTGTCACCTTCCTCGATCATGTTGTAGTCGCCGATCGCCTTGCCGGTGGCGCTGATGAGGCTATTGCGCAGCTTGATGAAGTTGCCGGAGGCGTTGTCTGGAAGGTGTTTGATCATGGCGTTCAGCCTATAGATTGAGCGAGCGCCCGCCATCCACGGCGATGACCTGGCCGGTGATGAAGGGGGCGTCCTGGATCAGGAAGCGCACCGCCTTGGCGACGTCGTCACCTTCACCGATGCGCTTCAGCAGGGTTTGCGAGATGACGCGTTGGCGATACACCTCGTCGAATTGGGGATTATCCTCCGGCCAGAGCACCGGCCCCGGTGCGACGGCATTGACGCGCACATCGGGCGCGAGGTCGAGGGCCAGCGACTTGGTCAGGGTCATCAGCCCGGCCTTGGCTACGCTGTAGACGATGTAGCCTTTTTTCGGGCGTTCCACATGCATGTCGGTGATGTTGACGATGCTGCCGTGCTGCTTGCGCAGCTCGCTCGCCGCCGCCTGCGCGAGGAACAAGGGGGCCTTGAGGTTGGAGCCCATCAGGTCTTCCCACTGGGTATCGTCGATCTCGCCGATCTCGGTCGGATAGTAGCTGGAGGCATTGTTGATCAGCACATCCAGCTTGCCGAAATGACCGATTGTCTCCTGCACCAGGCTTGGCAGGATGGCAAGGTTGAGCAGGTCGCCCTGGATGATCGCTGCGGAGTTCGGTCGTAACAGGTTGAGTTCGGACTGTAATGCGCGCGCTTCACCTGCCGAACTGCGATAGTGGATCATCAGTTTGGCGCCGCCGGCGTGCAGCAGCCGACAAATGGAAGCGCCTACGCGCTTCGCGCCACCGGTGATCAAGACGACCTTGTCTTCCAAGCCAGAATTCATGCGGGTTTCCATCCAAGTATTATAATCTATTCAACATGACACCAATGCCCATTCCAGATGCGGAGGCACTGCGCCACAGCCAATCCCTGGCCGCACATATTCGAGAAGAGATCGCCCGGGCGGGTGGCTGGATCGATTTCGCGCGTTACATGCACCTCGCGCTATACGCGCCGGGACTTGGTTATTACAGCGGCGGCGCGCAAAAGTTCGGCGCCGCGGGAGATTTTGTCACCGCGCCTGAGATCTCACCATTATTCGCCCAGTGCCTGGCAAGACAGGCCGCCCAGGTCATCGGTGAGACGGAGGGCGATGTCCTGGAGCTTGGGGCCGGCACCGGTCGGCTTGCCGCCGAGTCGTTACTCGAGCTGCAACGACTGGGTAGCCTGCCACAGCGCTACCGGATCCTAGAGGTGAGCGCCCACCTTCGTGCTGTGCAGCAGCAGACCTTGTCGCAACGATTGCCACCCGAGCTGTTCGCCAAAGTCGAGTGGCTGGATGCGCTGCCGGATAGCTTTCGCGGCCTCGTGTTGGGTAATGAAGTGCTGGATGCATTGCCGGTACATATCGTCGGTCGTCATGAGGGTTTGTTCGAGCGCGGCGTGCGCTGCGATGGCGAGGCCTTGGTCTGGGCTGACCAGGAAGGGATCTCTGCGAATCTGGCGGCCGCCGTCAGCAGTTTGTCTCTCCCGGACAGCTATCTGACAGAGGTTTGCCCATCGGCGACAGCCTTACTCGCCAGCCTTGCCGAGATGCTGGAAAGCGGTCTCATACTGCTCATCGACTATGGTTTCCCGCGACGCGAGTATTACCACCCCCAACGGGATCAAGGCACCCTGATGTGCCATTACCGCCATCATGCGCACAACGACCCATTCCTCTATCCCGGTTTGCAGGACATCACGGCGCATGTGGATTTCACGACGGTCGCCGAAGCGGGGGTGGCGAAAGGCTTGCGCTTGTCCGGCTATACCACCCAGGCGCAATTCCTCATCAACTGTGGTATCACCGATCTGCTGAGTCACGTACCCGCCGACTCGACGGCCTACCTGCCACTGGTATCGCAAGCCCAGAAACTCCTGTCGCCTGCGGAGATGGGTGAGCTGTTCAAGGTGCTCGCCTTGGGTAAAGGTGATGACGCGCCGCTACTGGGCTTTGCCCGGGGCGACAGATCCCACACGCTCTGAGTCTCCTCATGGCAGCGACTCCGCTATAATCCTGCCTTTGCCTTTCAAAGCCCCACCCATGCAAGATGAAGATAATAACGAGCAGCTACGGAATCGTCCGATCAGGAGTTTCGTACTACGTCAGGGCCGGCTGACCGTCGCCCAGGAGCGCGCGCTGGAAACCGGTATGCCGCTGTTCGGTGTGCCATATCAGCCGGACAAGCCGCTGGACCTAGCGGCACTGTTTGGACGGACGGACAGCCTGAAGATTCTGGAGATCGGGTTCGGCATGGGCGAGAGCACGGCGAAGATCGCACAAGGTCAGCCGGAACGTGATTTTCTCGGTATCGAGGTCCATACCCCTGGGGTGGGGAGCCTGCTCAAGCAGATCCAGGAGCTGGGTCTGACCAATCTGCGCATCGTGCAGCATGATGCGGTGGAAGTGCTGAATCATATGATCGCCGATGCCAGTCTGGACGGCGTGCATATCTTCTTTCCCGATCCCTGGCACAAGAAACGACATCATAAACGCCGCCTCATCCAGGCTGGCTTCGTGCAGCTGCTGTGCCGCAAGCTGAAAGCGGGCGCTTACCTGCACGTGGCGACCGACTGGCAGGAATACGCGGAATGGGTGATGGAGATCCTGAAAGCGGAGCCGCTACTGGAGAATACGGCAGCGGAATATGCCGAAAAGCCGGATTATCGTCCGCTGACCAAGTTCGAGAACCGCGGGATCAAGTTAGGCCACGGCGTCTGGGATATCCTCTTCAGGCGCAAGTAGGCGTTGGGCTGGAGAAGGGCTAGGTGACGCGGTATTAAATGCCGGGCTTGCTGATTCTGTTGCCTGATGGCCTGCGCGCCGTGCGTCGTTGACTTCAATCCGCTGAAGCGCCCGATTCAGGATCACTCGCCTCTGAATCGCCTGCCTTAGGTTGGAACAGCCATTTGCCGATGATGGCCTCAGCCTCTTCCACCCCCTGTTTCTTCAGGCTGGAAAAGAGTTGCACGGTACAGTTTCCCCAGATGTCGTTGATTTCCTTACGCACGGCAAGCAGGGTCTGCCCTGCAGCGTTGCGGGAGAGCTTGTCGGATTTGGTCAACAACACATGCACGGGCTTCCCGCTGGGGCAGAACCAATCCAGCATCTGCCGGTCAAGAGGGGTGAGCGGATGACGGCAATCCATGACCAGTACCAGACCGTTGAGGCTGGTGCGATGGCTGAGATAGTTCGATAGGGTCATCTGCCAATGTTGGCGCATGGCTTCCGGCACTTTGGCATAGCCGTAGCCCGGCAGGTCGACCAGATAACGGTCGCCGCCCAGCTTGAAGAAGTTGATGAGCTGGGTACGTCCCGGCTGTTTGCTGACATAGGCCAGGCGGTTGTGATTGGCCATGGTGTTCAGGGCGCTGGATTTACCCGCGTTGGAACGTCCGGCAAACGCGACTTCCAGGCCGGTCGCAGGGGGCAGGTCGCGCAGGTGATGCGCGGAAATGTAGAATTCGGCGTTCTGGAAAAGCGGCATTGGGCGTGATCTCGGAATAGGCCGAAAATGCTACCACGATATCGTGGTTTTCGATAAAATGGCGTGCTTTATATATTTAGCATCAACCGATATTGTATTCAGGAGCAGGGTATGAATTTCCGTAACATCGCATTGGCGGCAATCGGTCTCTTTCTCGCCACCTCAGCACAAGCCGCCGGCGACGCAGCCAAGGCTACCACCATCGCCAACCAGGTCTGCGCGGCTTGTCACGGCGCGGACGGCAACAGCATGATCCCGCTCTATCCTAAACTGGCTGGCCAACATCCTGAGTACATCACCAAACAGCTGAAGAACTTCAAATCGGGCGAGCGTAACAACGCCATCATGGCCGGTATGGTGGCGACCCTGACTCCGGAAGACATGGATAACCTGGGCGCCTACTTTGCGACCCAAGCCGCCAAGGGCGGCACCGCCAAAAGTAACGGCAAGGGTTCCGTGGGCGAAAAGATCTACAAGGGTGGTATCCCAGGTGTCGGCGTGCCGGCCTGTGCCTCCTGTCACGGTCCAGCCGGTGCTGGCATTCCAGTGCAGTTCCCGCGTCTTGCCGGTCAGCATGCGGATTACACGGTTGCGCAACTAAAGAGCTTCCGCGCTGGTCAACGTGCTAACGACGCCGCCAAGATGATGCGTTCTGTCGCTGCCAAGCTTTCCGATGAAGATATGGCCGCCGTTGCCGACTACATCCAAGGCCTGAAGTAAGCGGATAGCCCATTCGTAATTTGGTGCATTTAAGGGTGGCGTGACCACCCTTAATTTTTTCCAGAGCCAGCTTTGAAGCCAGCCATTACTACCTCCAAGCAATTCTACGAGCTTCTGAGTTCGATGCGTTTCGCTGTCAGCCTGCTGACGGTGATCGGCATCGCATCCATCATCGGCACTGTGCTCAAACAGAACGAGCCTTACGCCAACTACATCATCCAGTTCGGCCAGTTCTGGTTCGACTTCTTCGAGATGCTGGGGCTCTACGACGTCTACCATAGCGCCTGGTTCCTGCTCATCCTGTTGTTCCTGGTGATCTCCACCAGCCTGTGCATCTATCGCAACAGTCCGTTGATGCTGAGCGAGCTCAGGACTTACCGCGAGACAGCCACGGAAAAGTCCCTGCGCGCCTTCAGCCACAAGCATGCTTATCAGTCGGTGCATACTTTCGACGATACCCGCCAGACTCTCCAGCAGTTCCTGACGTTGCGAGGCTTCCGTTTCAAGACCGTCCGCCATGCGGATGGCGGTGAACTCATCGCGGCCAAGGCTGGTAGCTACCAGCGTCTAGGCTACATCTTCACCCATGCCGCGATCGTCATCATCTGCGTCGGCGGATTGCTGGACGGGAATGTGCCGTTCAAGGTGCAGGAGTTGCTCGGCTACAAGAAGGTCGAGACGCTGGACATCCCAGAATCCGAGGTGCCCGCCGTTAGCCGGTTGAGTACTGCCAACCTGTCGTTCCGTGCCAATATGACGTTGCCTGAGGGCACCAGCTCCGATGTCGCGTTCCAGCGCATGCGAGACGGTTACCTGGTGCAAGAGCTGCCGTTCCGCATCGAGCTCAAGGATTTCCGTATCGAGCATTACGCGACTGGCCAGCCGAAATCCTTCGAAAGCGACTTGCTGATCATCGATCCGGAGTTGAAGGAGCCTTTGGCTCATACGATCAGTGTCAACCACCCGCTGATCTACAAGGGGGTCGCCATCTATCAGTCCGATTTCCAGGACGGCGGTACCAAGCTCAAGCTTAACGTCTGGGGCTTGTTCAGCACCCAGTCGAAGCCACTCGAAGTCGACGGCACGATCTTCAAGAAAGCCAAGCTGGGGGAGGGGGATGATGCGCTGACACTGGAATTCAACGATTTCCGCATGTTCAACATCCTCAATCTCACCGCGGACGGCAAGGGAAAACCCCAGAATGTCGGTCCGAATGTCACATTCAAGGTGCGGGACACTCAGGGGCAAGCCAAGGAATATGTGAACTACATGCAGCCCTTGCTGCTGAGTGGACGTCCCTACTTCGTCTCGGGCATGCGCGAGACGCAGCAAGAGGATTTCCGTTACCTCCGTATCCCGGCAGACGAGGACTTCACTATCGATGGCTTCATGCGATTGCGGACTACCTTGTTCGATGAGAGCCAGCATGCTGAGATCGCCAGAAGATTCGCGAAAGTGGCTTTCGGTGAGCGATCTTCAGGTGACTTGACGCAGCAGAAGTTCGAGGCCAGCGTGGTGCAGTTGCTCGATGCCTTCGCCAAGGGAGGGTACACCCGAGTCGCCGACATGATCGAGAAATCCGTACCGGAAGCCGAACGCGAAAAAGCTGCACAGACCTACCTCAAGATCGTCAACGGCGCAGCGTTCGAAGCCTACAACCTGAGTCGCGAACGCAGCGGTAAACAACCCGAAAGCCCGAACGAGGAGAATCAGCAATTCCTGCAGGAGAGCCTCAACGCCATCAGCGACCTCTATTTCTATGGTGCGCCGTTCTATCTACAGCTGACGCAATACGAACATCGTGAGGCTAGTGGTCTGCAGTTGACCAAGTCGCCAGGCAAGAATCTGGTGTACTCTGGATCGGTGTTGCTGGTGCTGGGTATCTTCGCCATGATCTATATCCGTGAACGGAGAATCTGGCTGCTGGTCAAACCCGAGACGAACGAAGTGTTGTTTGCCATGTCAGCCAACCGCAAGAACCGTGATCTTGACGTTGAATACGAACGTTACAAAACGCAGCTGGATAAGGTGCTGCGCACCCGTTGATGGAGAATGCTTCGATGAACACCGCAATCCTGGATGATGTCCCCGTCCCTCTCTTGAAGCGTCTAAGCTGGCAAGATTGGCTCTATTCGTTGATCTTGGTCCTCGGCGCCGTCTTTGCCTATGTGCAATACGGCAGCTATATGGACGTCTATGAGAAGAGCTTCCTGTTCGGCGCGGCAGCAGTTTTCAGCTGGCTGGGCTGGCAATGGAAGCCTTTACGCCTGCTGGTGATCGGTGTCGGCGTCATCAGCCTGTTCGCTATCAGCCTCTACGACGCTGACCTGGGGCGCGCCAACCAGGCCTTCCTGCTCAAATACCTGATCTCCAGCCAGTCGGCCGTCATGTGGATGAACGTGTTGTTCGTCCTGGCCATGCTGATCTACTGGTTCGCGATGTTCACCCGGTCGGATTTCGCCGGTAAATTCGCTTCCAGTCTGACATGGGCAGCCGTGCTCATGGGCATGGTTGGACTGATGGTGCGCTGGTATGAGTCTTACCTTATCGCCCCCGAAGTGGGCCATATCCCGATCAGCAACCTGTATGAAGTATTCATCCTGTTCTGCCTGATCACGGCCTTGCTCTATCTATACTATGAACAGCGCTACAACACCCGCCAGCTTGGCGGCTTCGTCCTGCTGGTGGTCAGTGCGGCGGTCGGGTTCATCCTTTGGTACACCTTCGATCGCCAGGCCCATGAGATCCAGCCGCTGGTGCCGGCCTTGCAGTCCTACTGGATGAAGATCCATGTGCCGGCGAACTTCATCGGCTACGGTGCATTCTCCCTGGCAGCGATGGTTGCGTTGGCTTACCTGCTGGCGGAACGCGGTATTTTGGCGTCGAAACTCCCGGCACTGGATACCCTGGATGATGTGATGTACAAGGCCATCGCCGTCGGTTTCGCGTTTTTCACGATCGCGACCATACTCGGCGCCATGTGGGCGGCTGAAGCCTGGGGTGGCTACTGGTCCTGGGACCCGAAAGAGACCTGGGCGCTCATCGTCTGGTTGAACTATGCTGCCTGGTTGCACTTGCGCATGGTGAAGGGCTTGCGCGGACCGATCCTCGCATGGTGGTCGCTGGTCGGTCTCTTGGTGACGACGTTCGCTTTCCTCGGCGTCAACATGTTCCTGTCAGGGTTGCATTCCTACGGCGCGCTTTAAGCCATACGCCTGATCCAGCCGTATCTCAGGCCTGATTGACACTTTCCAGGCGGAAGCGCACTGCGCCGTCTCGATTGTCAGCGAGGCTCAAGCGATAGCCGGCTTGTGCAGATTGTCGATGCGCATGGTACAAGCCGATACCCAGTCCCGTCTCTGAGCTCACATTCTTCTTGAACAACTGTTCGGCGACCGCTACCGGCATGGCACTTCCCGTGTCCATGACGTCGATGCAAAAGCGGTCGCTCCCGGAGACTGCACACTGGATGGTGATGCCGGGCTGTTGTTTGGACTTCGCGATGGCATTCTGGATGAGGTTATCCACCACACTATCCAGCACTTCGGCATCAACCTCGATGTTGGCGAGCTCCGGGCTACCGAAGGTCAGATTGCTGACCTGGCTGTATCGCTGTTTCAAGCTCGTCCACCAATAGGCGACATCCATCATGCGCACGCCTTCCTTGCGGGGCGCCTGCAATTTATCCAATGTCAGGGCAAGCCGCTGATTGAGTTGCGGCAGTTGCCTGCGCATCAATGCCAGCAAGCGTTCACTTTCGTTGTCCGGGGTTTGTTCGGCCGCGCTGCATAAGGCGCTCATGGATTGGATCAGGTTCTTGATGTCATGGGTCAGGCGCGCGCCAGTCTCGTACACCGCCTGCATATAAGCAGACTGCCGCATCGTCTCTTCCCGTCGTTTGGCTTCATAGAACTCCCCGACGATCTGGGTCAGCAGCTTGACGTGAATGGTCAGCGCAGGTGTCAATGGCCATTTCGTATACAGCGATAGATGAAAATTGTGGAATTCGAAATCTGCGCGATGGCTACCTTTAAAGCCGTAGGTGCCGTGACTATCATCCGTGATCCAGCTCAGTCCGCTGACCCAGGGCAACGTAGAGATCTCCAGCATCGCTGATTGCGTGAACTGTTCTGCGCTGGATTCCTGCTCCGCATGTTCCGCGATGTTGCGTACCCATTTCTCGAAAGGCATCCCGACGCTGAGCAGGTACCGGGACAGCAATTGCCCGAGGCCTGCGAAACCGGCGCGAGGGTTCCATAGCCAGCTGATCGTGAGCAATGTGAACGCCAGGCCAAAGATCACTTTCAGGATGACCTCGGCATAGTTCGATGAACTCGATGCCTGGATGGCGAAGCTGCCCAATACCAGGATCACTGCAAGCAGCATCAATAACAGGGTATAGAAGAAATCCAGGATCGGTGGCTGGTCGGCCTCTTCAGGTTCGCGGAACGTCAGCAGAATACCTAGCGGAAGTGTCGGCAATAAATAGGTGACGACGAAATGCGTCGCCGCGATGTCTTCGGCCGCATCTAGCAGTTTAGGCACGACCCACATGATGAGTACCGAGAGCAGGTAACCTGCCGCTAATAGATAGCCGATGCGCGTTGAGCGCGCGCGCGATGAGAACACTCTGCCACCTAGCAAACCGAACAGGCCGGTTAACCAAAGGGCCAATAACCACCAACCTGCGAAAAAGATCAGACTCACCCCGGCGATCAGGAACAGGATAGCGGCCGGTGGCGAGAGCTTGTCGTTGGTGCGCCAGATAGGTTGCCACAAGAGGAATAGCCCGTAGTGGCAGAGAATGATCGCTCGATCAACGATATCGTTGAAGCCAAAAAGGAGAACGACATGCAATGAAAGCAGCATGAGCGCGAGTTCCCACTGGCGCTCTTTGAAATGCCTGATGCTAGCTTGCAGCTTCATGATCTATCGCTTTATAAGTATTGAGTGTGTCGAATATTTGGCGATATTGACGTATTTTCGACATAAATCACCCGAAATTCTGATCAATACAACCCTAAATTCGTTCAAATCCTGCAATTAAAGCGGGATTTCGGCTTGGCATGAAAAATGCAGGTTCTGTTATGCGCTAATCTCGTTTGCGTAACTATCAATCATTCAGCGCCATGGGGCGAAGGATAACATAATGAAAAAGCAGGTTGGTTTCACCCTGATTGAACTGGCGATCGTGTTGGTCATCATCGGATTGCTGTTGGGCGGTGTGCTCAAAGGACAAGA
>CBFGLF010000026.1:0-18903 GCA_965649545.1 uncultured Methylotenera sp.
CGATCCAGCTCCCGAAGCACGGTATCCGGCTTGGTCAGTTTCCCGAAGATGCCGAATTTATTGGTCGCAAGGTCGATATCCGGGAATTTCTGCAGGATGCCGGAGAGCTTGATGGCATCCTCCGCAGTCGTCCCTGCCGGTACCCTGACCGGAATGATCAATTGTTCTTTGGGAAGCGCGTAAGCCACTTCCACCATGATCTCGTTCTGCATGTCGTATTGCCTTTCGGGGCAATGATTCAATAGACCTTGTCGGCGCGCTCGACGAACGCATCGACAAAGGTGTTGGCGATATGGCTGAACACCGGGGCGATGAGCCGCTCCAGGAAGCCGTTCGAAAATTCATAGTTCAGCCGGAATTCGATCTTGCAGGCATCGTCGCCCAGCGCGATGAACTTCCATACCCCCTCCAGATGGCGAAACGGGCCGTCCCGGAGCTTGATATCCATCAGGCTGGGGTAGACCTTGTGGTTCTCCGTCGTGAAATGCTGCTTGATGCCATGGTAAGCGATGTGCAAGGTGGCGACGGTGACCGTCTCGCTACGCTCGATGAGATCGATGCCGCCACACCAAGGCAGGAATTCCGGGTAGCGTTCCACGGCGTCCACCAGATCGTACATTTTTGCTGCGGAGTGTGCGACGAGTACCGTTTTCTCGACCTGCGCCATGTGACCTTGTCTATTAGACCGAACTAACTAGGGTAAAATGTAATTTTAAGTCATAACCATCCGCTCATGAGCATCGCCCAGAACAAAAAGGCCTTCCACGACTATTTCATCGAGGAAAAATACGAAGCAGGCATCGTGCTCGAGGGCTGGGAGGTGAAGGCTATCCGCGATAATCGCGTCAACATCAAGGAGGCCTACGTCATTATCCAGCGTGGCGAGATCTATTTGATCGGCTGCCATGTGACGCCGCTTGGTTCGGCCTCCACGCATATCCGCCCGGATGCCATCCGCACGCGCAAGCTGTTGCTGCATTCCGAGGAGATCGCCAAGCTCATCGGCAAGGTCGAGCGCGCCGGGTATACGCTGGTGCCGCTCGATATGCATTACACACGCGGGCGCGTCAAAGTGCAGATCGGTCTGGCCAAGGGCAAGAAGCAATACGACAAGCGCGAATCAGAGAAGCAGAAAGACTGGGAGCGCGAGAAGGCACGTATCGTGCGCTCGGCGAACAAATGATAGTGCGCAATTGATTCAGTGATGCTGGGCGACCTCGAGCGAGGTCGGTTTGCCGAACAGCCAGCCTTGTCCATAGTTGCAATTCAGGTCCAGCAGTTTCTGCCGCACCGCTTCGTTCTCTATCCCTTCCGCCACGACATCCATCCCCAATGAATGGGCCAGTTGCACCGACGAGCTGACGATCTCCTCGTTCTGTGCGCTGGTCAGCACCTGGCTGATGAACAAACGATCGATCTTCATGGTGGCGATGGGGAAGCGTTGCAGGTAGTCAAGGCCGGAATACGCCGTCCCGAAGTCATCCAGTGCGAGGCTGCCGCCCAGGCCGATCAGGCTGTTGAGGATCTGCGAGGCGATCTCCGGCCGGCCGATGATGATGTTCTCGGTGAGTTCCAGCTTCAACTCGGTCGGCGCCATCTTCTGGCGTTGCAGGATGGCTTTCACATCCTCGACCAGGCTGCTGCCGGTCAGCTGGCTGGCCGATAGATTGACGCTGATGAAGGGTGCGTCGCATTGCAGTTGTGACTTCAGTGCAGGCCAGTCGCGGCAGGCGCGCTCCAGTGTCCATAACCCGATATCCCTCACCTGACCTGTACGCTCGGCGACCCAGAGGAAATCGAGTGGGGCCATGGCACCTTCACGGGGGTGGTTCCAGCGGATGAGCGCTTCGTAGCCCACGATCTTGCCGTCGTCGAGACGACATATCGGCTGATAATGCATCTCGAACTGGCTGGTCTGCAGTGCATGTGCGATATCTTGCGCGAGCGCCAGATCGTAAGCGGCGGTCAATTGCAGATCATCGCGATGCCTTGGGTATTCCAGCATGACGGACAGGTCGTCGAGCAATCTGGGCGACAGGCTGCGCTGTGTGGTGCGGAAACGCTCGAGCACAACGCGTAGCAGATGCCGGATGACAGGGTCGGATTTTTCCAGTAGTTCGTCGACCATGCTGCGCTCGATGGCGACGACGGTGGTATCGGTGATGGCGCGAACGGTGGCGGTGCGCTTCTGGTGATCGATCAACGCGACTTCGCCGATCAGTTCGCCGTTGCCGAGCAAGCTGACGCGGCGCTGACGGGCCCCATTACCCACGCAGATCTCGACGCAACCCGATTCGATCAGGTAGGCGCGGTCACCATCTTCCCCTTCGTTGAAGATGACATCCCCCGGGTGGAATGTTTCGCGGTGTAAGCCCTCGAACATCGTTGAATACCCTCGAGCCAGCGTGTAAGTCCAGTGTAAACGGATTGCATGTCTCTCGGCAATGATCGAGGGCAATAAAAAAGGGGCTTTCGCCCCTTTTTTATGCATATTGAATCAATTACTTAACGCGGTTCTTGTATTCCAGCGTACGCGTATCGATCTCGATCTTGTCGCCGATCTCGCAGAACAGCGGTACTGGGAGCTCAAAGCCGGTGTTGATCTTGGCGGTCTTCATGACCTTGCCGGAGGTGTCGCCCTTGACGGCTGGTTCGGTGTAGATGATCTCACGGACCAGGGAGTTCGGCAGTTCGACCGAGATCGGCTTGCCGTTGTAGAACACCACTTCACACTCCATGCCGTCTTGCAGGAATTTCAGCGCATCTTCCATGGTTTCCGCTTCGACTTCGTACTGGTTGTACTCGGCATCCATGAACACGTACATCGGGTCTGCGAAGTAGGAGTAGGTGACATCCTTCTTTTCCAGCACAACGACGTCGAACTTGTCGTCAGCCTTGTAGACCGCTTCGCTAGGGGATTCGGTCAGGAGATTCTTGAATTTCATCTTGACGACGGAGGAGTTACGGCCGGATTTGCTGTACTCAGCCTTGAGCACGACCATCGGGTCGTTACCGACCATAAACACGTTGCCTACGCGGAGTTCCTGAGCTGTTTTCATATCTTGGCGATCTCTGAATTAATGGTGCTACTTGAATGGGTTAGCGGTAAAAAGTCGCGAATTATACCTGAAGATCAAAAAAGATTCTTGCAGAAAATCACAAGCTTAGTCACGAGGTCGGGCTGGCTGGCGAGTCCTTGGCTTACGTCCGCTGCATGCCCCTGCAGTTCGCCAGACCTCGCTTGCAGGATATCGATATCCCCGGCACGCCAGCGGCCTTCGGCCCAGGCACGATGCGTATCGCAAAGCAGCTGCTTTGCGTTATCGGCCAGCGATTCCGCATAGACATCGAGGAAGGCTTCCAGTTTGGCGAGATGGGTCTCTTCCTCTTGTCGATAAGGCTGCCAGACGAACGGCCTGGCGGCCCAGATCGCTCTCAACCAGCTGTCTTCGCCACGCACGAAGTTCAGCGCACAGAGCCAGAGCAAGCGATCGTAATCCTGCTGGCTGAGGAACGGCAGCCGCTGCAGGCTGAGACTACCTTTTGTGACCACCTCGCCGATGGCCAGGGTTTGTCCCAGCCAGCCTTCCGCAGCCGCGGCCAGCCGAGGGTCGCTGATCAGACAGTGCACCCGGCTGGAAGAAGTGGCCATGTCATCAAGGAGTGCGTCGATCGCCGCATGCGGGTAGCAGAACAACGAGACTTTGACGCCTAGATCATCGATACCCAAGCGTTGGCAAAAAGCGGCCTGCATCTCGGCCGACGCCTGGAACGTTGCCCGCGCTGCCGTCAGGCCCTGTTCGCGCAAAAGTCCGCCAGTCTCCGCCGAGAATCCCGGGAAATAGAAATACTTGGTCAGGGGGAGTCTGGCATGGGGCGAGGGCTTCAGGTGGAACTCCCTGACCCAGGATTCTGCCGAGAGGTACTCGAGGTTGAGCCACACCGGCTTGCTGTCCGCCATGGCCGCGAGGTAGGTCTGCGGAATGTCGCACGCGAACGCTTCGATGACGACGTCGGCCGGTACCGTCTCCGGAAAACACGCCTCCCACAGGCTGATCTCGATCTGGTCGACGAATTGGCTCGACAGTTCTGGCTGGACGGCAGGGATGAGCCGTTGGGCGACTTGCAAGTCATCCACCCAGAGGCGCACGTGCGCCCCGTGTTCCTGCTGGAGTTGTCGGGCCAGGCGCCAGCAAACGCCGATATCACCGTAGTTATCGATGATGCGACAGAAGATATCCCAGCGTTGTGCGTTGCCCAGGCCGACCATCCTTTCAGTTTAAACGATTACCGCTACAGCAATAATGGCGCGACAAAAGCGAACCATGCGCCCACCGCATAGATGGCCACGGATATCCAGTAGACCCATTTGGCGTTCCTGCGCGCCTGTCTGCAGACCGCCGCCAGTTGGGGATCGGCCGGACAGGGAGCGTGACGAGCGCGCCATTGGAAATAACCCGCCATCAGCAGCATGGCACCGGCCAGACCGAACACTTCCGGCTTGTGTTCGCTGACCCAGACCAGTTGCGGTACGTGGCTGACCAGCGTCGATAGCGCCGCACCCGCGCCGATCGCAACGAGCAACGCGGGCAGGGCACAACAGATCAGCGTGGAAAAACTGGTGAACAAGGACAGAGCGCTGAGGCGCTTGCTGGTGGTCACCGTCTCGTCCACGGCCATGGGATCGTCGGCCGTCATTCTGCCACACCTGCCTTGATCTCTTGTGCCGACTGGTTGACCACCTGGGCTTCGGAGACCTCATAGCCGGCGTCCTTGATGATCTGCTTGAACTCCTCGATCGCGACGGTCTGGCCGTCCTTCAGCTCCAGCGCGACGACCTGCGCCTTGAGATCGACGAACACCGCCTGCGTCTGCGGCAAGGCTTTGAGTTTCTTTTCGATACCTTTGGCGCAGAACGCGCACACCATGCCATTGACCTTGGCCTTGATGCTCGAGGTGGCGAAAGCGCTGCTGGAGAAGAGGCCTGTGGAGAAGAGGATAGCAATGAATAAAACAGTGATCTTTTTCATGATTTAAGTCCTTAAATGTGGATTCTAGAATACGAACATGAAGTTGACGCGCGGCATGCGCACGCCTTCATCCCAGGGATTGGTGAGACCCAGTTCCAGGAAGTAGTCTTTATTGATGAGCCGCAGGGCGGGCGTGACCTGCAAGCCTGGGTCCATATTGCGCATGCTGCGGACCTCCATGACGAACCAGGGCTGCGTCTTTTCGTAATCCGCCTCGTAGAAGGAGAAGCCACCCTGCACCGAGGCCGAATCGAAGTTCATGCCCGGTGCCCGCACCATCCGGGCCTTGGCCAGGAAGTAGAGGCGCGTGGTCTCGTAATCGAATTGCAGGCTGGGGGTGTAGGCGAAGCCTTGCTCCCCGCCGCTGTAGGATTCCCCAAGACCGCCCGTGAACCAGAAGTTGGCTTGGCCGCGCGGCAGGTTCCAGCGTTTGAGTAGGCCGGTGTAGTTCAGTGTCGCGATGTCGCTGCGCATGCCGTCCTTGTCTCGCATGTGCATGGCCTCGATACCCACGGCATGGCCGATCCTGGGGGAATAGTTGAGCATGACTTCGCTGTAGTCCGCACCCCATTCGCCCATGAGCATGGTGCTGTCGGCGAAGCCCATGAGCGCCGCTGCCTGCGCATGGATTGGCAAGGCGAGCAGCGCTAGCCAGGCCAGTAATCGTTTATACATAAAACCTCCGAAGAAAGAATTGAACCGGTGAAACGGGTTCAGGCGGAGATCGGTGGTTTCAGTGCGGGCGGATAACCCTGGGAAGCGAATACGGTCTGTGCTTGCTCAGGATTCGCATGGGAAAGGGAAGGGGTGTAGATGTCTTGCTGCGCAGGGGCGGTGTAACTCGTGGCATAGATGCAGACGCCACAGGCAAAGCAGTCGTGGCCGTTGCAATGCTTGCCATGTGATGGCTTGTCACTAGAAGGTGCGCTTCGGTCGATTTGATCTGCCGTGTTCGCGTCGGCTTGCATCTCGTGACAGGGATGTTCAGTCGATGCCATCGTCGCGGTCTGCGCTCTCGTGTCCTGCACGGTCGTGTCCTGCACGCGCTGCAGTTGCATCTGCGTGCTCATGGCCCAGGCCGAGCCGGTGAATACCGGCAGCCAAAGCATCAGGAAGAGGCAAATGCACTTTTTCATGGGATTTAAGATAGCACAAACCCCGGATTAGTTCTCAGGCGCCCGGTAATCGACATCGATGATCTCGTATTCCTCTTCGCCGACCGGCGCTTGCACGCGCACGACATCGCCTACCTGCTTGCCTAGCATGGCCTTGGCCAGTGGCGACACCCAACTGATGTAGCCCTTGCTCGGTTCCAATTCGTCCTGACCGACGATACGGTAAGTGTGTTCGGTGTCGCGGTTCAAGGAATAAAGGGTGACCCAGGCGCCGAAGAACACGCGCTCCAGTCCTGCTTGCGACTTCGGATCGACCACCTCCGCATGATCCATGCGTTTCATGAGGAAGCGCAGGCGCGAGTCGATCTGCCGCAGCCGTTTCTTGCCGTAGATGTAATCGCCATTCTCTGAACGATCGCCATTGCTCGCAGCCCAGGCCACAGTCCGGACCACTTCCGGGCGTTCCACTTTCAGTAGCTGGTGGAACTCCGCTTCGAGAGTGGCGAAGCCTTCGGGGGTGATGTAGTTCTTCTGGTCTGCCATGGCTTGAGGATCCTTGAAGCGCACATGGTAGCGCAGTCGCCTGCTCAGCCAAAATCGATCGGTCGACATGCCGTGCATTCATGGAGCGATATTCACAGTTAAAATGCCAGTATGGATTCATCGCCCCTCATCCTCTGTTCCACGGCCCGTCTCGCCCAGAGCCTCAAACTTGCCCACGCGCGAGGGCAAGCACAACAACACACACAACAATCAGAGCAGCCCGGTGCCGTGTGGCAACCGCTGCAAGTGCATACCCTCCAACAATGGCTGGATAGCCTGATCGAGCAGGCACTGCTGTGTGGGGCGATCCCGGTGGAGCTGGCTCCCAGGGGCGTGCTGGATCCGCTGCAGGAACGCATCCTCTGGGAACAGGCCATCGCCGAGGCCTTACAACTGGAAACGCTAGGCGCCTTGTTCGATCAGGCAGGCATGGCGACTGCCGCCATCGAGGCCAATCGCCTGCAGCTGGAATGGAACATCGTGCTGGGCGATGCCGAGCAAACAGAGGAGACGCGCCAATTCCTGCGCTGGCGCGAATTCTTCCGCCAGCGATGCAAACAATCCGGTTGGCTGGAGCCGGCACGGCATCTCGATTGGCAGATCGCCCATCTCCCTGCGGCAACCGCCTTCATCCCGCAAGAGATTCACCTGGCCGGCTTCGACCGCGTCAGCCCACAACAACGGCGTTTGTTCGACGCACTGACAGCCGCAGGTGCTGTCTTGCAGACCTGGTCGACCGGGCTGGAGGCCGCCGCTGCCAGCGCGCAAGTGGCCTATGACGACGCGGAGACCGAATGCCGAGCCGCGGTGGCATGGGCCCGGGCGCAACTCGACCGCGACCCGTCAGCCAAGCTGGCGATCGTGGTGCCTGAGCTGGCGAAACACAGAAGCCGCATCGCAGCCTTGCTCGACGACACCCTGCATCCGCATACCCTGCATCCGGCGCATGCCCAGTCGCCTCGCAACTACGATTTTTCCCTGGGGGTACCGCTAGCCGAGTATCCATTGGTGCGCACCGCACTGGCCCTCCTGAGACTCTCGGCGCAGCGTCACCAATGCCCACAGCAGGACTTGAGCTGGTTGTTGCGCGACGGGTACTGGTCCAGTGACCAGGAGGCCGATGCGCGGGCGAGACTCGATGCCCGCATGCGCAGCAAGTTGCCCGCCAGCATCCAGGTAGAACAGCTGCTGCGACTCGCCCAGAAAGCCCAACTCAACGGCTGGCCGCTGGCGAGACTCGTCGCCGACCTGACGGCATTGCTCGCCTTGACGGCGGCATGGCCGCGACGTCAGACGGCCTCAGCCTGGGCGGGAAGCTTCAGTGAGCTGCTGATGAATCTACAATGGCCCGGCGCACGCAGCCTCAGTAGTCACGAGCATCAGACCCGGCAGAAATGGCAGGACCAGCTGGCGGCATTCTCCCGGCTCGATGGGTTGTTGGGGCCGATGGATGCAGGGCGGGCTGTGAGCCTGCTTGCCCGCATCTGCCGCGACACCATCTTCCAGCCCGAAGCCGATATCGAGCCACAGGTGCTGGTGCTGGGCATGCTGGAGGCCAGCAGTACGCCACTGGATGCGCTCTGGGTCATCGGCATGAACGACCATATCTGGCCGCCGCTCCCCAACCCCAATGCCTTGCTACCAGTCAGCCTGCAGCGTGCGGTGCGTGCGCCGAACGCCGATAGCGCGGTGCAACACGAGTTCGCGTCGGTGATCATGCAGCGGCTATTGCATACCGCGCCAGTCGTCACGTTCTCCTATGCACACAAGGACGGTGAGCGCGAGTTGCGTCCGAGCCCCTTGCTGAAAGACCTGGCGCCTTTGCAGGCGACTGTCGAACCGGCCAAGACGATGGCCAGCCAACTGGCAGAACCGGCTAGCATGCAGCTGCTGGAAGACCACCAGGCGCCGCCCTTGGCCATGGAAGAACAGGTCCGCGGCGGTACCGGTCTGCTCAAGGCACAGGCGATCTGTCCGGCGTGGGCGTTCTACCAATACCGGCTTGGCGCGCGCAAGCTGGAAGCCCCCGTCGAAGGGCTGGATGCCATGGCACGCGGTAGCCTCCTGCACGCGGCGTTGCAGTCCTTCTGGCAAGGACGCGATTCCGCATGGCTACAGGGCATGGACCAGACGGCGCTATCCGCCGCCATCGCCAAAGCGGTCGATGAAGGCGTACGCCAATTCGTCACCACACTGGAACAGCCGCTGCCGCCCAATGCCATGAAACTGGAAAAGAGCCGCTTGCAGCAGTTACTGCAGGTGTGGCTGACGTTCGAGCGCGAGCGTCTGCCGTTCACGGTGCAAGCCTGCGAGCTCGATCTCGATCTGACACTGGATGGCCTGGATATCCACCTCAAGCTCGACCGTGTCGATGTCTCCACAGAAGGCGAACTGATCGTCATCGACTACAAGACCGGCAGCCAGCTCGACTACAGTAGCTGGGCCAAGGACCGCATCACCGAGCCGCAATTACCGATCTATGCGGCACTTGCGCTGGAAGGCGAATCCGTCGCCGCCGTGTGTTTCGCCAGGGTCCGGGTCGACGACCAGGGCTTTGTCGGCGTCGCCAGTGGTGATGGGCTGTTGCCGGGACTGAAAGCGTTGGCTAGCGCGCGCCGTACCTTCGACGAAACGCGCTTCCCGGACTGGGAGGCCCTGATGCGACACTGGCGCGCAAGCATTCTGGGCGTGGTCAGCGAGATCAAACAGGGCTGGGCACCAGTCACCTACGAGGACGAGAACGACCTCATGTACTGCGACGTGCGGCCCTTGTTGCGCTTGCCGGAACGCGGGCTGCAGCTCGAACAGTTCGGCAAGGAGGCCGGCGATGACTGAAGCCGAGTTGTTGCAGCAGGACAGCGACAACCGACTGCATGCCTTGCAGCCGGAGTCGTTCATCGTCGAGGCCCCCGCAGGCGCAGGCAAGACCGAGTTGCTGACGCAGCGCTATCTGGGCTTGCTGGCTGGCGTCAACGAACCCGAAGAGATCGTCGCCATCACCTTCACCAACAAGGCGGCGGCGGAGATGCGTGGCCGCATCCTCGATAGCCTGAATGACGCGGCGAACGACGTGCCGGTGGACAGGCCGCACAAACAAGTCACCCGACAGCTGGCCAACCAGGCATTGGCACGGTCGGCAGCGGGCGGCTGGGACCTGCTGGCGCAGCCCGGCCGCTTGCGCATCAATACCATCGATTCCCTGAGCAGCCTGTTGGCAAGACAGATGCCGTTGATGAGCCGGTTCGGCGCTCAACCGGCGGTGGCCGAGAATCCGATGCTGCATTATCAGGATGCCGCCCATCGCACGCTGGCCATGCTGGAATCCTCGGGCGTCGAATCGGCCATCGGGATCGCGCTAGGTTATTTCGACAACGACACGGAACGGCTCGCCCAGCAACTGGCCAAGATGCTGGCGAAACGCGATCAGTGGCTACATCACGCCGCGGGCACGGCATCGCTCAGTGTGCAACAGGAGGCTGCCGCCGCCCTGCAACATCTGGTGCTGCAAGATCTCGCCAAAGCGGCACAGTGCGTCCCGTCGGGATTGCAACAACACCTGATGGCTGCCGCCCGCTACGCCGCCACTCAGCTGCCTGAAACGCATCTGGTGAGGGCATTGCTGGACTGGCAAACGCCATTGGCCGTGAGTCTGGAGGCGCTGCCACAGTGGCGCGCGGTCTGCGAGCTGCTGCTGACCAAGGACGGGCTGCCGCGCAAGGAAAAAGGGATCAATATCAAGAACGGTTTCGCAGCCGACGCAGAGGGCAAGGCGCATAAGCAGGCTCTGCTGCAGGTGATCGAGACCATGGGTGATGCGGAGACTTTCGCGCGCATCCGCAAGTTGCCGGATCCCGCGGATACCGAACAGGAGTGGCGCATCATCAGCGCGCTGGCCGAGTTGCTGAAGATCGCGGCCGGTCAGTTGATGCTGGTGTTCCAGGAAGCGGGTGAGGTCGATTTCGTCGAGGTCGCCATGCGCGCCTTGCAGGCACTGGAGGACACCACAGGGCCGACCGAGCTGGCCATGCAGCTGGATTACCGTATCCAGCATCTGCTGGTCGACGAGTTCCAGGATACCAGCCCGGCGCAGATCGATCTGCTAAAGCGCCTGACCATCGGCTGGCAGCCGGGCGATGGTCGTACACTCTTTTGCGTGGGCGACCCCATGCAATCCATCTACCGCTTCCGCAAGGCCGATGTGGGCCTCTTCCTGCAGGTCGCCGACACCGGCATAGGGCACTTGTCGTTACAGCGTCTGCAGCTCACGCGTAACAACCGCTCGCGACCCGCTGTGGTGGAGTGGATCAACCAGGCCTTCGCCCAGGTATTCCCCGAGCAGGACAGCGTCTCGCGCGGGGCGATCAGCTACCGCAGGTTCGCCGCCACGAAAGAGAGGGAGTCGGATAGCGGCGTCAGCGTACATGCCATCGTCGCCGAGCAAGGCACCAGTGCCGATGATATGGCTGCGCTGGAAGCCAAGCATCTCGTACAGCTCATCCTGGATGAACGTCGGCAACGCCCGGAAGCCAGCATCGCTGTGCTGGTGCGGGCGCGTGGCCACCTCCATGCGCTGGTGAGAGAGATACGCCGCAACCATGCGGACGACCCGGCGCTGCGCTTCCAGGCCGTGGAGGTCGAGGCGCTTGCCGACCGTCAGACGGTGCAGGACGCGCTCGCCTTGACCAAGGCGCTGTTCCATCGTGCGGACCGCGTCAACTGGCTGGCCATCCTGCGCGCGCCATGGTGCGGGCTGACGCTGGCCGATCTTCATGCGCTGGCTTCAGATGACCACCAGGCGACGATCTGGCACCTGATGCAGGATGCGGAAGTGGTCGCACGCCTGAGTGCCGATGGCCAGGCGCGGCTGTCGCATGTGCGCGGTGTGATCGCCGAGGCCTTCGCACACCAGGGCCGCCTCTCCGCGCGGCGCTGGGTAGAATCGACCTGGCTAAAGCTCGGCGGCGCGCAGTGCCTGATCGAGGCCGGTGACGTGCGCGACGTGCAAGCGGTGTTCGACCTCATCGACCAACTCTCTGCCGTGGGGCATTTCGATCCCGACATGCTGGAAGAAGCCATGGCGGAGCTTTACGCCGCACCGGACGTGAAAGCCGACGGGCGCTTGCAATTCATGACCTTGCATAAATCCAAGGGTTTGCAGTTCGATACGGTGATCTTGCCCGGCCTGCATCGCCAGCCGAACAAGCAGGACACCCATCTGCTGCTATGGGAGCAGGTCACCATGCCCGATGGCGAGAGCGCGTTGCTGGCTGCGCCCTGGGTGCCACGCCACATGCGCCAGGATACCCCCACGGTCTACGACTACCTGCAGGGGCTGGAAGCCGAGCGCAGCAGTAACGAGGCGGCGCGCGTACTCTATGTCGGTGCGACGCGCGCGGAGCGTAGGCTGCACCTGGTCGCAGTCGCCAGGCCCGATACGGATGGTGTGGTCAAGGCCCCGTCCGGTACCTTCCTTGAATTGCTGTGGCATCAGGTCGGTGCGGCGTTTCAGTCGGCCAGTGTCGTGCATGCGGATACCAAGACGGCGGATACGGCTGGCTTCATCCCCAGGCTCATGCGTTTGCCGATGCCAGCGATCCCTGCCTTGCTCCAGCAGACGGTCGCAGAACAACCGGCGACCTCATTCGATACGGTGTCGGGCGAGAGCCTGCAGGTCGATGCGTTCTCTGCCGATATGGGCAGTCTCGCCCATCGCTACGTGGAGATGATCGCCCGCCAGGGCATGACGCAATGGCCGGTGACTCGGCTGGCATCGTTGCGGCCTTCGATGCAACGCTGGCTGGAACAACGCGGTCATGGTGAAGCGTTGGCGAGAGAAGGCGCCGAACGGGTGTTGTCGGTGCTGACCACTACGCTAAGCAGTGCGCAGGGACAGTGGGTGTTGCAGCAACATGAGGCGGCAGCCTGCGAGCTGGAGGTCCTGCGGCAGGAGGGCGCCGTGATCCGCCGCTATGTGGTGGATCGTACCTTCGTTGAGCAAGGCACACGCTGGATCATCGACTACAAGTCGGCCAGATTGGGAGAAACGATGGCGGAGACGGCCCTCGCGCAGGCCGCCGAGCTCTATCGTCCGCAGTTGGCCCAGTATGCCGCGCTATTCGCACATGAGTCGCGGCCGGTGAGGATCGCCGTGTTCTTCCTCAGCATCGGCCAACTGGTGGAGCTGGACTGACCCTCAGGCCTCAAGCTGGATCGTCGTCATGCAGGTGCAAACGGCGGATCGCGCGGATGTGGCGGTGTACATACCAGATGACGAAGGCGATACCGAGGACCACCAGCACGATGTGGAACTGGTGGAAATACACCTTGAGGCTTTCCCAGTGTTCGCCAGTCTTCATGCCGGCATAGGCCAGCAACCAGCACCAGATCAGCGAACCGACGAAGGTGTAGATAATGAACTTGCTCATGTTCATGCGCGCGATCCCGGCGGGAAAAGCGATGAACGTGCGCACCGCCGGCAGCAGACGGCCGATGAAGATGATGATCTCGCCATGTTTCTCGAACCACCTGTCCGCCAGCCGGATGTCATGGTGCGAGATCAGCACCCATTTGCCGTATTTCTCGACCAGCGGCCGTCCGCCATACATCCCCAGATAGTAAGCCGGGATGGAACCCACCACGCAGCCGATGGCGCCCGCCAAGGCCACGCCCCATAGCGTCATCTCGCCCTTGAACACCAGGAAACCGGCGAACGGCATGATGATCTCGGACGGCAAGGGGATGCAGGCTGACTCGATGGCCATGAGCAATACGATGCCGCCGTAACCCATGGTGGAGATGACGCCCATGATCCAGAGCGCGACGATGGTGATGATCTTTTCCAGCATTAGCTAAATCCTTTGCTTCAAATGAACTCTTTGAGAAGTGCCTTGGTGAATTCCGCCCGATGATTGATATCGTGCAGTTGCACCGTGACACGCAATTTATCAGGCCCATTCATACGGCAGCGGCGGTCGCGCTGCAATAGTCCGATGAGCTTAGCGGGGTCGAGATCGGCCTTGGGATTGAATTGCAGCTGGATGGCATTGTCGCTGGCGTCGATCTTGAGGATGTCCAGCGGCTTGGCGGCGACACGCAGGCGGTGGCATGCCATGAGGGCTTCGCCTTGTTCCGGCAACAGGCCGAAACGGTCGATGAGTTCTTCCTGCAGGGTGTCGAGCTGGTCGTCGTCGGTGCAGTTGGCGAGGCGCTTGTAGAGCACCAGTCGTTCGTGCACATCCGGGCAGTAATCGTTGGGTAGCAGCGCCGGGGTGTGCAGGTTGATCTCGGTGGTGACGCCCAGCGGTGCGTTGATGTCCGGTTCCTTGCCCGCCTTGAGCTGCTTGACGGCATGGTTGAGCATATCGGCATAGAGCGAGAACCCGATCTCCTGCATCTCGCCGGATTGCGAATCCCCCAGCAATTCGCCCGCGCCGCGGATCTCCAGGTCGTGCATCGCCAGATGGAAGCCTGCGCCCAGGTCTTCCAGCAGCTGGATGGCGTCGAGGCGCTTCTGTGCCTGCGGCGTGATGTTACGGTCGGGGTCGGTCAGCAGGTAGGCATAAGCCTGGTGGTGCGAGCGACCGACGCGACCACGCAACTGATGCAGCTGCGCCAGACCGAACATATCGGCCTTGTTCATGATGATGGTGTTGGCAGTCGGCACGTCGATGCCGGTCTCGATGATGGTCGTGCACAGCAGCAGATTGAAGCGCTGATGGTAGAAATCGCGCATCACATGTTCCAGCTCGCGCTCGCGCAACTGGCCGTGGGCGATACCGATCCGCGCTTCCGGCAGGATACGTTCCAGTTTCTCGCGCATGGAATGGATGGTGTCGACTTCGTTATGCAGGAAGTACACCTGGCCGCCACGCTTGAATTCCCGCATCGCCGCTTCGCGGATGATGCCTTCGGAGTAATCGGCATGGAAGGTCTTGATCGCCAGGCGCTTCTGCGGCGGCGTGGCGATGACCGAGAACTCGCGCAGGCCTTCCATCGCCATCGACAAGGTGCGCGGGATCGGCGTCGCGGTGAGCGTCAGCACGTCCACTTCGGCGCGCATGGCCTTCAGTTGTTCTTTCTGGCGGACGCCGAACCGGTGTTCCTCGTCTAGGATCACCAGGCCCAGGTTCTTGAATTTGACATCTTTCTGGATCAGGCGATGGGTGCCGATGATGATGTCGATATTGCCTTCCTGCAGGCCCTTGATGGCCTCGGCCTGTTCCTTGGCGGTGCGGAAGCGCGAGATCTCGGCGATCTTGATCGGCCATTCGGCGAAACGGTCGGTGAAATTGTTGTAATGCTGTTCGGCGAGCAGGGTGGTGGGCACCAGCACGGCCACCTGACGCCCGCCCATGACGGCGACGAAGGCGGCCCGCAGCGCGACTTCGGTCTTGCCGAAACCGACATCGCCGCAGACCAGACGATCCATCGGCCGGCCTGACTGCATATCCTCGATGACGGCTTCGATGGCGGAGAGTTGATCCGGCGTCTCCTCGAAGGGGAAGCCTTCGGCGAAGGTCTCGTAATCCTGCAACGAGAGCTTGAACGAATGTCCACGGCGCGCGGCACGTTGCGCATACAGGTTAAGCAGTTCGGCCGCGGTGTCGCGGATCTGCTTGAGCGCCTTTTTCTTGGCCTTTTCCCAATGACCGCTGCCCAGGCGATGCAAAGGCGCCGACTCCGGCGGACCGCCCGAGTAACGCGAGATGAGGAAGAGTTGCGACACGGGTACATACAGTTTGTCGTCGCCCGCGTATTCCAGCAGCAGGAACTCGGTCTCGCCCTCACCGAAATCCAGGTTGATCAGTCCACGGTAACGACCGACGCCATGCTGTTCATGCACCACGGGGTCGTTCTCGCGCAGCTCGGACAGATCCTTGAGCATGCCCTCGGTCGAGCGCATGCGGTCCTTGTCGCGGCGGCGCTGCTGGCGCACGGTGGCGGCATACAGTTCAGCCTCGGTGATGACCGCCAGTTTGGAACGGCCTTCGGCAGATGCGAGGAAGCCGCGATGCAGCGGGGCGATGCCCAGCATGAAGCTGTCGTCGCCGGCATTGAAGGCGTCCCAGGATTCGGTCAGGGCAGGGTGTAGGCCATGGTCCGCCAGCAACTGGCTGATGGTTTCGCGGCGCCCCAGACTCTCGGCGAGGATCAGGGTGCGGCCCTTGTGGGTCTTCAGGAAGTCCTGGAGTTTGTGCAAAGGGTTTTCCGCACGGCGCTCGATATCGAGGGGTGGCAGGGCCTGGTCGCTGCTCACGGTCGATAGCACGATGCGCGCATAGTCATGGGTCTGCGCGAAGAACTCGTCGGTCTTGATCAGCAGTTGTTCTGGTTTGAGGATCGGCCGTTCCGGGTCGTGCGCCAGCAAACGATAGCGCGATTGCGTCTCCGCCAGGAACACCTGGGCCGCGTGGTCGAGGTCGCCGTGCATGCACAACACCGCATCCTGCGGCAGGTAGTCGAACAGGGTGGCGGTCTTCTCGAAGAACAACGGCAGGTACCATTCGATGCCGCCGCTGGCGATGCCTTTGCTGACATCCTTGTAGATGCGGCTACGCGAAGGGTCGCCTTCGAACACTTCTCGGAATTGCTGACGGAACAAGGAGATACCCTTGTCGTCCAGCGGGAATTCGCGCGCTGGCAGCAGACGGATCTCGCCGACCGGATAGAGGCTGCGTTGGGTGTCGACATCGAAGGTGCGGATGCTCTCGATCTCGTCATCGAACAGGTCGAGACGATAGGGCAAGGCGCTACCCATGGGGAACAGGTCGACCAGGCCGCCGCGTACACTGAACTCGCCCGGGCTCATGACCTGGCTCACATGGTGGTAACCGGCTTCCGCGCATTGCTTGCGCATGGCTTCGAGGTCGAGCTTCTGGCCTTTCTTCAGCATGAAGGTATTGGCGGCCAGGTAGGATTGCGCGGGTAACCGCAGTAACGCTGTACCTGCCGGCACGATGATCACGTCGCAACTGTTCTGGGTGATCTGGTACAGCGTCGCCAGCCGTTCCGAGATCAGGTCCGGGTGGGGCGAGAAATGGTCGTAAGGCAGCGTCTCCCAATCCGGCAGCAGGTGGATCTTCAGCGAAGGCGCGAACCACGGCATCTCGTCCAGCAGGCGCTGGGCCTCGAAGGCATTGGCGGTGATGATGGCGAGCGGTTTGCGTTCCTTGCCGCCACAGAGGGTCATGGCAAGTTGCGCCAACGCCAGGCTATCGGTGCCTGCTGCTAGGGGTTTGCTTTTTTGGGATTGACCGGGTGCCGGGATCGGCAGGGAAAACTGCATCGGGTGCTGCCATTATTTTGTGAGTGAACAAGCTATTATAGCCGCTGCCCGTAGGCGGCGGCTATGCGGAAATGGCGGCAGCTGGCAGGGCTAGCCTGCCTTGAGTTCGGCTATTCGCCGAGGCTTACTCGCAGGTCACTTACCCAGCAGCTTGGCGATCTGCGCTTCCGCTGCCGTCCAGTAACCGACGGGGCTTCCGGCGAAACCGTTACGCTCGGCGAGGAAGTAGGCTGCGACTTCCACCATGCGATAACGCTCTTCCGGACTGATCTTGTTGGGTTTGCCAGCGGCCTTCTTCGGTGCTGCGGCTTTTTTGGCGGCGGGCTTCTTGGCAGCAGCCGGCTTCTTGGGAGCGGCTACTTTCTTTGCCGGGGCTTTCACAGCGGCGGCTTTGGCTTTGGTTGCTGCGGGTTTTTTTGCAGCGGCAGGTTTCTTCGCGGGTGCTGGTTTCTTTGCTTCGGTTGTCGCTTTAGGTGCAGCCATTTCGGTTCCTTTCTTAAAGAGGGACTTCCATGTTTCCTTGTTGGAGCGGTAACTCCAGCACCATCATATTAAACGGTTCCGCCCACCGTCAAGCCGTCGATGCGTAATGTCGGCTGGCCGACGCCGACCGGCACGCTTTGGCCTTCCTTGCCGCAGGTGCCGACGCCGGAATCGAGCGCCATGTCGTTGCCGATCATGGAGACGCGCTTCAGCACATCCGGACCGTTGCCGATCAGGGTCGCACCCTTGACCGGGTAGGTCAGCTTGCCGTCTTCGATCATCCAGGCTTCCGCCGCGGAGAACACGAATTTGCCGCTCGTGATATCGACCTGGCCGCCGCCGAAATTCGCGGCATACAGGCCCTTCTTCACCGACTTGATGATCTCTTCCGGCGGCATATTGCCGTTCAGCATGTAGGTGTTGGTCATGCGCGGCATGGGGATGTGCGCATAGGATTCGCGGCGCGCGTTGCCGGTGATCGGCATGCCCATGAGCCGCGCGTTGAGGCTGTCCTGGATGTAACCCTTGAGGATGCCGTCCTCGATGAGCACGGTACGCTGGGTCGGGTTGCCTTCGTCGTCGATGTTGAGCGAACCGCGGCGGTCGGCGATGGTGCCGTCGTCCACCACGGTCAGGCCGCGGGCCGCGACTTGCTGGCCGATGGCGTTACTGAACGCGGAGCTGCCCTTGCGGTTGAAATCGCCTTCCAGACCGTGGCCGATCGCCTCATGCAACAGGATGCCGGGCCAGCCTGCGCCCAACACTACGGTCATACTACCGGCTGGCGCAGGGCGCGCGTCGAGGTTTACCAGAGCCTGGTGCACGGCCTTCTTGGCGTAGTCCTGCAACACGGTATCGGTGAAATAACTGTAATCGAAGCGACCGCCACCGCCGGCGGAACCCTGTTCGCGGCGGCCATCCTGCTCGGCGATCACCTGGATCGAGAGGCGCACCAGCGGGCGCACATCGGCCGCCATCACGCCATCGTGACGCGCGACCATGACCACTTCGTATTCGCCGGCGATGGAGGCCATCACCTGGATCACACGCGGGTCGGCCTTGCGGGCGAACGCTTCCAGACGTTCCAGCAGCTTCACCTTCGCATCCGCGCTGAGCGAAGCGATCGGGTCTTGCGGCAGGTACAGTTGTGGCGCTTCCACACGTTGCACGATCTGCCCGGCCTGCTCGTTGCCGAGGGCGGCGATGGCGCGCGTGGCGTTCGCGGCCTCTTCCAGCGCGGAGAGGTGGATATCATCGGAATACGCGAAAGCCGTCTTCTCGCCACTCACGGCACGCACACCGACACCCTGGTCGATGCTGAAGTTACCGGATTTCACCTGACCTTCTTCCAGCCCCCAGCTCTCCGAGCGGCTGTACTGGAAATACAGGTCCGCGTAATCCACCTTGTGCGACATGATGTTGCCCAGCACCGTTTGCAGCGCAGGCA
>CBFGLF010000027.1:0-18538 GCA_965649545.1 uncultured Methylotenera sp.
CAACGTCCATACGACCCTACCTCTGCCGAGGCCCTCATTGCGGCAGGCTTGCCCGAAGCGCTGGCGCGCGTGCTCGCCGCCCGTGGCATCCGCAATATGACGGAGCTCGAAGCGAGCCTGAGCGGGTTGATCGCGCCGGACAAACTGACCCACAACGTCACCATGGCAAGGTTGTTGGCCGATGCCATCGAGCAAGGCAAGCGGCTCTTGATCATCGGGGATTACGATGCGGATGGCGCCACCGCGACCGCCGTAGGCGTGCGTGGGTTAAGGAGTCTGGGTGCCACCGTGGACTTCCTGGTGCCGAATCGCTTCGAGTATGGCTATGGGCTGACACCCGAGATCGTCGCGCTCGCCGCGACACGGCAACCGGACATCATCATCACCGTCGATAACGGCATCGCCAGTGTCGAGGGGGTGCGCGCAGCTAATGCACTCGGCATTCCGGTGCTGGTCACGGATCACCACTTGCCGGGTGACGAGACCCCTGACGCCGCGTGCATCCTGAACCCCAACCAGCGCGGCTGCGATTTTCCCAGCAAGCACCTGGCAGGCGTGGGCGTCATGTTCTATGCCTTGCTTGCCTTGCGCGCGGAGCTGCGTGAACGTGGCGCTTTCGCAGTGAAGGCCGAACCCAACCTGACCGAGCTGCTGGACCTGGTGGCGCTGGGAACGGTCGCCGACCTGGTCAAGCTCGACGAGAACAATCGCATCCTGGTCGAGCAGGGATTGCGGCGCATCCGCGCGGGCAAATGTTGCCCGGCGATCCCGGCCTTGATGCGCCTGGCCGGCCGTGACCCCAATCGAGCTGGCGCCCAGGATCTCGGCTTCTCCGTCGGACCGCGGCTCAATGCCGCAGGGCGGCTCGATGACATGTCGCTCGGCATCCAGTGCCTGCTGGAAGACGACCCGGAGCAGGCGCAGCGGTTGGCGCAAGCGTTGCACACATTGAATCTGGAGCGCCGCAACATCGAGGCGGGCATGCATGAAGCCGCCTTGGCCACGCTGGCGGAGATCGAAGTGGCGGATCGCTACAGCTTGAGCCTCTACGACGCGGACTGGCATCAGGGGGTGATCGGCATCCTGGCGTCCCGTCTCAAGGAGCGTTACCACCGCCCGGTCATCGCTTTCGCCGATGCCGGCGATGGCGTGCTCAAGGGGTCGGGGCGCTCCATCAGCGGCCTGCATCTGCGCGATGCGCTGGACCTGGTGTCCAAGCGCTCGCCTGACCTCATTCTCCGCTTCGGCGGACACGCGATGGCGGCAGGCCTTTCCATTCGCGAACGGGATCTTGAGGCGTTCGTCAACCAGTTCGAGACGGTCGTCCGCGAATTACTGAGTCCGGCGGACCTCGAGTCCCTGATCGAGACGGATGGCGCGCTGGATAGCCACGAGATGGGGTGGGAGACCGCCTGTGCCATCGAGCGCCAGGTCTGGGGGCAGGGATTCCCCCAACCGTCGTTCAGTGACCGGTTCCGTGTCGTGGATCAGCGTATCGTCGGTGAGCGGCACCTGAAGCTGACGCTGGAAAAGCAGGGCAGGCGTTTCGATGCGATCTACTTC
The DNA here is from genome assembly GCA_965649545.1 of uncultured Methylotenera sp. Classification (GTDB taxonomy): domain Bacteria; phylum Pseudomonadota; class Gammaproteobacteria; order Burkholderiales; family Methylophilaceae; genus CABHOJ01. The sequence continues at coordinate 1,564 of CBFGLF010000027.1, forward strand.
CAGCAGCAGGAGTTCCTGCCTCAAGACGTAGAGGTCGTCTATCAACTGCAAACTAACCAGTATAATGGCGCACAGTCAGTGCAGCTCTCGCTGCGTCACTGGCAACCCGTAACCTGACATCACTATATAAGAGCCCGATCGATGCGTCGCAAGCTGGTAGTCGCTAACTGGAAGATGAACGGCAACCTTGCCAAGAACAAGGCCTTGCTGGAATCCGCCAGGGATCATCTGGAACCGCTCAAGGATGCGGATTTCGCGATCTGCGTTCCCTACCCCTATTTGTTCCAGGCGCAAGCTATCCTCCAGGGCAGCAATGTCAGCTGGGGCGCCCAGAACCTGGCCAAGCACGAGGAGGGGGCCTACACCGGGGAAGTCAGCGCGGCCATGCTGCAGGATTTTGGCGCACGTTACGTGATCGTCGGCCATTCTGAACGTAGCTCCGCCCTATGCGAGAGCGATGTCAACATCGCGGCCAAGTTCGCTTTGGCCAAGGCCTTCGGTATCACCCCTATCCTTTGTATCGGTGAGACTCTTGGGGAGCGCGAGGCTGGCGTGATGGAATATTCGATCGCGAACCAGCTCGATGCGGTGTTGTCTGTAGCGGAGGGCGAGTTGCTGCATGAGGCGGTCGTCGCCTATGAACCGGTCTGGGCGATCGGCACCGGCAAGTCGGCCACGCCGGATCAGGCGCAAGCCGCGCACGCCTTCATTCGGGACCGTATCAAGGCCCTCAATCCGAAGGCCGCGAATAGCGTAAGAATCATCTATGGGGGTAGCGTAAAACCCTCAAATGCGTCACAATTATTAGCTATGCCGGATATCGACGGTGGGCTGGTCGGTAAATGCTCTTTGAGAGCTGGCGATTTTGAAGAAATTTGTCGCGCTGCTTGCGCCTGATGGCTTGCAAGCAGGGAGATGCAGGGGAAAATGGAAACTTTGGTCATGGTAGTACACGTGCTCGCGGCACTGGGCGTGATTGGTCTGGTGCTGTTGCAGCATGGTAAAGGCGCGGACATGGGGGCGGCATTCGGTAGCGGCGCCTCTGGTAGCCTGTTCGGCGTCAGTGGTTCTTCCAACTTTTTGAGCCGTGCTACGGCTATCTTTGTGGCAGTCTTCTTTGCAACCAGCATGACGCTCGCCTATATCGGCGGTCATCGTGGTGAGCAATCCAGTGTCATCAAGCTGCAAGACAATGCGGCTACAACCTCTTCGCAACCTGCTGAAAAACAGGAAGCCAAGCCTGCAGAGCCATCCAACGCCAAGGATGTGCCGCAATAAAAACCGAGTAAATGGGGTTAAGCAGCCCCGACGCATGCCGACGTGGTGGAATTGGTAGACACGCTATCTTGAGGGGGTAGTGACGAAAGTCGTATGAGTTCGAGTCTCATCGTCGGCACCAAATTAATAACTCGCCAGCAACGAAGCTGGCAACTGGGGTCTGGACGTGCTGGAAAATTACTTTCCAATCTTGCTGTTCATTCTGGTCGGCCTAGCCGTCGGCGTAGCCCCTATTGTCCTTGGTAAGCTGGTCGCGCCCAACCGACCAGACGCCGAAAAAAACTCTCCCTATGAATGCGGCTTCGAGGCCTTCGAAGACGCCCGCATGAAATTCGACGTGCGCTATTACCTCGTCGCCATCCTGTTCATCCTGTTCGACCTTGAGATCGCATTCCTTTTCCCATGGGCCGTCGTCCTGGAAGAGATCGGCCTGTTCGGCTTTCTCGCCATGATGGTGTTCCTCGCGATCCTGGTGGTCGGCTTCATCTATGAATGGATGAAAGGAGCGCTGGAGTGGGAGTAAACATCGAGAGCAGTAAGCAGGTTCACGCGCACAGCGCGGGATGCGCACGTCCGTGGGCGATGTTGGAGCGCCGAAACACCGATTTCGATATGTCGAGAACGTTGATTGAGGCGCTGACCTCAGCATCGGGTAAATTCAATGCCGCTGTTTTGAAGGTGCTGATATGAGTCTAGAAGGTCATCTCGAAAAAGGCTTCGTCACCACCACGCTGGATACGGTGATTAATTACACCCGTACCGGTTCGCTCTGGCCGATGACCTTCGGTCTCGCCTGCTGTGCAGTCGAGATGATGCATGCCGGGGCATCGCGCTATGACTTGGACCGCTTCGGTGTGGTGTTCCGCCCCAGCCCCCGCCAGTCTGACGTGATGATCGTCGCCGGTACGCTGGTGAACAAGATGGCCCCCGCCTTGCGCAAGGTCTACGACCAGATGGCCGAGCCGCGCTGGGTCATCTCCATGGGTTCCTGCGCCAACGGTGGCGGCTATTATCACTACTCTTACGCTGTGGTGCGCGGATGCGACCGCATCGTGCCGGTCGATGTCTATGTGCCCGGTTGTCCGCCGACGGCCGAAGCCCTGCTCTACGGCATCATCCAGTTGCAGAACAAGATCAAGCGCACCAACACCATCGCCCGCTAAGAAGACACATCCATGAGCGCCCGACTAAAGAAACTCGAAGAGAACCTCAAGCTTGCGCTGGGTGACAAGCTGTCCGGGTTGTCCTCCGCTGTCGGCGAGATCACGATCGAATGCAAAGCGTCGGCTTTGTTGGCGGTTTGCCAGACGCTGCGTGACCATGCGGATCTCAAATTCGAACAGCTGATCGATCTGTGCGGTGTGGATTATGCCGATTATGGCGAAGGCACCTGGACCGGTTTGCGTTTCGCGGTGGTCTACCACTTCCTCTCGGTCAGCCTGAACCAGCGTGTTCGTCTGCGCGTGTTCGCCGCGGACGAGGATTTCCCGGTGCTCTCCACCGTGGTCGATCTCTGGCCCGCCGCCAACTGGTTCGAGCGCGAGGCGTTCGACCTCTACGGCATCATGTTCGAGGGCCATCCGGATCTGCGTCGCCTGCTCACGGATTACGGTTTCGTCGGCCACCCGTTCCGCAAGGATTTCCCCATGATCGGCAATGTCGAGATGCGATACGACCCGGAACAGCAGCGTGTCATCTATCAGCCCGTGACCATCGATCCACGTAACAACGTACCCCGCGTCATTCGTGAGGAAGGGTTCCACGACGAAGGCTTCCGCAATGGCTGAGATCCGTAACTACACCATGAACTTCGGCCCGCAGCACCCAGCGGCGCACGGCGTGCTGCGCCTCGTGCTGGAACTGGACGGTGAAGTCATCCAGCGCGCTGACCCGCACATCGGCCTGCTACACCGCGCGACCGAGAAACTGGCGGAGAACCGCACTTACCTGCAATCGGTGCCTTACATGGACCGCCTGGACTATGTGTCCATGATGTCCAACGAACACGCTTATGTGATGGCGATCGAGAAGTTGCTGGGGCTCGATGTGCCGATCCGTGCGCAGTACATCCGTGTGATGTTCGACGAGATCACCCGCGTACTGAACCACCTGCTTTGGCTCGGCGCGCATGCGCTGGACGTCGGCGCCATGACGGTGTTCCTCTACGCTTTCCGCGAACGCGAAGACTTGTTCGATTGCTATGAAGCGGTCTCCGGTGCGCGCATGCACGCGGCTTACTACCGTCCGGGCGGTGTCTATCGCGATCTGCCGGGCCGCATGCCGCAATACGATGAATCGCCATTGCGCAGCAAAGCCGACGTCAAGCGGCTGAACGAGAACCGCCAGGGTTCATTGCTCGACTTCATTGAGGATTTCACCAACCGCTTCCCCGGCTATGTCGACGAATATGAGACCTTGCTCACCGACAACCGTATCTGGAAACAACGTACCGTCGGTATCGGCGTGGTATCGCCTGAGCGCGCATTGGCTCTGGGCTTGAGCGGTCCGATGATCCGTGGTTCCGGCTTCGCCTGGGACCTGCGCAAGAAACAACCCTATGAGGTCTACGACAAGCTGGATTTCGATATCCCGGTCGGCGTCAACGGCGATTGCTACGACCGTTATCTGGTCCGTATCGAGGAGATGCGCCAGTCGAATCGCATCATCAAGCAGTGCATCGACTGGCTGCGCAAGAACCCGGGGCCGGTCATCACCGACAATACCAAGGTCGCGCCACCGAACCGCGAAGGCATGAAGCAGGACATGGAAGCCTTGATCCACCATTTCAAGCTGTTCACCGAAGGGTTCCACATCCCTGCTGGTGAAGCGTACGCGGCGGTCGAGCATCCCAAGGGCGAGTTCGGTATCTACCTGATCTCCGACGGTGCCAACAAGCCCTATCGGCTCAAGATCCGTGCGCCAGGCTTTCCGCATCTCGCAGCCCTCGACGAGATGACCCGTGGCCACATGATCGCTGATCTGGTGGCGATCATAGGGACGCAAGACATTGTTTTCGGGGAAATCGACCGATGAGTATCGTCTTTCACATCGATACTTTGTTGCTCGCTCACGCGCAATCCTCACATACCGCTTTGTATGCTCCGGTTGCGCGCAAGCTGGTGCCGCGTCTCGACGCGAAATACTCGCTCATCCGAAGTGGGAACTGAATGTATGCTGTCCGCTGAATCAATCGCCAAGATCGAATACGAGCTGACCAAGTACCCGGCGGAGAACCGCCAGGCCGCGGTCATGTCGGCGTTGCGCATCGCGCAGACCGAGAAGGGCTGGCTCTCCAAGGAGACCATCGCCTGGGTCGCGGATTACCTTGGCATCCCGGCTATCGCGGCCCTCGAAGTCGCCAGCTTCTACAACATGTACGAACTGGAGCCGATCGGCAAATACAAGATCACGGTGTGTACCAACATCTCTTGCATGTTGCGCGACTCCGACACCATCGTCGAACACCTGAACAAGAAGCTGGGTATCGGTTTCAACGAGACCACCGCGGACGGCAAGTTCACGCTGAAAGAGGGCGAGTGCATGGGCACATGCGGCGGCGCACCACTGTTCCATATCAATAACACGCGGATGTGCGAATTCCTGACGCCGGAAAAGGTCGATGCGATTTTGGAGGAGCTGGAATAATGGCGACCCACAAGCCAGTCATCGCACACAATCTCGACAAGCAGACGCTGGTGACCTTGCGCACCATCAAGGAACCGCAGCCCCATACGCTGGACACGTACGTCAAGCTGGGTGGTTACGCGCAATTGAAACGCATCGTCACCGAGAAGGTGAAAGCCACCGACATCATCACCCAGGTCAAGCTGTCCAACCTGCGTGGACGAGGCGGCGCAGGATTCCCGACCGGCCTCAAATGGAGCTTCATGCCGCGTTACTACGACGGCACCAAGTATCTGGTCTGCAATACCGACGAGGGTGAACCCGGCACGTTCAAAGACCGTGACATCATCCGTTACAACCCCCACCAGTTGATCGAAGGCATGGCCATCGCCGCCTACACGCTCGGTGCACGGGTCGGTTACAACTATATCCATGGCGAGATCTGGGAAGACTATGAGGTCTTCGAAGAGGCGCTGGCCGAAGCCCGCAAGGCCGGCTTCCTGGGCGAGAACCTGTTCGGGACCAATTTCAGTTTCGACCTGCATGCGGTGCATGGATACGGTGCTTATATCTGCGGCGAAGAGACCGCGCTGATCGAATCGATCGAAGGCAAAAAGGGCCAGCCGCGCTTCAAGCCGCCATTCCCGGCAAGCTATGGCGTCTTCGGCAAACCGACCAACGTCAACAACACGGAGTCTTACGCCTCCATCCCGTGGATCCTCGAGCATGGAGGGTTGGCGTTCCAGGAGCTGGGTGTCCCCAACTCCGGCGGGACCAAGATATTCTCGGTCTCCGGACATATCGAGAAACCCGGAAATTACGAAGTGCGGATGGGCATGCCCTTCACCGAACTGCTGGAGATGGTGGGCGGTATCTGGAAAGGTCGCAAGCTCAAGGCCGTGATCCCCGGCGGCCCCTCGACCGCGGTGATGCCGGCATCGGCGATCCTCGGCGCGACGCTGGACTATGACGGCCTCTCCAAGGCAGGCTCCAGCCTGGGCGCTGGTTCCATGATCATCATGGACGAGACCACCTGTATGGTGAAGACGCTCAAGCGATTGTCGTATTTCTTCTTCGAGGAATCCTGCGGTCAATGTACGCCTTGCCGCGAAGGCACGGGCTGGCTCTATCGCGTGATCAACCGCATCACCAACGGCCAGGGTCGCATGGAAGACCTCGACCTGCTGACCGACGTCAGTGGCAACATCTCCGGTCGTACCATCTGTGCGCTGGGGGATGCCGCTGCGACACCGGTCCTGAGCTTCATCAAGCATTTCCGTCCCGAGTTCGAGTATTACATCCTGCATGGCCGCAGCATGGTCGAGGATGGCGTGACGGCGGATAGCTTGCAGAAAGAAACGGTGGAAGCCTGATGTTAAAAGTAGAGATAGACGGCAAGCCAGTCGAAGTCGATCACGGTACGACCATCATCGATGCGGCGGATCAGCTCGGCATCCCGATCCCGCGTTTCTGTTATCACAAGAAACTGTCGGTCGCCGCCAACTGCCGCATGTGCCTGGTGCAGGTCGAGAAATTCGCCAAACCGCTGCCGGCCTGTGCGACCCCGGTGGCCGACGGCATGAGGATCTTCACGCGCTCCAAGGCCGCGGTAGAAGCGCAGAAGAGTGTGATGGAGTTCCTGCTGATCAACCACCCGCTGGACTGCCCGATCTGCGATCAGGGCGGGGAGTGTGACCTGCAGGATATCGCTGTCGCCTATGGTGCGCCCGCTTCTCGCTACACCGAAGAGAAGCGCGTCGTCCTCAACAAGAACATCGGGCCCCTGGTCTCCACCGACATGACGCGTTGCATCCAGTGCACGCGCTGCGTCCGCTTCCTCAAGGAAGTGGGCGGCATGATGGAGCTGGGCCTCATCAACCGAGGCGAGCACGCCGAGATCACTGCGTACGTCGACAAGAGCGTCGATTCCGAACTGTCCGGCAACATCATCGACCTGTGCCCGGTCGGTGCGTTGACCAGCAAGCCGTTCCGCTACTCGGCGCGCAGTTGGGAATTGACCCGCCGTCCATCCATCGCACCGCATGATGGCCTGGGTTCGCAGATCGAGGTCCACGTCAAGGACGGCAAGGTCATGCGCGTACTGCCGCGCGAAAAGGAAAGCATCAACGAATGCTGGCTCTCCGACCGCGACCGCTTCTCCTACGAAGGCCTGAACAGTGCCGATCGCCTCAAGGTGCCGATGATCAAGCACAACGGCGAATGGCAGGAGACCGACTGGAAGACCGCTCTGGAATTCGCCGCCGGCCAGCTCAAGGACATCACCAACGAACATGGTGGCGATGCCCTGGGCGTACTGGTGTCGCCCAACAGCACGATGGAAGAAGGTTATCTGGCGAAGAAGATCGCCGAGGGCCTCGGTTCACAGAATATCGATTACCGGATCCGCCAGACCGATTTCCGTCTGGACGGCAAACGCCTCGGTACCCCGTGGATGGGCTGCAACATTCCCGATCTGGAAGAGATGGACCGCATCCTGATCATCGGCTCCAACCTGCGCAACGAACATCCGCTGCTGACGCACCGCATCCGCAAGGCGGTCGCCAACGGGGCCGAACTCTGCATCATCAGCCCGCTGGATAACGACCCGCTGATGAAGATCGCGCACAAGGTCATCGTGCGTCCGAACGACATGGTCAACGTGCTGGCGCAAGTCCTGAAGGCGATGTCCGGCCTGCAGAAGCTATCGCTGCGCCTGCCGACCTCGCTCAATAAACTGCTTGAAGATATCCGGGTGCGCGAGAACACCCAGGCCATCGCCGAGAGTCTGGTCGGTATGGGCAAACTGTACGACCTCATCTCCCCGAAGACGGGCATCTTCGTCGGCAATATCGCGCTCAACGATCCTCGTTTCACCGAGATGTTCAGTCTGGCAGAAGCCATCGCCGGCATCAGTGGCGCCATCCTGGGCCTGATCCCTGCCGGTGCCAACAACACCGGCCAGCACCTGATGGGCGTCATGCCCGGGCCGCAGGGCATGCATGCGCGCGCCATGCTGGAGATCCCACGCAAGGCTTACCTGCTGGTCAATCTGGAGCCGGAGCTCGATTGCCATAACGGTGCCGCGGCCCGCCATGCCATGCAGCAGGCGGAATGCGTGGTGGCTTTGACCATGTACCGATCGGAAGCGCTGGAAGATGCCGATGTGCTATTGCCGATCGCCCCGTTCACAGAGACTTCCGGCACCCTCATGAGCATGGAAGGGCGTGTACAGAGTTTCACCGCCGTGACCAAGCCCTTGGGCGAATGCCGTCCGGGCTGGAAAGTCCTGCGCGTCCTCGGTAACACCCTGGGCCTTGCCGGTTTCGATTACGACAGCAGCGAAGCGGTGAAGAACGCCATCTTCGGCGGCGAGAAGCCTTCCAATGTCGTCTGGCGCAGCCTCAACAACAACCTGAAGGAACTGGTCGAGATCGAAGTCAAGATCAAGTCCGACGGCTTGCAGCGTATCGGTGAAGTGCCGCAGTACCAGGCCGACCCTATCGTCAGACGGTCGCCGCCGCTGCAAAAGACCAAGTACAACATCAAGCCCATGGCACGTATGCATGCGCGGCAGGCCGAGGCGCTTGGACTCGCGGCAGGGGATTCGGTGCTGGTCAGGCAAGGTGAGGGCAGTGTCGTGCTGCCGGTACGCATCGACAACCATGTGGCCATGGGCTGTGTCCGTGTGCACGCCGCAAGTCCTATCACCGCCAGCCTCGGCGAACTGATGGGCGACATCACCGTCGAGAAGATCGAAGCCGAGGTCGCTGCATGATGGAATTCTTCGCGCAGCTGTTCGGCAGCTATTGGCCGGAGGTGCAACTCACTGCCTGGACCCTCATCAAGATCGTCGCCATCGTCGCGCCGCTGATGGGTGCGGTGGCTTACCTGACCCTGGCGGAGCGTAAGGTCATCGGCTTCATGCAGGTCCGGATCGGGCCGAACCGCGTCGGCTACTTCGGCTTGTTGCAGCCGATCGCTGACGGCCTCAAGCTGCTGACCAAGGAGATCATCATCCCCACGGCGTCGAACAAGGCGCTGTTCCTATTGGGGCCGGTGCTGGCCATCGCTCCTGCGTTCGCTGCCTGGGCGGTGGTGCCGTTCGACGCGGAGCTGATCCTTGCGGATATCGACGCCGGTCTGCTCTATATCCTGGCGATGACCTCGGTCGCGGTCTATGGCGTCATCATCGCCGGCTGGGCGTCCAACTCCAAATATGCCTTCCTCGGTTCCCTGCGTTCCGCGGCCCAGATCGTCTCTTATGAGATCGCCATGGGCTTCGCGCTGGTGGGGGTCCTCATGTCCGCCGGCAGCCTCAATCTGGGCAAGATCGTCGTGGCGCAGGCGGGCGGCTTGCATCAGTGGTACCTGTGGCCGCTGTTCCCGCTGTTCATCGTCTATTTCATCAGCGCCGTGGCCGAGACCAACCGCGCCCCGTTCGACGTCGCCGAAGGCGAGTCCGAGATCGTCGCCGGTTTCCACGTCGAATACTCGGGCATGGCCTTCGCCGTGTTCTTCCTGGCCGAATACGCCAATATGATGCTGGTCTCGGTGTTGGCTGCCGTGATGTTCCTGGGCGGCTGGCAACCATTGTTCGATGTGGCGCCCTTCACCTGGATCCCCGGGTTCATCTGGCTGTTGCTCAAGGTCGGGTTCCTGCTGTTCTGTTTCCTCTGGTTCCGTGCCACCTTCCCGCGCTATCGCTATGACCAGATCATGCGTCTGGGCTGGAAGGTGTTCATCCCGATCACGCTGGTATGGATCGTGGTGGTCGGCGCGTTCATGCAGACCCGCTGGGCTTACCTGTTCCACTAAGGATAGAGACACATGCTGAGCAAGATCAGAACCGTACTCTCCAGCCTGATGCTGGTCGAACTGCTGAAGGGCCTGGCCCTGACCGGCCGTTACTTCTTCGCGCGCAAGATCACGGTGCAATTCCCCGAAGAAAAGACGCCGCAATCGCCACGTTTCCGTGGCCTGCATGCCTTGCGTCGTTACCCGAACGGCGAAGAGCGCTGCATCGCTTGCAAGCTGTGTGAAGCCGTCTGCCCGGCGATGGCCATCACCATCGAATCCGAACAGCGCGAAGACAACACCCGCCGTACCACCCGTTACGACATCGATCTCACCAAGTGCATCTTCTGCGGCATGTGCGAGGAGTCCTGTCCGGTGGATTCCATCGTCGAGACGCGCATCTTCGATTACCACGGCGAAGTCCGCGGTGATCTGGTCTACACCAAGGAGATGCTGCTGGCGGTGGGTGACAAATATGAGGCGCAGATCGCGGCTGACCGTACAGAGGATGCGAAATACCGATGAGTTTCCAGGACGTCATTTTCTTTAGCCTGTCGGCCATCCTGCTGTTCGCCGGTTTGCGTGTGATCACCGCACGCAACCCCGTGCATGCGGCTCTGTATCTGGTGCTGGCGTTCTTCACCGCCGCCGGGATCTGGCTGCTGCTGGAGGCGGAATTCCTCGCCATTGCGCTGGTGCTGGTCTATGTCGGCGCGGTCATGGTGCTGTTCCTGTTCGTGGTCATGATGCTAGACATCAATCTCGACAGATTGCGCGAAGGCTTCTGGGAGTCCCTGCCGGTAGCCTTGCCGGTCGGTATCCTGATGGCGATCGAGATGGTCCTCATTCTCGGCACCAAGCATTTCGGCGTGGAGCGCGTCTCCGCGCCTGCGCCCCATCCGGCGGGGTACAGCAACACGGCCGAACTGGGACGGGTGCTCTACACCGATTACCTGCTGACGTTCGAGCTGGCCGCCGTCATCCTGCTGGTGGCGATCGTCGCCGCCATCGCGTTGACCCTGCGTGACCGCAAGGACACCAAGTTCATCGACCCGGCCGATCAGGTCAAGGTCAAGCGTGCCGACCGTATCCGTATCGTCAGTATGCCGGCCGAAGTAGAGCCGCCATTGGCCGAGCCCACCGACAGTAAGGAGCAGCGATAATGGTCGGTCTTTCGCATTACCTGATCCTCGGCTCGTTGCTGTTTGCCATCAGCATCATCGGCATCTTCCTTAATCGCAAGAACGTCATCATCCTGCTCATGGCCATCGAGCTCATGCTGCTGGCGGTGAACCTCAATTTCATCGCCTTCTCGCATTATCTTAACGATACGGCAGGGCAGGTGTTCGTGTTCTTCATCCTGACCGTGGCGGCCGCCGAATCGGCGATCGGCCTGGCGATCCTGGTGGTGCTGTTCCGTAACCTCAAGACCATCAACGTCGACGACCTCGACCAACTGAAAGGCTAGCAGATGACGTCCATGCAAAAGATCTATCTGCTGGTCCCGCTGCTGCCGCTGATCGCTGCGACCATCGTCGGTCTGTTCGGACGCGCCTTGCCGCGCGCCTCCGCCCACTGGATCACCATCTTTGGCGTCGCCGGTTCGTTCGCGCTGTCGGCCTGCGTGTTCGCCGATGTGATGCAGGGGCATTATTTCAACGGCACCGTGTATACCTGGCTCACCAGCGGCGGCACGAGTTTCGAAGTCGGGTTCCTCATCGACAAACTGACGGCGGTGATGATGATCGTCGTCACCTTCGTTTCGCTCATGGTGCATATCTACACCATCGGCTACATGCAGGAAGACCCGGGTTACAGCCGCTTCTTCAGCTACATCTCGCTGTTCACCTTCTCCATGCTGATGCTGGTGATGGCCAACAACTTCATGCAGCTGTTCTTCGGCTGGGAAGCGGTGGGCCTCGTGTCCTACCTGCTGATCGGGTTCTGGTACAAACGTCCGACCGCCATCTATGCCAACCTCAAGGCTTTCCTGGTCAACCGCGTCGGTGACTTCGGCTTCCTGCTCGGGATCGGCATGGTGCTGTTCTTCCTTGGCAGCCTGGATTACGCCGCGGTGTTCTCCATCGCGCCGCAATTCGCCGATGCGACCGTACAGATCATCCCCGGCTACGACTGGTCCTTGATGACCGTCATCTGCATCCTGCTGTTCATCGGCGCCATGGGTAAATCGGCACAGGTGCCGCTGCATGTCTGGCTACCGGATTCGATGGAAGGCCCGACCCCGATCTCCGCGCTGATCCATGCCGCGACCATGGTCACGGCCGGCATCTTCATGGTGGCGCGCATGTCGCCCCTGTTCGAGCTATCGACCACGGCGCTGTCCTTCGTGCTGGTCATCGGTGCCATCACTGCCTTGTTCATGGGCTTCCTCGGCATCATCCAGAACGACATCAAGCGCGTGGTGGCGTACTCTACCTTGTCCCAACTCGGTTACATGACGGTAGCGCTGGGCGTCTCGGCCTATTCGGTCGCGATCTTTCACCTGATGACCCATGCGTTCTTCAAGGCTTTGCTGTTCCTCGGCGCCGGCTCCGTCATCATGGGCATGCACCACGATCAGGATATCCGCAACATGGGCGGCCTGCGCAAGTACATGCCGATCACCTGGGTCACTTCGCTGATCGGTTCGCTGGCGCTGATCGGGACGCCGCTGTTCTCCGGTTTCTACTCCAAGGACTCCATCATCGAGGCCGCCAAGTTCTCGCATATCCCGGGCAGTGGGTTCGCTTATTTCGCGGTGCTGGCCGGCGTCTTCGTCACGGCGTTCTATTCCTTCCGCATGTATTTCCTCGTGTTCCACGGCAAGGAAAAATGGATGGAGGCCAAGCACGATCATGCGCACGACGCGCATCACGATGACGACCATGGTCATGATGAGCATCACGGCCTTGGCCCCAACGACAAGCCGCATGAATCGCCGTGGGTAGTGACGGTACCTTTGATCGCATTGGCCATCCCATCACTGGTCATCGGCTATGTCGCCATCGGCCCGATGCTGTTCGGTGATTTCTTCGGTAGTGCCATCTATGTCGATCACGCAGCTCACCCCGTGATGCAGGAGCTGGCGCATCACTTCCACGGCGCCGGCGCCATGGCCCTGCATGGCCTCATGACGGCGCCATTCTGGCTGGCCTTGGCGGGCGTCGCGCTATCCTGGTTCTTCTACATGAAGCGCCCGGATATCCCGGCAGCGATCAAGCACCGTTGCAGCGCGATCTATAACGTCCTGGACAACAAGTACGGCTTCGATAGCTTCAACGACAAGGTATTTGCCGGCGGCTCTCGCTTACTGGGCGGCAAGCTCTGGCAAACCGGCGACGTCAAGATCATCGACGGCTTCTTCGTCAACGGCACGGCGCGCCTCATCGGGCGCATCTCCGGTGTGATCCGCCATCTGCAATCGGGCCTGATCTATCACTATGCGTTCGCGATGATCATCGGCGCATTCCTGTTCCTGACCTTCTTCATGAAGGTATAAAAAATAATGACCGACTTACCGATCCTAAGCTTATCGATCTGGGTACCCATCCTCGCGGGCATCCTCGTGCTGTTCACCGGGGGTGACAAGAACGCCGGCGCCGCCCGCTGGCTGGCATTGGCCGGCAGTATCGCCGGCTTTGCCGTGACCGTCCCGCTCTACACCGGGTTCAATTTCGCCGATGGCGGATTCCAGTTCATGGAAGGGTTCCACTGGATCCCGGCCTTCAACATCAACTACCACCTCGGCGTCGACGGTATCGCCGTGCCGCTCATCCTGCTCACCAGTTTCACCACGGTGATCGTGGTCATCGCCGGCTGGGAAGTCATCGAGAAGCGCGTGGCGCAGTACAATGCGGCATTCCTCATCATGTCCGGTCTCATGATCGGCGTGTTCAGTGCGCTCGATGCCATCCTCTATTACGTGTTCTGGGAAGCGATGCTGATCCCGATGTTCCTAGTCATCGGGATCTGGGGCGGTCCGAACCGGGTCTATGCCACCATCAAGTTCTTCCTTTATACCTTGCTCGGCTCGCTGCTAATGCTGGTGGCCTTCATCTACCTCTACCATCAGAGCAACAGCTTCGAGATCGTCGATTACTACGTCATGCCATTGCCGCTCGATGTGCAGATCCTGATCTTCCTGGCGTTCTTCATGGCCTTTGCGGTCAAGATCCCGATGTGGCCGGTGCATACCTGGCTGCCGGACGCCCACGTGGAGGCGCCGACTGGCGGTTCCGTGGTGCTGGCGGCCATCATGCTCAAACTGGGCGGCTACAGTTTCCTGCGCTTCGCCATGCCCATCGCGCCGGATGCCGCGCAGTACCTCTCCGGTTTCATGGTCGCGCTGTCACTGATCGCCATCGTTTATATCGCGCTGGTGGCACTGGTGCAGCAGGACATGAAAAAGCTCATCGCCTATTCCTCGATCTCGCACATGGGTTTCGTCACGCTCGGTTTCTTCATCTTCAATCCGCTGGGGATGGAAGGCGCGGTGGTGCAGATGATTTCGCACGGGTTCATCTCGGGCGCGATGTTCCTCTGCGTCGGCGTCCTCTACGACCGCATGCATAGCCGCCAGATCGCCGATTACGGCGGTGTCGTCAACACCATGCCGACCTTTGCCGCTTTCGCCGTCTTGTTCGCCATGGCGAATGCAGGCTTGCCTGGCACTTCCGGCTTCGTCGGCGAGTTCCTGGTCATCCTCGGTGCCTTGCAGGAGAACTTCTGGTATGCCTTCCTTGCCGCGACCACGCTGATCTTCGGTGCCGCCTATACCTTGTGGATGGTGAAACGCGTGTTCTATGGCGAGATCGCCAATCCGCATGTGGCCGAGCTCAAGGACTTGAACAAACGTGAATTCCTCATCCTCTCGGTGCTGGCGATCCTGGTCATCGGCTTCGGCGTCTGGCCGCAACCGATCACCGAGCTGACGCACGCGACGGTCAACAACCTGTTATCGCATCTTGCCGTGAGCAAGATCCCGGGAATTTAGCGCATGCCTAATATTCAATACGATCTACTGACGGCCTTGCCCGAGATCTTCGTGCTCTCGATGGCGATGCTGATCCTGTTGCTGGACCTGTTCCTCAAGTCCAATACGCGCATCCTGCTCTATATCTTCTCGCAGTTGACCCTGCTGGGCGCCGCGTTCATCACCATCAGCACCCACACGGCTTCCGTCAGTTACGCATTCAGCGGCATGTTCGTCGACGACCCGATGGCGGATGTGCTGAAGCTCATGATCTATCTCGGCACTTCGGTGTTGCTGGTGTACTCGCGCAATTACATCGCGTTGCGCGGCATGTTCCGCGGCGAGTTCTACGCGCTGGTGCTGTTCGCCATGGCCGGCATGATGGTCATGGTCTCCGGTCAGAACTTCCTGACCCTGTACATGGGGCTGGAATTGCTGTCGCTATGCCTCTATTCCCTGGTCGCGCTGGATCGTGACAATCCGCGTGCAACCGAAGCCGCGATGAAGTATTTCGTGCTGGGTGCGCTGGCCTCCGGCATGCTGCTGTACGGCATGTCCATGATCTACGGCATGACCGGCAGCCTGAATATCGCGCAGATCTCATCCGCCTTGCTGAATGGCGTACCGGATCGTTCGGTCCTCATCCTTGGGCTGGTGTTCATCGTCGCCGGCCTGGCGTTCAAGCTCGGTGCCGTACCGTTCCAGATGTGGGTACCCGATGTCTATCAGGGGGCGCCGACCGCGGTGACCTTACTCATCGGCTCCGTGCCGAAACTCGCAGCGTTCGCTTTCGTGATCCGCATCCTGGCCCAGGGCTTGTTCGTGCTCGCTGTGGATTGGCAGGGCATGCTGGTGATCATGGCGGTGCTCTCCATCGCCATCGGCAATATCACCGCCATCGCGCAGACCAATATCAAGCGCATGCTGGCGTATTCCACCATCTCGCACATCGGTTTCCTGCTGTTCGGCCTGATGAGCGTGAGCATGAATGGATACGCCTCGGCCATGTTCTACGTCTCGTCCTACCTGCTGATGACGCTGGCCGCATTCGGCATCATCATGCTGCTATCGCGCCAGGGATTCGAGGCCGAGAACCTCGACGACCTCAAGGGCTTGAACCAGCGCAGTCCGTGGTATGCCTTCCTCATGCTCATCGTCATGTTCTCCATGGCGGGCGTGCCGCCGACCCTGGGCTTCTACGCCAAGTTCACGGTGCTGCAGGCGGCCTTGCATGCAGGCTTCGTCTGGCTGGTGGTCTTCGCTGTACTGATGGCGGCAGTCGGGGCGTTCTATTACCTGCGCGTGGTCAAACTCATGTATTTCGACGAGCCGGAAGACCATAGCAAGATCGTCTCCAATCCGGAGATGAGCATGGTGCTGAGCGTGAATGCCGTCGGTCTGCTGATCCTCGGGCTGATGCCGCAGCGATTGATGGATATCTGCGCCTATGCCATGGTCAGAAGCCTGCAGTAACCATGACCAACTGGCTTCTGTTATCGCTGGCGTTCCTGGCCGCCAATCTGCCCTGGTTCTCCGAGCGCCTGTTCTATGTCATCCCGCTCAAACAGCCGTCCAAGCATATCGGTTGGTGTGCGCTGGAATTGATCGTATTGTATTTCGTGATGGGCGCAGTGGCGTTCTACACCGAGCGGGCCACCGTCGGACAAACGGCCCCGCAGAACTGGGAGTTCTACGCCATCACCGCCTGCCTGTTCCTGGTGTTCGCGTTCCCGGGCTTTGTCTATCGTTATCTCTGGAAGAAATGAACCGCGCTGAATGAGTCAGGACGACCTCACCGAAGTCACCCTCAGTTCCGAGACCGTGTTCGACGGCAAGCTCCTGCATGTGTTGCGGGACAATGCCAGGTTGCCCAGCGGCAACGAGTCCATGCGCGAATTCATCGTGCATCCGGGCGCGGTCATCATCATCCCCGTCCTGCCTAACGGCAACCTGTTGCTGGAGCGTCAGTTCCGCTATCCGCTCAAACAAGTCTTCATCGAACTCCCCGCGGGCAAGATCGACCCCAACGAAGACATCCTGATCACCGGTCAACGTGAACTGCTGGAAGAGACCGGCTATACCGCCGAGGAATGGCAGTATGTGGCGAAGCAGCATCCCTGCATCGGCTATTCCAACGAGGTCATCCATATCTATCTGGCGCGCGGCCTGACCGCAGGCCAGCATCAGCGTGACGCGGACGAACACCTGCAATTGTTCGAGGCCAGTCTGGACGATTGCCTGCGCATGGTGCGCGACGGCGAGATCACGGACGGCAAGACCATCATCGCCCTGTTCTGGGCCGAGAAG
>CBFGLF010000028.1:0-17940 GCA_965649545.1 uncultured Methylotenera sp.
TCAGCACGGTAGTGGCCGTCAGGACCGCGTTGTAGCGTGACGGTGCGATCCTCCCCCAGTACCTCGACCTTGTTCGGGTTGAGCATGCCCTCGGCCAGGATGTAGATGCCGTAAGCCAACCCCAGCCAGACCGCGATGACGATGAGCGTGTTCTTGGACATGGATACGTTCAGAAAGGCAGTTTGGCTTCAGGTGCGCTTGCCAGGATGACGTCGCGGAATGCAGCCTGGATGCGCTTCAAGGCAATTTCGTTATCGGCCTCGAAGCGTAGCACCACGACGGGCGTCGTGTTGGACGGACGCATCAGCCCGAAGCCGTCCGGGTACTCGACGCGCAGGCCGTCCACCGTGATCACCTCGGTCGCGCCCGGGAATACGGCCGTCTTCTGTAAATGGGCGATCAGGGCGTGCGGCTCGCCTTCGCGCATCTGGATATGCTGCTCTGGCGTGCTGGTGCTGTCCGGCAGGGCGTTGAGGATGGCACTGGGATCCGCGCTGCGACTGAGGATCTCCAGCAGGCGTGCACCGGCATAGAGGCCATCGTCGAAGCCGAACCAGCGTTCCTTGAAGAAGACGTGGCCGCTCATCTCGCCCGCCAGCGCTGAGCCGGTCTCTTTCATCTTGGCCTTGACCAGCGAATGGCCGGTCTTCCACATCAGCGGCTGGCCGCCGCGCGCCTTGATCCAGGGCCCGAGATTACGCGTCGATTTGACATCGTAGATGATGGTGGCGCCGGGTTCGCGTTTCAGTACATCTTCCGCGAACAGCAGCAATTGGCGATCCGGATAGATGATCTGGCCGTCCTTGGTGACGACGCCCAGCCGGTCGCCATCGCCATCGAAGGCCAGACCGATCTCCGCGTCGTCGGTCTTCAGCGTCTGTATAAGGTCGTCCAGATTCTCGGGAACTGACGGATCCGGGTGGTGATTGGGGAAATGGCCATCGACCTCGCAGAACAATTCCTTCACTTCACAGCCGATCGCGGAATAGAGCCGCGCGGCGAAGGCGCCGGGCACCCCGTTGCCGCAATCGACCGCGATGCGCATGGGCCGTGCGAGCCGGATATCGGAAGCGATGCGGGCGATGTAGGCAGGCGCGATGTCGTGCGTGCTTTCGGTGCCTTGTCCCTCGCACAGGTCGTTCTGTTCGATGCGTTGCCGTAGACCCTGGATGGTGTCGCCGGAGAGCGTCTCCCCGGCCAGCACCATCTTCAAGCCATTGTAATCCGGTGGGTTGTGGCTGCCGGTAACCATGACGCCACAGTGGGTGCCAAGATGGTGGGCGGCAAAATACACCATCGGCGTCGCGACCATCCCCAGTTGGATGACGTGGATGCCGCTCTTGCGGATGCCACGCGACAATGCGGCGGCGAGGGTGGGGCCGGAAAGCCGTCCATCGTAGCCGACGCAAATCTGGGTCTGTCGTCTGGCGGTCGCTTCGCTGCCGATGGCGTGGCCGATCGCCTCGACGATCTCCGGGGTCAGCGTCTTGTCGACGATGCCGCGGATGTCATAGGCCTTGAATATCTCTTTTGGTGGTTGCATGGCGTTCAGTTGCTCGGTTCATTGGTTGGATTGCAGGAAACATAATACGCGTGCCGCCAGCCAGTCCGGCTGGTTTTTGCCGCTGGCGAAGCCGACATGACCGCCCTCAGCAGGGAATTCGCAAGTCACGCTCGGCGCGATCTCGTCCTCGCCGGGCAAGTCCTTTTCCGGCAGGAAGGGGTCGTTGCGCGCATTGATCAGCAAGGTCGGGATCTGGATCGCACGCAGGTAGGGTCGGCTATTCGACTTCTCCCAGTAATCGTCGGCATCCGCGAAGCCATGTAATGGGGCGGTGAAGAGGCCGTCGTAGTACCAGAGGTTATCGACCTTTGCGATGGCGGCTGCATCTAATGGCAATCGATGCTGTGCGATCATGGCCAGGGCTTTGGGCTTCAGGGTCTTGAGGAAGAGGCGCGCATAGAGCTTGTTGAAGCCGCTACCGAGGACATGGCCGGTGCTGGGCAATGCCAGTGGGGCAGAGATGGCGACGGCGCCTACGACGATGGCGTTCGCTGCCTGGCCTTGTTCGCCCAGCCATTTCAACAAGGCATTGCCGCCCAGTGAGACGCCGACGACATGCATGCTGCCGGTCGTAGAGGCCTTGAGCCTTCGCAGGATCCAGTCGATCTCGGCCGAATCGCCGCAATGGTAGCCACGCGGTAGTAGATTCGGGCTACCGCCACAGCCACGGAAATGTACGACCACCCCGCGCCAGCCGATCGAGCGCAAGGCGTGCATGAGCCGCAAGGCATAGTGCGAACGTGAGTTGCCTTCCAGCCCGTGGAACAGCACGACCAGCGGTTGTGTCGTGTCGGCATCGCCGGCAAGCCAGTCGAGCTCGATCTGGTCGCCATCCGGCGCATCCCAGGATTCCCGGCGATACGTGACTTCAGGCAGTGGCATCCACGCGGCAGGGTAGATGGTCTGCCAATGGCGGCCGCGCAACCAGAAGGGCGGTCGATAAGGCGCCAGCATGAATGCCTAGTCGGCTTCGTCGATCCAGGCTTGCTGGATCGCTTCCAGGACCTTCTCGCCGCCGCGGCTATGATCGTCGTCGAAGCCTTCCAGGCTGACGATGTAATTATGCAGGTCGACGAAGCGGATGGTCTTGGGGTCGACATCCGGGTGTTGGTCGTAGAGCGCTTCAGCGATGGTTTGTACGTCTTTCCATTTCATGTGTGGGGTCCTTTAGCGAATTGGAATGCGGTCAGGGTTACTGTGTTTGCCTAGCCAAACAGCCTAGGCAAGGAGATGTGTGGAATTATAGCGCGCATGAAACGCTGACGATGGGCAAAAAAATCCCGCCATCATTGGGATTGGGATGTGATGGCGGGGTGAAGGAGAGCGATTGGAGATAAGCGCTTCGCTGTTCCAGTACGCAAAGTGCGTGCCTGAAAATAAGTTCAATTAAATCAGTTGCTTGAAAATTTATCCGGATGGATGCAGACGATAACCACCACCCGATTGGTTGTTAACAGCCAATCGGTCGACGATTCAGGCTGACAGACGTGGGATGCCATTGAACTTGCATGCGTTGCAGGCGCTCGAAATAGCCGAACATGATAAAATCGTATTATTTTTCGGCTCCTGGATATTCATAAGATGTTTAGCACAGCAAAAACCCTTAGCGTCGTCGACCCAGAACTCTGGCAACATGTAGAAAGCGAGCGTCATCGTCAGGACGAGCATATCGAACTGATCGCCTCCGAGAACTACACCAGCCCTGCCGTCATGCAGGCACAAGGCTCGCAGCTCACCAACAAGTATGCCGAGGGATATCCCGGCAAGCGCTTCTATGGCGGTTGTGAATTCGTCGACCAGGTCGAACAGATCGCTATCGATCGCCTGAAGAAACTCTACGGTGCCGAATATGCCAACGTGCAACCGCATTCCGGTTCGCAAGCCAACCAGGCCGTGTATTTCGCCATCCTCAAGCCGGGCGATACCGTCATGGGCATGAACCTTGGCCACGGTGGTCACCTGACCCACGGCTCTCCGGCCAACCTCTCCGGCAAGCTGTTCAATATCGTCGCCTACGGCCTCAACCAGAACGAAGAGATCGACTACGACGAGATGGAGCGTATCGCCATCGAGAACAAGCCCAAGCTGTTGATCGGCGGCGCATCCGCTTACGCCTTGCGTTTCGACTGGGCCCGCATGGCCGAGATCGCCAAGAAGGTCGGCGCCTATTTCATGGTCGACATGGCCCACTATTCCGGCCTCATCGCCGGTGGCGTCTACCCGAACCCGGTGCCGCATGCCGATTTCGTCACCTCGACCACGCACAAGACCCTGCGCGGCCCACGTGGCGGGATCATCCTTGCCAAGGCAGAGCACGAGAAGATGCTCAACTCCAGCGTCTTCCCATCCCTGCAGGGCGGGCCGCTCATGCATGTCATCGCCGGCAAGGCCGTCGCGTTCCTTGAGGCCTCGCAGCCCGAGTTCAAGGCTTATCAGGAACAGGTGTTGAAGAACGCCGCGGCCATGGCGGAAACGCTGGCTTCGCGTGGCTTGCGCATCATCTCCGGCCGCACCGAGTCGCATATGTTCATGGTCGACCTGCGTCCCAAGGGATTGACGGGTAAAGCCGCTGACGCGGCATTGGGCCTGGCGCACATCACGGTCAACAAGAACGCTATCCCTAACGATCCGGAGAGTCCGTTCGTCACTTCCGGTATCCGCATCGGTTCGCCAGCGATCACCACCCGTGGCTTCAAGGAAGAAGAAGCGCGCCAGGTGGCCAACCTGATCGCCGACGTACTGGACAATCCGACGGATGAAGCGGTCATCGCTGCCACCAAGCAAAAGGTACACGCGCTGACCAGCCGTTTCCCGGTCTACGGTGCCTGATGACGACCTGCCCGGGTTGTGGCGTTGCCCATACCGGTGCGCATCCCGAGATGCCGCTGGCGCAGCTGCCGAACCTGGGTCAGGCCAGCGCTGAGTGGCTGGCGCAAGCCGGTATCCTGACCGTCGCCGACCTCTCGGCGACGGGTGCCGTCGAGGCGTATCGCAGAGTGGAACAGGCTGGCTTCAAACCCAGCCTCAATCTGCTGTATGCACTGGAAGGTGCCCTGCACGACGAGCACTGGCTGGAAACCAAACGCCACCGTAAGCTAGACTTACTCGCCAGACTGCATGCGGCCAAGGAGCAAGTCCCTATATGAAATGTCCATTCTGTGGCGCTGACGATACCCAGGTCATCGATTCCCGCGTCAACGACGAGGGCAACAGCATCCGCCGTCGCAGGCGCTGCGCGGATTGCGACAAGCGGTTCACCACTTACGAGACCGCCGAGTTGCACCTGCCGCAGGTGGTGAAACAGAACGGCAATCGCGAGGAGTTCGATCGCGACAAGCTGCGTCTCTCGTTCACCCGTGCGCTGCACAAGCGGCCTGTGCCGACCGAGTACGTCGATCGGGCGATCGAGCATATCGTGCAGAAGATCCTCGGGCAGGGCGAACGCGAGATCATGGCACGCGACCTCGGCGAGAGCGTGATGCAGGAGCTGCGCCTGATGGACAAGGTGGCTTACATCCGATTCGCTTCGGTCTACCGCAGCTTCCAGGATGTGGATGATTTCCACGACGCGATCCGCGATCTCGACAAGAGTGGGCGCGAGCGGCCGAAACGTCGCAGCACGGATACCCCGGAAGACTCCTGAACCTGGCGAGGGGCCCCATGAAAGCAATCAAGATCCTTTGCGTGGCGCTTTCCCTGATCACCGTGCTGATCACCATCGTCTTCTTTGGCTGGTGGGCATCCAAGGATTATTGGGTCTTCGGCGATGAGCGCTTTGATCAGGTGAAGTGGATCACCGCCAGCCCGACCGCCGACAAGCGCTGCCACCGGGGCGACATGGCCCATGACCTGCGAAGTCGCCTGCTGCTGACGGGGATGCCCCGCCAGTTCGCGCTGGCCATGCTGGGCCGTCCCGATTGGGAAGAGGATCGCCAGATCGAGTACGACCTGGGCCACTGCCTGTGGGACACCCACGGTCTGCGCCTCTATTTCAACGCCGAGGATAAACTCATCCAGAGCCGCATCGTCCAACATTGATGTCCATGCCACCTTCCCACGAACAAGAGATCGCTTTCATGCGCCTGGCGCTCGCCATGGCTGAGCGTGGCCTTTATACCACCATGCCGAATCCGCGCGTCGGTTGTGTCATCGTCAGGGATGGCAAGGTGGTCGGAGAGGGCGCGCATCTGCGCGCAGGTGAACATCATGCCGAGGTCGATGCGCTGCGCCAGGCCGGCGAGCTGGCACGTGGCGCCGATATCTACGTCACGCTCGAGCCTTGCAGCCATTACGGCCGTACGCCGCCCTGCGCCAATGCGCTGATCCAGGCAGGGGTGAAGCGTGTGGTCGCGGCCATGCAAGACCCCAATCCCGAGGTGGCCGGTAGCGGGCTCAAATTGCTCGAAGCCAGCGGCATCATGGTCGAATCCGGCTTGCTCGAAACCGAGGCGCGTGCACTCAATCCCGGATTCATCAAGCGCATGAGCCACGGCATGCCCTACGTGCGCAGCAAGATCGCCGCCAGCCTGGATGGACGGACTGCCTTGGAGAATGGCGTCAGCCAATGGATCACGGGCGAAGCGGCGCGTGCCGACGTGCAGCACTGGCGCGCGCGGTCATGTGCCATCCTCACCGGTATCTGCACGGTACAGCTCGACGATCCGCAAATGACGGTGCGTAGCCTGGATATCGGACGCCAACCGCTACGCGTGGTCGCCGATAGCCGACTCAAGATATCCCCGCATGCACGCATCCTGGCCGGCGGCAACGTGCTGGTGGCGTATGCCAGCGATCCGGATAGAAAGGCGGATAGCCTACGGGCAGCCGGCATCGAGCTCTTGCATCTCGCGGATCCCCAGGGTCGCGTCTGCCTCGAGAGCCTGCTGCGCGCGCTAGCCGTGCGCGGTATCAACGAGGTGCTGGTGGAAGCGGGCGAGGGCCTCAACGGCGCACTGTTGCAATCAGGCCTTATCGACGAATACCTCATCTACCTCGCCCCTGTGCTGATGGGTAGCGCCGCCAAAGGCATGTTCGCCATGCCGTCCCTGACTGAGATGAGCCAACGCAAGGCCTTACGCATCCTCGATACGCAGATGGTCGGACCGGACTTGCGGATACGAGCGATCCCCCAGGCTTGACCCATGCTGATCGATACCCATTGCCATCTCGACGCCGCTGAATTCGACGGCGATCGCGATAGCGTCGCCCGCGCCGGCCCCGCGCATGATGTGAACGTCATTGTCGTGCCCGCGGTCGAGCGGGAGAATTTCGCTACGGTGATCCGGCTGGCCGCGGATTACCCGCATTGCGCCTATGCGCTGGGGATCCATCCGCTGTTCGTCGAAGCGGCCGAACCTGCCGACCTCGCGCACCTGGAGACGCTGGCGGCACAGATGTCGCCAGTGGCCATCGGCGAGATCGGTCTTGATTACTTTGTCGAAGGCATCGACCGGGAACGACAGCTGTATTTCTTCACCGAGCAACTGAAGATCGCCAAGGCGCTCGAGCTGCCGGTCATCCTGCACGTGCGTAAATCGGTCGACGATATCCTCAAGTACCTGCGACGTTACCGGCTGGTCGGCGGGATCGCCCATGCGTTCAACGGTAGCCGCCAGCAGGCCGAGGAATTCATCAAGCTCGGATTCAAGCTGGGATTCGGCGGCGCCATGACCTACCCGCGAGCGCTGAAGATACGCGAACTGGCGGCGACGCTGCCTCTGGAGAGCATCGTGCTGGAGACCGACGCGCCGGACATCCCGCCCGAATGGCTGGGGCATCAGGGTCGTAATGCCCCGCATGAATTGGCCAGGATCGCAGAAGTGTTAGCCGGATTACGTGGGGTCAACGTGGCGGAAGTGGCTGATATGACGACGAAGAATGCCTTTGCCGCGCTACCGAAATTGGCCCAGTTATACACACCACCTCAAGTGTCACATTAACTCCGGTCAAAAAATCATAGCAATCCAAGGACATACAATAAGCTATTGATTTATATATAAAAAATAACAGATTAAAAAATAGGCGAATTAAAAAAACTGTTATGAATGCAAGAGTTACATTTTTAAGTCACAGTTATTCACAAAATTATCCACAGTTTTTGTGGATAGCGTTTTTCACTTTTGGAAAAAAGTTCCATGAATATTGAAGGCACCCCATTCAGGACCATTTGGCCGGACCCAAGGCTCAAGTATGTGAACATCATCGACCAGACGCTGCTGCCCCATCGCTTCGAGGTCATTCGTGTGCACAGTGTCGAAGCCATGGAATATGCCATCAAGACCATGCAGGTGCGTGGCGCTCCATTGATCGGGGCCGCCGCGGCCTATGGCGTGGCCCTGGCCATGCTGCATGACGATAGCGACGAGAGTCTCGATCAGGCTTGCGCCGCCCTGATCGCCAGCCGGCCCACCGCGGTCAACCTGCAATGGGCCGTCGAACGGATGCGACGCCACCTGCTGCCCGTGTCGGTAAGGCGTAATCTTACGGCCTGGCGCGAAGCGGCAACGATCTGTGAAGAGGACGTGACCATCAACCGGGCCATCGGTCAGCATGGCCTGTCGCTGATCCGCGCCGTCGCCGAACGCAAGACGGGTACGGTGAACATCCTCACGCATTGCAATGCCGGCTGGCTGGCGACGGTGGATTGGGGTACGGCCTTATCGCCCATCTATGCCGCCCATGAGGCGGGGATCGCTGTGCATGTCTGGGTGGACGAGACCCGGCCGCGTAACCAGGGGGCCAGTCTCACGGCCTGGGAGCTCGGTAAGCATGGCGTGCCGCATACGGTGATCAGTGATAATGCCGGCGGTCATCTCATGCAGCATGGCGAAGTGGACATGGTCATCGTCGGTGCCGACCGGGTGACCGCCACCGGCGATGTCTGCAACAAGATCGGCACCTACCTGAAAGCGTTGGCGGCCCATGACAACCGGATCCCATTCTACGCGGCCGTCCCTTCCCCGACCATCGACTGGACCTTGAACGACGGCCTAGGCATCCCGATCGAGGAACGCAGCGCGGACGAGGTGGCTTATATACAAGGCCAGCTACCGAACGGCGAACTGGCCAACGTCCGCGTGGTGCCCGAGGGTAGTGCCTGCGCCAATCCGGCGTTCGACGTGACGCCGGCGCGGCTGGTGACGGCTATCGTCACCGAGCGCGGCGTCTGTGAGCCGCACGCGCTGCGCAGATTGTTCGAGGAGGGCTGAGAGATGCTCAAGGAACGCGAACATCTTCTGAACGTCACGCGCCGGCTATCTGCCTGCGGTCTCAACCGGGGCACCTCCGGCAACGCTTCCGTGCGAGTGGCGGAAGGGTTCCTGGTGACGCCGTCCGGCATGGAGGTCGAAGCCATGACGCCGCACGATATGGTGCTGATGGATATGCACGGCGAATTCCACGGCGAACGTCAGCCATCGAGCGAATGGCGCTTTCATCACGATATCCTCCGGGCTCGGCCCGAGATCGGCGCGGTCATCCACACACATTCCATGTTCGCGACCACGATGGCCTGTTTGCAGCGCGACATCCCGCCTTTTCACTACATGATCGCGCTCACCGGCGCCGATACCATCCGTTGTGCGCCCTATGCACTGTTCGGGTCGCAATCGCTATCGGACGCCGCGGTCGCGGCGTTGCAAGGCAGCAAGGCTTGCCTTCTGGCCAACCACGGCATGATCGCGCTGGGTGAAGACCTGGAAAAGGCCTATGCCGTCGCGGTGGAGGTGGAGACCTTGTGCGAACAATACTGGCGTGCCCTGCAGATCGGCGAACCGTATTTGCTGAGCGCGCAGGAGATGCAGGACGTCTTCCAGCAGTTCAAGGGCTACGGCAAGTGGGCGGAAGGCAAAGCCTGAGCTGACGAAGTGCCGCAAACCAAGGCAGTTCCCGATGCGCTGAGCTGCATCGAAAATCGCTGCGCTGAATTTGTGGCAAGAGGGGTATTCCAGTAAAATGGTCTCCCGTCGCTGATAATTCATTCAGCCATTTCACAAGTGCCCTTCATGACCAAATATGTATTCGTCACCGGCGGAGTCGTTTCCTCTTTAGGCAAAGGCATCGCAGCCGCCAGCCTAGGTGCAATCCTCGAATCGCGTGGCATCAAAGTGACCATGCTCAAGCTCGATCCCTATATCAACGTCGACCCCGGCACCATGAGCCCGTTCCAGCACGGCGAGGTGTTCGTCACTGACGACGGCGCCGAGACCGACCTCGACCTCGGCCATTACGAGCGATTCATCAGCTCTCGCATGGGCAAGCGCAACAATTTCACCACCGGCCAGATCTACGAGACCGTGATCAAGAAGGAACGTCGCGGCGAATACCTGGGCAAGACCGTGCAGGTCATCCCGCACATCACCGACGAGATCCAGAACCACATCAAGCGTGGCGCTGAAGGCGCTGATGTCGCCATCGTCGAAGTCGGCGGGACCGTCGGCGACATCGAATCCTTGCCATTCCTCGAAGCCATTCGTCAGATGGGCATCCGTGAAGGCAAGGGCAATGCCTGCTATATCCACCTGACTTTGCTGCCGTGGATCCCGACCGCAGGCGAACTGAAGACCAAGCCGACCCAGCACTCCGTGAAGGAGTTGCGCGAGATCGGTATCCAGCCCGATATCCTGTTGTGCCGTGCCGACCGCCCGATCCCGGACGACGAGCGCGCCAAGATCGCCTTGTTCACCAATGTGTCGCCGGAAGCGGTGATCTCGGCCATCGACGCCGATTCCATCTATGCCATCCCCGGCTTGCTGCATGACCAGATGCTCGACGAGATCGTCTGCCACAAGCTCGGTATCCTGGCCAAGGCCGCCGATCTCTCCGCCTGGAAGAAGATCGTCGATGCCCTGCATCACCCCAAACACGAAGTCCATGTGGCTTTCGTCGGCAAATATGTCGATCTCACCGAATCCTACAAGTCGCTGACCGAAGCCCTGATCCACGCCGGTATCCATACCGAATCCAAGGTGAAGATCCATTTCATCGATTCCGAGGATATCGAGAAGGACGGCACCGGCGCGCTGGAGCAGATGGATGCCATCCTCGTGCCCGGCGGGTTCGGCAAGCGCGGCACCGAAGGCAAGATCGCCGCGATCCGCTATGCCCGCGAGAGCAAGAAGCCTTACCTTGGTATCTGCCTCGGCATGCAACTGGCGGTCATCGAATTCGCGCGCAACGTCGCCGGCCTCAAGGATGCCAATAGCACCGAGTTCAATCCGGAAGCGCCACATCCCTTGATCGGCCTCATCACCGAATGGAAGGACGCCAGCGGCAAGGTCGAGGTGCGTAGCGAAGATTCCGACCTCGGCGGCACCATGCGCCTCGGCGCGCAGAAATGTCCGATCGAACCGGGTACGCTGGCCGCGCAGATCTACGGCGCGGAGGTCAACGAGCGCCATCGCCACCGTTATGAAGTCAATAACCATTACGTCGAGCAACTGAAGAAGGCCGGGCTTGTGATCTCGGCGCGCACGCCGACCGAAGAGCTGTGCGAGATGATCGAGCTGCCGCAGAAGGTACACCCGTGGTTCGTCGCCTGCCAGTTCCACCCGGAATTCACCTCCAACCCGCGTAGCGGTCACCCGCTGTTCAAGGCCTATGTCCAGGCTGCCTTGACCGCTAAAGGAAGCAAATAATGAAGCTCTGTGGTTTTGACGTTGGCATCGACCAACCGCTGTTCCTGATCGCCGGTCCCTGTGTCATCGAATCCAAGCAGATGGCCCTGGACACCGCAGGCCAGCTGAAAGAGATGACCGACAAGCTCGGCATCAATTTCATCTACAAGTCCTCCTACGACAAGGCCAATCGCAGCTCGAACAAGACCTTCCGCGGCTTCGGCGTGGCCGAAGGCCTGAAGATCCTCGACGAGGTGCGCGCGCAGATCGGCGTGCCTATCCTGACCGATGTGCACACCGAAGAACAGGTGCCCGAAGTGGCCGCGGTCGTCGATGTCTTGCAGACGCCGGCGTTCCTTTGCCGCCAGACCGATTTCATCACCGCCTGTGCCCGTTCCGGCAAGCCGGTGAACATCAAGAAGGGCCAGTTCCTGGCGCCTGGCGACATGCGTAACGTCGTGCAGAAAGCCAAGGAAGCCAACGGCGGCGCGGATACGATCATGGTCTGCGAGCGTGGCGTCTCCTTCGGTTACAACACGCTGGTCTCCGACATGCGTAGTCTCGCCATCATGCGCGAGACTCACTGTCCTGTGGTGTTCGACGCCACCCACTCGGTGCAGCAGCCGGGCGGGCAGGGCGACAAGAGCGGCGGTCAGCGCGAATTCGTGCCGGTACTGGCGCGTGCCGCCGTCGCCAGCGGCATCGCAGGCATCTTCATGGAGACCCATCCGGATCCGGCGAAAGCTTTGTCCGATGGCCCTAATGCCTGGCCGTTGCCCAAGATGCAGGCCTTGCTCGAAGTGTTGATCGACATGGACAGGCTGGTCAAAAAAGCAGGATTCATTGAAGCCACACTCTAAGTGGACTATTGCCTTCTGGCAGGGAACATTTTCAAATCTAGGTTTAATTCAAAAGGGTAGGAAAAATGAGTGCAATCGTAGACATCATCGCGCGTGAGATCATCGACTCCCGCGGCAACCCCACGGTCGAAGCCGACGTTCTGCTGGAATCCGGCATCATCGGCCGTGCGGCCGTGCCTTCCGGCGCCTCCACCGGCACCAAGGAAGCGGTCGAACTGCGTGACGGCGACAAGTCGCGTTACTTGGGCAAGGGCGTGCTGCAAGCCGTAGAGAACGTCAACACCGAGATCTGCGAAGCCATCATCGGTCTCGATGTCGAAGAGCAGAGCTTCATCGACAACACCCTGATCGACCTCGACGGTACCGAGAACAAGGCGCGCCTGGGTGCCAACGCGATCCTCGCCGTCTCCATGGCCTGTGCCCGTGCCGCGGCCGAAGAATCCGGTCTGCCGCTCTACCGTTACCTGGGCGGTTCCAGTTTCATGCAGCTGCCGACCCCGATGATGAACATCATCAACGGCGGTGCCCATGCCGAGAACAGCGTCGACATGCAGGAGTTCATGATCATCCCGGCAGGTCTGCCGACCTTCCGTGAAGCCCTGCGTGCTGGTGCCGAAGTGTTCCACGCCCTGAAGAAGACCCTGCACAAGAACGGTTTTGCCACCACCGTTGGTGACGAAGGCGGTTTCGCGCCTGACCTGCCTTCCAACGAAGCCGCTATCCAGTACATCCTGGAAGCGATCTCCGATGCCGGCTACGAGCCAGGCCGCGACATCCTGCTGGGCCTGGATTGCGCCAGCTCCGAGTTCTACAAGGACGGCAAGTACCACCTCGAATCGGAAGGCGTGCAATTGAGTTCCGCGCAATTCACCGATTACCTGGCGACCTGGGTCGACAAGTACCCGATCATCAGCATCGAAGACGGCATGAGCGAACACGACTGGGATGGCTGGAAGCTGCTGACCGACCGTCTGGGCAAGAACGTCCAGCTGGTGGGTGACGACCTGTTCGTGACCAATGCCAAGATCCTGCGTGAAGGCATCAAGCGCGGCGTCGGTAACTCGGTGCTGATCAAGGTCAACCAGATCGGTACGCTGACCGAGACCTTTACCACCATCGAGACCGCCAAGCGCGCCGGTTACACCTCGGTCATCTCGCATCGTTCCGGCGAGACCGAAGACACCACCATCGCCGACATCTCCGTCGCCACCAATGCGCTGCAGATCAAGACCGGTTCGCTGTCGCGTTCCGAGCGTATCGCCAAGTACAACCAGCTGCTGCGTATCGAAGAAGAACTGGGCGACGCGACCAGCTACGCCGGTATGGATGCCTTCTACAACCTGGGTCGTTAAGCCCGCTTTGTGCGTGTCCTGACGCTGATCTTCGTCATCCTCATCGCCTCGCTGCAGTATCCACTGTGGCTGGGCAAGGGGAGCTGGTTGCGGGTCTGGGACTTGAATCGCCAGATCACCGAGCAGAAAGACAAGAACAAGGTGTTGAAGGCGCGTAACGATACGCTGGACGCCGAAGTGCGTGACCTCAAGCAGGGTTACGCCGCCATTGAAGAGCGTGCCCGCAGCGAGCTGGGCATGGTCAAGTCAGATGAAGTGTTCTATCAGGTACTGCAGCCGGATACCCCGGCTGCCTATCCTGCCCCGCCGGTCGATCCGGCACAGCAACAATCTCAGCAGCAGGGCGGCGCCGACGTATCCAAAGCGAGCGCGTCCAGGCCGATCACCCCAAGTAGCAAGGTGCCGAAAGCCCCTTGAACCACCCGGCGAGACGCTTAGATAGTCCCTAATCAGCCCTTAGTCTTTTTCCGGCAATGCGTAGGGCAAGGGTTTGAATTGTAGCGCCTGACCCTGGCAGGTCAGCGTATCCGTGGCCAGATTCTCCAGCCGCACTTCCGCCAAGACGTCATACCCCCCCGCAGGCGACGGGGCGCTGCGCACGATATTGCCTGCGACCTCGGTGCCGCCTGCCACCAGAATGTCTTCACCGGCCATAGGCGGCTGCGCGCCAGCGACATGGGCGATCTGCGTGCGACGCTTCACCTTGCCCAGGTAATGCGTGCGGGCGACGATCTCCTGCCCGGTATAGCAGCCCTTCTTGAAATTGATACCGTTCAAGGCGTCGAGATTGAGCATCTGCGGGACGAAGGCTTCCTGCGTCTCCGGGTAGACGTCCGGGATGCCGGCCTGGATCTCCAGCCAGTCCCATGCGGCCTTGCCGGCTGGGCGATGGCTGGCGGCGAGGGCGTCCCAGAGGGCGCTAGCATGGGCGTCGTCGCTATAGATCTGGAATCTTGGCGTGGGGCCGGGCAGGCGGACGATCACGCCATTCTCCAGTGTCACCAGGGCATGCGGCTGTTGCGGCACCTGACCGAAGAGCTTGAGCAGCGCGGCTTCGCTACCGGCACCGGCGATACCGAAGCGATGGATGCGCTCGGAGACGTCTTCGATCGTGACCTTGGAACGCAGGACATACATTCTCAGGCGCTTGAGGATAGTCTCGACCAGCGCCTTCGGTAGTTGCAGATGCAGGTGGTCGAGATGGCCGAACGCGAAGAATAACGCGAGCATACGGCCCTTGGGATTGCAGTAGCCGGCATAGTGGCTGGTGTGGCCATCCAGCAGTTTGACGTCGTTAGTGACCTGTCCCTGCAGGAAGGTGACGGCATCGGCACCGGAGATCTCCAGCAATCCCAGATGGGAGAGGTCGCAGAGCACGTTACCGTCTGCGGCAGCTTGTAATTCGGCGGCCGCATCGCCAAAATCGATGACTTGGTCGTTCTCGATCCGCGCGGATCGTTGTGTCAGGAATGTATGCCACGGAGTTGTCATTTGAGTCTCATGCCAGAGGTGAGCGGATGTCGCATTATAACGTGAAGCCTATCAGGCTCGATTTCAAGCCCTCCTACCGGCTGGCAACGATATTGTGCGTTGCTGCGTTGGTGGTTTGCCTGGTGCTGGGCTCACTGGCCATCCCTGTCTGGATCAAGCCCATCGGTATCGTTCTGGTGCTGGCAGCGTGTGCTTATCATGCACTGGATGCGCTCAGGCGCCTGCCACGTTCATGCCGCAGCCTGCACATGAATGCCAAGGGCGAGTGGCGCCTGGAACTCCTCGACGGCAGCGTACAGGATGCGGTCATCCTGCCCAGCAGTTTCGTCGCACCCTATCTTACGGTATTGAATTGCAGCCTGACGGGAAGGTGGTCGCGTTATCACCTCGTTATCCTGCCGGATGCGCTGGACGCGGAGTCGTTCCGGCGTTTGCGCGTCTGGTTACGCTGGGGCTATCAGGCCTCGGAGGCCGAGACGGCAGACGCCTGAGGTTTCCGACGGCGCGCCAACCAGCCGCGCACAGCGTTGCGGCTCGCCTGTACCGGATGTTTCGGCAGGTAAGCCGTGATGAACAGCAAGCCGGCGATGGAGGCCAGTACCCAGCGCAACGGGTAGTCGGCCGTATCACGCCGAGCCGGACGCTGTTTCTTCATGGCGCTGAGGATATCCTGCAGGCTATCGCCATTGACGTACAAGCCGTTCACTTCCTTCGCCAGATCCTTCAGGTAGGGCTCGTCCAGCTTGGAGAGATAACGGTCGCTCTCGCCGCCGGCGACGTTATCGTCACGCACGCCGATGTTGGCTTCCGAGATCTGGGCGATCCCCGGCTGCATGGCGAAGCTCTCGCTCGACCAGTAACCGATGACCTGATTCTCCGAATCCAGCTTGGGGATGGGGGTGCCCTTGTCGCTGCCGATGCCGACGAACAACCAGTCGTTGCCGCCCTGGAAATTCGCCAGATCCTGGGTATTGAACGCGTGTAGCTTCGGAGCCTCTTCGCCATCGGTGAAGAACACCACCTGAGACGATTGCGGGAACGAGCGCAGCGTGCGTGCGAGGTTCGGCATGCTGTTGCGGATGCGGCTATTGCCGGACCAGGCGGTTCGCCAGTCCAGGTGGGCGATGGTGTCCTGGATGGCGTCGTAGTTCTCGCAGACTTCGATCGGCCGGTACATGGCGGCGACGCTGACACCGGCGAACAAGGCGATGCTGACGCTGGTGCCGCACGGCATGGATGCGACCACGCGCTTCATCATGTAACGCATGTGCTCGGCACGCGACACGGGCTTGCCGTTGAGCGTGGTATCGACCACGTTCATGCTCTGCGAGATATCGGCGACGAGCATATAGCTGTAGATGTTGCGCTTGAGCGGGATGGTCGGGTTGAACAACGCGATCACCAGTAACAGGAAGGCGGCCGTCAGCAGCGCCACATCATGGCGATGGCGGAAGTAATTGAAGATGCGTTTGAGGTGATGTTTCATGCGCCTAGACTCAAGGGAGACCGATCGGGATGTTGCCCATGATGAGCCCCGGATTATCCGATTCGCCCACCCCCGGTGTCGGCGTGGCCGGCAGCATGGTCAATAGACGGTCGAGGTTGTGACGGGTACCCCAATGGCTGTTATCGAGCTTCAGCGAGGCGACATAGGCGACCTTGGCCTGACGGAACAGGTATTCGGCCTCGTCTCGCACGGTCATGTTGGCGCCATTGATGGCCAAGCCGCGCAGGAAGAACATGTTGCCCAGGTTGTGCTGGATGATGGCGCGTTGCTTGTTGGTCGCGGTGTTCAGCAGCTGCGTGTAAAGCAGCGTGGCTTCCTTGTAGCGCTCGTTGCGGGCCAGCCAATAGGCGGTCGAGAACTTCGCCTCGAAACTCTGGCGGTCGGTATCCGGCGAGCGCGCGGCGATGACGGCCGCATTGAAATCGTCGATCTGGCGGATGCGGTTGATCTCATACGCCGCGCCAGCCGCAGCCAGTAGGGCCACGACGCTGAATCCCCAGGTCAGTTTGGTTACGCTGAGTGCCATGTTTTGATCTCCAGATATTTCACGCTCAGTAGCAGGCCGATGGTGATCGCGGCAAGTACCAGGAACAGGTTGGTCAGATCCTTACCGGGAATCTCTTCCATGTAACGGATCGGTTTCTTTTCACGCTGGTTGATGTCGTTCATCGCCGATTCCAGCGATTTCGGGTCTTCCGCCTCGTAGGCCTGGAAAGGCGTCTTCAACGTCTTGAAGAAATCCCTTAATTCGATCTGTGGGGGTAGTGCGGTATCTTCCTTGGGAACGAAGTTCTCGTCGAAGATACTGATGCCACCCGGCTGGCGCAGCACGATCCAGTAGAGGCTGATGTGCAGGCGATCGAACCAGTCGCGGATCTTCTGCTGGGTATTGGCGTCGATACGGCCGGCGCCGTCGGACAACAGGATGACGGCGCGGGAGCCGGAATCCGGCACCTTGTTGAAGAGCCCGGCGACGCTGGTGAGGCCACTGCCGATATTGGTCTGGAACAGGGCGTTGCCTGCGGTCGCTTCGACCGCGGCGATCACGGCTTCGCGGTTCTCGCTCAGCGGCAATACGTACATGGCCGAGTTACTGAAGGAGATCATGCCAAACATGTCGTGCTGGCGCGACTTGACGAAGTTGGTGATGAGCCGTGCAGCCGCCACCGATTTGGTCTCGCCCACGCGACCGGCCTCGCTGCCGGAGAAGGGGTCATCCATACTCGCGCTACGGTCCAGCACCAGGCCGATCTGCGCGCCGATGCCGACGCGTTCGACCTGTTCCTGGTTGGTATGCGGTTCAGCCAGCGCGATGATGATGAACAGCAGGGTCAGCACCGCCAGCGCCTTGAGGATCATGCCGACGAGGTCGGACAAGGGGTCCTTGGGCAGCATGTCGACCCAGGAGTAAGTGCGGGCGTGGACGCGATCGAGCAGCAGCGGTAGCAAGGCGAGCGGCAACAACCACAAGACGTAAGGATGGGCAAAATCCATGTCTAGGCGCTCTTCATGGCGTCAGGTTTCAGGCCGCGCTCGCAGTCGCGGCAATGCC
>CBFGLF010000029.1:0-17463 GCA_965649545.1 uncultured Methylotenera sp.
ACGATGCCCAGATTCTCAAGCCCGGCGGACAGGTCCTTGTCCTTGGTGTGCTTGCTTTCGAGCTTGATCTTGAGGCGCAGGTCGTTCACCGAGTCTGCGTTACGTAAGGCATCTTCATAGGTGATCTGGTCGGTCTCGAAGAGGTCGAACAAGGCTTGGTCGAAAGTCTGCATACCCAGCTCACGCGATTTGGAGATGATCTCCTTGATCTCGTGCACATCGCCCTTGAAGATCAGGTCGGAGATCAGCGGCGAATTCAACATGATCTCCATGGCGGCCGCACGGCCCTTGCCTTCTTTCTTCGGGATCAGTCGCTGCGACACGAAGGCCTTGACGTTCAAGGAGAGGTCCATCAACAACTGGTGCCGACGCTCTTCCGGGAAGAAGTTGATGATGCGGTCCAGCGCCTGGTTGGTGCTGTTGGCGTGCAAGGTCGCCATGCACAAGTGACCAGTCTCGGCGAAGGCGATCGCGTAATCCATGGTCTCGCGGTCGCGGATCTCACCGATCAGGATGACATCGGGTGCCTGGCGCAGGGTGTTTTTGAGCGCAGCGAACCAGTTGTCGGTATCCACACCGACCTCACGCTGAGTGACGATACAGTTCTTGTGGTCGTGTACGAATTCGACCGGGTCTTCGATGGTGATGATATGGCCATAGCTGTTCTCGTTGCGGTAACCGACCATGGCGGCGAGCGAGGTGGATTTACCGGAGCCTGTGCCGCCGACGAAGATCACCAGACCGCGCTTGGTCATCGCGACTTCCTTCAAGACTTCAGGTAGTCCCAGATCCTCGAACTTGGGGATCTTGGTAGTGATGGTCCGAAACACCAGGCCAGTGGCGCCGCGCTGCACAAAGGCGTTGACCCGGAAACGCGCGACACCGGGCAAGCCGATGGCGAAATTACATTCCTTGGTGGCGTCGAATTCGGAGGCCTGCTTGTCGTTCATGATGGAGCGGGCGATCTCCTTGGCATGTTGACCGGTGAGCGGCTGATTGGTCACGGGCGTCATCTTGCCGTCGATCTTCATGGCAGGCGGGAAGCCCGCCGTGATGAACAGATCGGACGCTTTCTTGGCCATCATCATGCGCAATAAGTCGAATACGAATTTCTCTGCCTGTCCCTGATCCATGATTTACCTTGTACTGAATGTCTGAAGTATGACTAGCCTGCGAAGGCGTCCTTGTTGGCCGCTTTGCTGCGCGCTTCGCCGACAGAGATGATGTTGCGGCGGACCAGGTCCGTGAGGTTCTGGTCCAGCGTCTGCATGCCGATGTTCTGGCCGGTCTGGATCGCCGAGTACATCTGGGCGATCTTGTTCTCCCGGATCAGGTTACGGATCGCCGGGGTCCCGATCATGATCTCATGCGCCGCCACACGGCCCTGCTCGTCCTTGGTCTTGCACAAGGTCTGCGAGATGACCGCACGCAACGATTCGGACAGCATGGAACGCACCATTTCCTTTTCTGCGGCGGGAAACACGTCGACGATACGATCGACGGTCTTGGCGGCCGAACTGGTGTGCAGGGTACCGAATACCAAGTGGCCGGTCTCCGCGGCCGACAATGCGAGGCGGATGGTTTCCAGGTCACGCATTTCGCCGACCAGGATGACGTCCGGATCCTCACGCAGCGCGGCGCGTAGGGCGTTACTGAAAGACAGGGTATGCGGACCGACCTCGCGCTGGTTGACCAGGCACTTCTTGGAGACATGGACGAATTCGATCGGGTCTTCCACCGTGAGGATGTGACCCATCTCGTTCTCGTTGATGTAATCGACCATGGCCGCCAGTGTAGTGGACTTGCCTGAACCGGTTGGGCCGGTCACCAGGCAGATGCCGCGCGGGTTCTGTGCGATCTCCTTGAAGATCGGCGGGCAACCGAGTTGCTCCATCGTCAGCACCTTCGAAGGAATGGTACGAAACACCGCGCCGGCACCGCGGTTCTGGTTGAAGGCATTGACCCGGAAGCGGGCCAGATTGGGGATCTCGAACGAGAAGTCACATTCCAGCGTCTCTTCGTAGACCTTGCGCTGGCCGTCGTTCATGATGTCGTACACCATGTCGTGGACCTGCGTATGATCCATGGCCGGCACGTTGATCTTGCGCACGTCGCCGTGGACACGGATCAAGGGAGGCATACCCGCGGAAAGGTGCAGGTCTGACGCCTTGTTTTTGACCGAGAACGCCAGCAAATCGGAAATATCCACGAAGCCCCCTGTTATAATTTTTTAGTGATGATAATGAGCGAAATATGACCACAATTGCAGACCGCTTGCAAGCTGTAAAAGCGCGCATCCATGCGGCTGAGCACAATGCGCGACGCGCTATCGACAGCGTTTCCCTGCTCGCGGTGAGCAAGGCGCATCCGGCATCCTCCCTGCGCGAGGCATTCGAGGCAGGACAACGGCTTTTTGGCGAGAATTACCTGCAGGAAGCGCTTAACAAGCAGCAGGCCCTAGGCGACCTCGACATCGAGTGGCATTTCATCGGGCCGATCCAGAGCAACAAGACCCAGCCCATCGCCCAGCATTTTTCCTGGGTGCATGGCGTGGATCGACTGAAGATCGCCGAGCGACTGAATGCCGCCAGACCCGCTGGCGCGCACCCGTTGAATATCTGCCTGCAGGTGAATATCAGCCAGGAGTCGAGCAAGAGCGGCGTCATGCCGGAAGATATCGAGACGCTGGCGATGGCCGTCCAGGGCTTGCCTCATCTCAGGTTGCGGGGACTCATGGCGATCCCCGCGCCGACGAGCGACATTGAATTACAGCACAGGCAGTTTAGAATGGTGCGGGAACTGTTTACGCAACTGTCGGCAAAAGGCTACGTGCTGGATACGCTATCGATGGGGATGTCGGAAGATTATGCTGCGGCCATCGATGAAGGGGCTACCATCGTCCGCATCGGTTCCGCGATCTTCGGCCCGCGTCCTGGCGTTGTGAGTGCCGAGGCTCAACGCGACCCAATCCACCCAACCAATACCCAATAGCAAGGATCGACGGTAATCACATGAAGATCAGTTTCATCGGCGGCGGCAACATGGCCCGCGCGCTCATCAGCGGCATGATCAAGCAAGGGTTCGACGCCACCGGGATCAGTGTCGTCGAGACCGACGCGGACAAGCGTCAGGCCCTGCAAGCTGAATTCGGGGTGCTGGCCACCGAGCAGATGCCGAGTGTCGGCAACGCCGACATCATCGTGCTTGCGGTGAAGCCGCAACAACTGCGCGACTTGTCGATCTTCCTCGGCAGCCTGTTGCATAAACAGTTGGTGATCTCGATCGCTGCCGGCATCCGCTGTGAGGATCTGGCGCGTTGGCTCGGCGGCTATGAAGCGATCGTCCGCGTCATGCCGAACACCCCGGCCCAAGTACAGCAAGGCGTCTCCGCCCTCTATGCCACCCCGGCGGTCACCGAGACCCAACGCCAGCAAGCCGAGAACATCTTGCAGGCGGTCGGTGTGACCCTATGGCTAGACGAAGAAGCCAGAATGGATGCCGTGACCGCCATCTCCGGCAGCGGTCCGGCTTATGTCTTCTATTTCATGGAAGCCTTGCAACAAGCGGCCATGGAACTGGGGTTCAGCGAGGCAGAGGCCAAGATGCTGACCTTGCAGACCTTCGCAGGGGCTAGCACACTGGCCGGCAGCAGCAGCGACAGTCCCGCCGTGCTGCGTAGCCAGGTCACCTCGAAAGGGGGTACCACCGAGCAGGCCTTGCTCAGCATGGAGAATGCGGCGGTGAAGGCGGCTATCGTCAAGGCCGCACATGCTGCTGCCAATCGCTCGAAAGCGCTGGGCGACCAACTCGGCAAAGACTAGAACCCCAGAGACACAGAGAACAGAAACTCATAGACATGATCGCCAATGCGCTTAACTTCCTGCTGTACACCATCCTCGGCTTGTTCACGCTGGTCGTGCTGCTCAGGTTCTATCTGCAACTGACCGGGGCGCCCTTCCAGAACCCGGTCTCACAAGCCATCGTCGCCCTGACCAATTTCGCCGTACGCCCCCTGCGACGCATCATCCCCGGCTGGCGCGGTATCGATTTCTCCACGCTGTTGCTGGCCTATGTGACCCAGTTGCTGCTGCAACTCGGCAGCCTGTGGCTAAGGGATTTTCCCCTGCTGGTGGCGGGCAATGCCGTCTGGCTGGCCCTGCTGGGTCTTGCGCTAGTCGGCTTACTCAAGCTCAGTGTCTATATCTTCCTTTATGCGGTGCTGTTGCAGGCGATCCTGAGCTGGGTCAACCCCTACACGCCGATCAGCGGATTGCTGGAGATGCTCACACGCCCCTTGATGCGCCCATTACGCAAACGCATCCCCCTTGCTGGCGGCGTAGACCTTAGCCCGCTGGTCTTCTTCATCCTGGCGGAACTGGTACTGATCGTGATCCTGGCACCGCTGGAACAACAGTTCCTGATGTTCTTCTGATTGTCGTACACTGCTAAAAAGTCACTTTCAATCGATATCACGGGGATAAGATGAAAACGACGATTTCGCCGCACAGGCCCTGGAAGCTGTAGCCGACAGCATGGCAGGCGGACTTCATCAGCAGATCGCCGATTTCCAGCAGTGGCGCGACCACCTGTCGCAGACCATCTCCGAGTATCGCGCCTGGCTCGAAGCC
The DNA here is from genome assembly GCA_965649545.1 of uncultured Methylotenera sp. GTDB lineage: Bacteria > Pseudomonadota > Gammaproteobacteria > Burkholderiales > Methylophilaceae > CABHOJ01. Next base: position 4,629 of record CBFGLF010000029.1, read on the forward strand.
ACCGGCAGCAACGATTCACTGCAGGACCTCCGCCTCTTCGACATGACCGAGACCCTGCGCAAGGACCATCTGGTCCTCGCCTTCGTCGCCGAGTTCTCTCGCGGCAAGACGGAAACCATCAACGCCCTCTTCTTCGCCGACTACAACCAACGCCTGCTGCCTTCCGAAGCGGGCCGCACGACCATGTGTCCGACCGAGATCTTCTGGGATGAGCGCGAAGAACCCTGCATCAAATTGTTGCCGATCGAGACGCGCAAGCGCGACGATTCACTGGCTTATCTCAAGAGCAACCCGAACGAATGGACGACGATCCGCCTCGATGTCCATTCGGCAGAGGCCATGAAGGCATCCATGCATGCGGTGATCCAGCAGAAATCGGTCTCGCTGGAGGAAGCCCGCGCCCTCGGCTTGTGGAATGAGCAAGACGTCTCCATGGCGCAATCCATGAAGAGCCGTGGCGCCGTCGATGTGCCGGTCTGGCGCCATGCGTTGATCAATTTCCCGCACCCGTTATTGAAGAGTGGCCTGGTCATCCTCGATACGCCTGGCCTCAACACCCTCGGCAGCGAGCCCGAGCTGACCCTGAGCATCATCCCCAACGCCCATGCGGTGATCTTCCTGCTGGCGACCGACACCGGCGTCACCAAATCCGACATGCAGATCTGGACCGATTTCATCCGGACGCGCGCCAGCCGCAAGCTGGCCATCCTCAACAAGATCGACATCCTGTGGGATGAGATGAAGACGGAGCACGAGATCAAGGCCAGCATCCAGACACAGATCAACACCACGGCCCAGCAACTCGGCCTGCCGCCTTCATGTGTGCTGGCCATCTCCGCACAAAAGGCCCTGCTGGCCAAGATCAAGAAAGACGCTGCCCTACTGGAAAGAAGCGGGATCGCCAAAGTCGAGCATCTGCTGGCGGAGAGCGTGGTCGGTGCCAAACACGAGATCCTTAGCAAGACCATCATCGCCGAAACCAGCAACATGCTGCGCGCATCGCGCAAGGTGGCGCAACAGCGCGTGGAGGACATCAAGGCACAACTCAAGGAGCTGGACAGCCTCAAAGGCCAGAACCGCATGGTGATCCAGTCCATGCTGAGCAAGGTGACGGAGGAGCGCAAGCACTACGAAGCCTCGGTGATCACGTTCAACAAGGCCGAGCAGCAGATCAGCGGTTTGGGGCAGGTGTTACTCAATCAGCTGAGCCTGCAGAACCTGGACGCCCTGCTGCAAGTGAGCAAGGCCGAGATCGGTGAGAGCTGGACCACGCTGGGTCTCACCCGGGGCATGAAAGACCTGATGCAACGCACCACCGAACTCGCCCTGCTCATCACCGAACAGGCTAACCAGATCAAAGGCACGGCGGACGAGATCTACAAACTGTTCCATGAGCATCACGGCTTCACCGACCGCAAACCGCCACCCTTGCAGGTGGAGCATTTCATCAACAACATGAAACAGCTGCAGAAGGCCACGCAGGACTTCTGTGCCAGCCCGGTCAACGTCATGACGGAGAAGCACTTCCTCATCCGACGCTTCTTCATCCAGCTGGGCGGGCAAGCCCAGGTCGTCTTCCAGCAAGCGCATGCGGATTGCCAGCACTGGATCCGCGACGTATTCGGCCCGCTGCGGCAGCAGATCGGCGACCACAAGGCCGCACTGGAGAAGCGCAGCAACGCATTGATGGATATCCACGAGAACCAGCACGTGCTGGAAGTGAATCTGGCGGCGCTGGAAAAACAACTGGCCACGGCACAGCAGCAAAGCACCGAGCTCGACCAGATGCTATTGCGGTTGATCAAGGCAGCCAAGCCGGTGGCGCAGCCAGCCGAAGTCATTAGCTGAGACTTACATCAGGACGATGTCGTAGGCTTCCTGCGAGTACTGGGATTCGACTTGCAGCGAGATGGGCTTGCCGATGAAGTCGGACAGGTTGGCGAGACTCTGTGATTCCTCGTCCAGCAGCAGGTCGATGACCTTCTGCGAAGCCAGCACGCGGAACTCCTTGGCGCTGAACTGTTTGGCGTGGCGCAGCAGCTCGCGGAATATCTCGTAGCACACCGTCTGCGCCGTCTTCATGGCACCCCGACCCTTGCAGCATGGGCAGGGTTCACACAGGATATGGGCGAGGCTTTCGCGTGTGCGCTTGCGCGTCATTTCCACCAGCCCGAGCGCCGAGAACCCACTGATACCCACCCGCGCCCGGTCCTTGGCCACCCCGCGCTTGAGCTCTTCCAGCACGGCCTGCTGTTGCGTCGCCTCGTCCATATCGATGAAATCGATGATGATGATCCCGCCGAGGTTACGCACGCGTAGTTGCCGTGCGATGCATTGCGCGGCTTCCAGATTGGTCTTGAAGATGGTGTCGGATAGGCTGCGACCACTGACGAATCCGCCGGTGTTCACATCCACGGTCGTCAGCGCTTCGGTCTGATCGAAGATCAGGTAACCGCCGGATTTCAGTTCCACCTTGCGCGACATGGCCTTGTTGATCTCATGCTCGACATTGAACATGTCGAACAGCGGGCGATCCGCCTGATAGTGCTCCAGCTTGCGCACCGCTTCCACCACGTAGTGTTCGGCGAAATCCAGCGCCTTCTGGTAGGTCTCACGGGAATCGATGAGGATGCGCCCGGTATCTTCGTTGACGACATCGCGCAAAATTCGCATCGGCAGACTGAGGTCCTGGAACACCAGGGTACGCGGCGCCGCATTATGACTGGACGCCTGGATGTTGCTCCAGACCTTTTGCAAGTAGTCGATGTCGGCCAGCAGTTCCTCGTCGGTCGCGGTCTCCGACATGGTACGGATGATGTAGCCGCCTACATGATCGGCAGGCAATAGCTTGATCAGGCGCTCACGCAGGAACTCGCGTTCCGCTTCATCCTCGATGCGCTGCGACACGCCGATATGCTGTTGCTGCGGCAGATAGACCAGGAAACGTCCGGCGATGCTGATCTGCGTCGTGAGACGCGCGCCCTTGGTGCCGATCGGCTCCTTGATGACCTGCACGATCAGCGGCTGGCCTTCGTGCAACACTTCCTGAATGGTCTTTTCATGCTCGGGCACGCTGCATTCCAGGATATCCGCCACATGCAGAAAGGCCGCGCGCTGCAACCCGATCTCGACGAAAGCCGATTGCATGCCGGGCAACACACGGCAGACCTCGCCGCGGTAGATGTTACCCACCAGCCCGAGCGAGGTGTTGCGCTCGATCTGCAACTCCTGCACGACCCCTTGCTCCATGACGGCGACGCGGGTCTCTTGCGGGGTCACATTGATTAGGATCTCTTCACTCATTTTTCGGTGTACTTTCTTGCTGTAACTTTGTCAGCGGCGTCATTCGCGCCTAGCCGTACTATTTGTACTGTCTTCGGCGCTCTTTCCTGGCTTTCGCGTTCCAGCTGCGATATCACATCGAAAACGCTCATATCTTCATCCCAATACATCTACGCCTGCACGCTTCAGCAGCGCTGCTGTCTCGTAGATTGGCAAGCCCATGACGCCGGAATAGCTGCCTTCGATATGCTTGATGAAGGTCCCGGCCAGTCCCTGGATGCCGTAAGCCCCGGCCTTGTCGCGCGGCTCACCGGTCGCGATGTAAGCGTGGATAGCATCATCCGTAAGCGCATCCATCTCCACATAGGTCGTCGATAGCGCGACCTCGATGCCTGCCCCGGTCGCCACCGCGATGCCCGTATGCACCTCGTGCCGGCGGCCGGACATGCGCGCCAGCATGGCATAGGCCTCCTCATCGCTCTCTGGCTTGCCGAGGATGATGCCGTCGATACTGACCGTGGTGTCGGCCGCCAATATCGGCAGCAAGGCGGCTTGGTCCCGTTGCAGACCGTTCAGGCAGGCTTCGGCTTTCTCCCTCGCCAGCCGGGTCACATAAGTCGAAGGGGCTTCGCCAGCCATGACGGACTCATCGATATCGGAGGGCAGCACCTCGAAGACGATACCGATCTGCTGCAACAGTTCTGCGCGTCGCGGGGAACGGGAGGCGAGATAGATCCTCTGAGTCATGGGAGTTGGTTTCAAAGCCGCTTGGTTGTAGGCTGTGAATACTAACCGATTTCAAGTGCAACCGACCACAAGACTGACACCATGACTGACTGGGCTTATCTCTTCAAGATCGGCATCGCGCTGTTCGCGATCGTCAACCCGATCGGCAGCGTACCGATCTTCATCAGCGCCACTGAAGGCTGGTCGACACAGGATCGGGCCAGAACCGCCAAAACGGTGGCCATCACGGTATTCTTCGTCCTCACGGTCGCCGCCCTGATCGGCGACCAGATCCTGCAGTTCTTCAGCATCAGCATCCCCTCCTTCCAGGTCGGCGGCGGTATCCTGCTCATGCTGATCGCCATCTCCATGATGCATGGCAAACCCAGCCATGCACGACAGACGCCGGAAGAAGCCCAGGAGGCCGCGGAACGGGAAGTGGTGGCCATCGTACCGCTAAGCATCCCGCTGTTGGCCGGGCCCGGCGCCATCAGCAGCATGATCATCGCGGCACAGCATGACAGCACGCTGTGGGGGCATGTGTCGCTTGCCATCCCGATTGCCGTCATCTGCTGCATGATCTGGATCGCGCTGCGCCTGTCGGTCCCCATCGCACTCAAGCTCGGCAAGACGGGTATCAATGTCGTCACGCGCCTCATGGGACTCATCCTGGCGGCCATGGCGGTCGAGTTCATCGCCCACGGCATCGAGGGGCTGTTCCCGGGTTTGGCTTCATAATCAAGGACGTTGTAGAATACGCGGCTTTTCTGCGTTGCTATCGCCCATTCCCCCATGACCATATGGAAGCCTAATACGACTGTCGCCGCCATCATCGAACGTGATGGCCGATTCCTGCTGGTCGAGGAAGAGACGGCAGAGGGCGTGCGTCTCAACCAGCCTGCCGGGCACCTGGAAGATACCGAGACCTTGATCGAGGGCGTCATCCGCGAGACGCGTGAAGAGACTGCTTATGAATTCACGCCCGAGGCTTTGCTCGGTGTCTACCACTGGCGGCATCCGACCAAGGACATCACCTACCTGCGCTTCGCATTCACCGGCAAACTTGGCCAACACCATGCCGATCAGGCACTGGATACCGGCATCCTCCGCGCCGTGTGGATGTCGCCAGATGAGATCCGCGCCAGCCGAGCGGTCCACCGCAGCCCGCAAGTCATGACTTGCATCGAACATTACCTGGCCGGCCAGCGTTTCCCGCTGGATGTGGTCACCCACCTGTGAGCCTCGCATCCATGAGCAAGAACAAAAGAGTGATCGTCGGCATGTCCGGCGGTGTCGATTCCTCCGTCGCGGCCCTGTTGCTGAAAGAACAAGGCTACGACGTGGTCGGCCTGTTCATGAAGAACTGGGAGGACGACGATACCGATGAATACTGCTCGTCGAAACAGGACCTGATCGACGCCGTCTCCGTCGCCGACAAGATCGGCATCGAGATCGAGGCGGTGAACTTCTCGACGGAATATAAAGAACGGGTGTTCGCCAACTTCCTTGCGGAATACAGTGCCGGCCGTACGCCGAACCCGGACATCCTGTGCAATGCCGAGATCAAGTTCAAGGCCTTCCTCGACCACGCCATGGGACTGGGCGGGGATCTCATCGCCACCGGCCACTACGCGCAGGTGCGCGAAAAGGATGGGCTGTTCCAGCTCATGAAAGCCGATGACGGCAGCAAGGACCAGAGCTATTTCCTCTACCGCCTCAATCAGGCGCAACTATCGAAGACGCTATTCCCGCTCGGGCACCTGCTCAAGCGCGAAGTCCGTGAGATCGCGCGCAAGGCCGGTCTGCCGACCAGCGAGAAGAAGGATTCGACCGGCATCTGCTTCATCGGAGAACGTCCCTTCCGCGAGTTCCTCAATCGCTATCTGCCACGCCAGCCAGGCGAGATGCAGACCCCGGACGGCAAGGTGGTCGGCGAACATGAAGGCTTGATGTACTACACCTACGGACAACGTCAGGGGCTAGGCATCGGCGGTTCGAGGGATAGCAGCGGCGAACCGTGGTTCGTCGCCGGCAAGGACATGCAGCGCAACGTACTGATCGTCGTGCAAGGTCACGACCACCCCATGCTATTGAACGACGGCCTGGTGGCAAGCCAGCTGCACTGGATCGCGGGCCATGAACCCCAGACCCACTGGGTGTATGCCGCGAAGACGCGTTATCGCCAGCCGGATGCGCCTTGCGAGATCGATCGTCTGGAAGGTGATGAAGTCGAGATCCGTTTCGGTCAGCCGCAATGGGCGATCACCCCTGGCCAATCGGCAGTCGTCTACGAGAGCAACGTCTGCCTGGGCGGCGGCATCATCACCCGGGCGATCTAAGTTCAAGCCGGTGGGTTCAAGCCGGTGGCGGCGCCGTTTCGCTGAATGAAGGGCGCTGCATCATGGCTTCATGATGACGGGCGAGGTTAGGGAAACGTTCCTGCCAGTGGAGATGCTGGTAACGCAGTTGCAGATAGCCCAATGTACACCCCAAAGCGATGTCGGCCAGACTAAAGCTATCGTCCACGCACCATTTGGCTTCGCCTAGATCCTCGTTGAGCACAGTCAGCCCTCGTTCGACCTTGCCCAGTTGCTTGCTGATGACAGCGCCATCCTGCGCCCCCTCCGGGCGTCGACCTTCCATCATCGCGGCCACCGCTGCGTCGCATACGCCGTCGGCGAGGGCCTCCCAGCGACGCACGCGTATCTTCAGCGTATGGTCCTGCGGGATCAGCCGGGCGACCGGGGTGCGGTTATCGAGGTATTCCGCGATGACCGGGGAATCATAAAGACTCTCGCCATCGTCCAGTACCAGCACCGGGATCTTGCCCAAGGGATTATATTGGCTCACCGGACAATCGGGATCGGAGAGCACGACCTTGACCATCTCCATCTCGATGCGCTTCTCGGCGGCGACCACACGGATCTTGCGGGCATAGGGGCTGGTCAGCGAATAAAACAGTTTCATGAGGCGGGTCGCAATCAGGTTAGGGATACACTGCATTATAATGGAAATCATGGTAGCCACCCGACTCTCTCCAGCCTTGCAAGCGTCCCTGGAACACGCCGTGAAACAGGCGCTGATCGAGGACATCGGTGATGGCGACCTCACCGCCGCGCTGGTACCCGAGGCGCAAACGGCGCGCGCCAGCATCCTCTGCCGCGAACCTGCCGTGATCTGCGGCATCCCCTGGTTCGACCGTTGTTTTCACGAAGTCGACCCAAGCATCCAGATCGAATGGCTGGTCGCGGAAGGGGATCATGTACCCGCCAACCAGACCTTGTGCCATCTCTCGGGCAAGGCGCGCGCCCTGCTCACTGCCGAGCGCTGTGCGCTGAACTTCCTGCAGATGCTCTCAGGCACGGCCACGGCCACGCGCCGCTATGTCGACGCGATCGCCGGCACCGGCAGCAGCATCCTCGATACCCGCAAGACCCTGCCTGGGCATCGCCTTGCACAGAAATATGCCGTCACGGTCGGCGGCGGGCTGAACCAGCGCATCGGCCTGTATGACGGCATCCTCATCAAGGAGAATCATATCGCTGCCGCGGGCGGTATCCCGCAGGTGCTGGCTACAGCAGGTGCCCTGCATCGCGACGTCTCTATCCAGATCGAAGTGGAGTCGCTGGATGAACTCGCCCAAGCATTGGCAGCGGGCGCCAAGCTGATACTGCTGGACAACTTCAGCCTGAGAGATCTGCGTCAAGCGGTCGAGATGACGGCAGGCAGGGCTGTTCTTGAAGCCTCAGGCGGGATTACCATAGACAATGTTCGTGAGATCGCATTGACCGGCGTCGATCGTATCTCGATCGGCAGCATCACCAAGCACGTCACCGCCATCGACCTGTCGATGCGGTTCAGTCCATGAAACTGCGAGCGAAAAGAGACTTGAGCACATGACCAAATCGGCCGCCATCGCCAACCCGGCACAGGGAAAACTCACCCTGGGCGATGTGCTGCGCCTGCTGGTCAACGATGGGCTGGTGGAAAAGGATCAAGCCGAGAGACTCTACAAAGACCGCAAACTCGATAGCTCCAACCTGCATCCACTGATCGTGATCGCCGAGCAGAAATGGGAAGACCTGCGGACCCCAGGCAAGAAACTGACGACAGAAGGCCTGACCATCTGGCTGGCGGCACGCGCCGGCATCGAGTACTACCATATCGACCCGTTGAAACTGGACGTGGGCTCGGTCGCCCAGGTCGTATCCAAGGCCTATGCGGAACGGCTCAAGATCATGCCGATCAAGTCGGTGAACGGCGAGGTCACTATCGCCACTGCCGAGCCTTTCGTCAGGGAATGGGTCCCGGACCTCGAACGCGTGTTGCGCATGAAGATCAAGCTGGTCATGGCCAACCCGCTTGATATCAACCGCTACCTGCCTGAGATCTACAACCTCGCCAACTCGATCAACCTGGCCAATACCGCCAAAGCCGGACAGATCATCGGGGTGCAGAACTTCGAGCAACTAGTCGAGTTGGGCAAGGACAAGAACCTCGACGCCAACGAGCAGCATGTAGTGAACATCGTCGACTGGTTGTTCAAATATGCGTTCGAACAGCGTGCCAGCGACATTCATCTGGAACCGCGACGCAACATCGGTCTCATGCGCTTCCGTATCGACGGCGTGCTGCATCAGGTTTACCAACTCCCAAGCAACATCATGAACGCCATCACCAGTCGCATCAAACTGCTGGGCCGCATGGACATGGTGGAGAAGCGCCGGCCCCAAGACGGCCGCATCAAGACCTTGAGCGCAGACGGCGCGGAGATCGAGTTGCGTCTCTCGACCATGCCGACCGCATTCGGTGAAAAGCTGGTGATGCGGATCTTCACGCCGGAGATCCTCGTGAAGAATTTCATCGAGCTTGGTTTTTCACAGGTTCAGTCGGAGCTGTGGGATGGTTGGACCAAGAGTCCGAACGGCATCATCCTGGTCACCGGCCCCACCGGATCAGGCAAGACCACCACGCTCTATTCCACCCTGAAGCATCTGGCGACGCCCGAAGTGAACGTCTGCACGGTCGAAGACCCGATCGAGATGGTGGAACCGGCATTCAATCAGATGCAGGTGCAGCAGAACATCGGCCTGACCTTCGCCGATGGCGTCAGGACCTTACTGCGGCAAGACCCAGACATCATCATGATCGGTGAGATCCGCGATGTGCAGACAGCCGAGATGGCGATCCAGGCGGCGCTCACCGGGCACTTGGTGCTTTCCACGCTGCATACCAACGATTCCCCGTCAGCCATCACGCGGCTCTTGGATCTGGGCGTCCCCTCCTACCTCATCCACTCGTCGGTGCTCGGCGTCATGGCGCAGCGGCTGGTCCGCACCCTCTGCCCGAGCTGCAAGCAGCCTGCCGAGATCTCGCAGGCCAAGTGGGATGAATTGGTCGGCCCATGGAAGTTGCCCAAGCCCAAATCGATCTTCGCCGCTGTCGGCTGCCTCGAATGTCGCATGACCGGCTATCGCGGACGCAGTGGTATCTATGAAATGCTCAACATCAGCAATGACTTGAAGAAGCTCATCACGCCCGACGCTGACTTGTCGAAACTGAGAACTCTCGCGCACAAAGAGGGCATGCAGCCACTGATGATCAACGGCGCAGAAAAGATCGCCGCCGGGCTGACCACGATCGAGGAATTGATCAAAGTCGCACCCCCTCCATTCGACTGAGGCGGCATTTCAAAAATAACATCAAAATTACAGTCACCTAGGGTGATTGACCTTGACCAAAGAGACTCAAACAGTTAGTGTTCTGGGTTCTCAATTTATCACCCAATCAAGCACTATTTATGGACGACCGCACTCCCCAAATCTCGGGCGCAGAAATTCTCATCCGCTGTTTGCAAGAAGAGAACGTCAAGTTCGTCTTCGGCTATCCAGGGGGTGCCGTCCTGAACATCTACGACGAGATCTTCAAGCAGAACCATTTCAAGCATGTGCTCGTCCGTCATGAACAAGCCGCTGTGCATGCGGCTGACGCATACTCGCGCGCGACCGGTGAAGTCGGCGTCGCCCTGGTGACGTCGGGCCCAGGCGCGACCAACGCCGTGACCGGTATCGCCACCGCTTACATGGATTCGATCCCCATGGTCATCATCAGTGGCCAGGTGCCGACGCCGGCCATCGGCATGGACGCGTTCCAGGAAGTCGACATGGTCGGCATCACCCGCCCCTGCGTGAAACACAACTTCCTGGTGAAGGACGTGAAAGACGTCGCATCGACCATCAAGAAAGCGTTTTACATCGCTGCCAGTGGCCGCCCTGGTCCGGTCGTCGTCGATATCCCCAAGGATGTGACGGCACTGACCGCGGTCTTCGATTACCCGAAATCAGTCGAGATGCGCTCCTACACGCCCGTCATCAAGGGTCACTCCGGCCAGATCAAGAAGGCCGTGAAGCTCATGCTGGAAGCCAAGCGCCCGATGGTCTACACGGGCGGCGGCGTCGTGCTGGGCGACGCTTCGGAGATGCTGGTGAAGCTGGTCAGGGAACTCGGCTTCCCCATCACGAACACCCTGATGGGACTTGGTGGTTACCCTGCGACCGACAAGCAGTTCCTCGGCATGCTGGGCATGCACGGCACCTATGAAGCCAACATGGCGATGCAAGAATGCGATGTGCTGGTGGCCATCGGCGCACGCTTCGACGACCGCGTCATCGGCAACCCACAGCACTTCTTCAACAAGAACCGTACGATCATCCATATTGACGTCGATCCATCGTCGATCTCGAAACGCGTCAAGGTCGATGTGCCTATCGTCGGCCACGTCCAGTCCGTGCTGGCCGAGATCAACGAATTGCTGCAAGCCGACACCAAGCGTCCGGAAGCGGCATCGCTCAAGGCCTGGTGGGAGCAGATCGAAGCATGGCGCAGCCGCAAGTGCCTCACCTATGCGAAGAGCACCGAGGTCATCAAGCCGCAATATGTGGTCGAGAAGCTTTGGGAAGTCACCAAAGGCGATGCCTTTATCACGTCTGACGTCGGTCAGCACCAGATGTGGGCTGCGCAGTATTACAAGTTCGACAAGCCTCGTCGCTGGATCAACTCCGGCGGTCTCGGCACCATGGGTGTCGGTCTGCCGTATGCCATGGGTGCACAATTGGCTCATCCTGAAGCGCAGGTCGCCTGTATCACCGGCGAAGCTTCGATCCAGATGTGCATCCAGGAGCTCTCCACCTGTAAGCAGTTCCATCTGCCGGTCAAGGTGGTGAACCTGAACAACCGCTACATGGGCATGGTGCGCCAATGGCAGGAATTCTTCTATGGCAACCGCTACTCCGAATCCTACATGGATGCGCTGCCTGATTTCGTCAAGCTGGCAGAGGCGTATGGCCATGTCGGCATGAAGATCGAGAAGCCTTCCGATGTCGAGGCCGCCCTGAAGGAAGCGTTCAGCCCTGCATTGAAGGAACGCATGGTGTTCATGGACTTCATCACCGACCAGACCGAGAACGTGTTCCCGATGGTGCCGAACGGCAAAGGCCTGTCGGAGATGATCCTGGCCGAAGAACTCTAAGCAGAACAACAAGACGGACCCCACTATGAAACACATCATCTCGCTGCTGATGGAAAACGAGTCCGGCGCGCTTTCCCGCGTCGCCGGCCTGTTCTCGGCACGTGCCTACAACATCGAATCCCTGACGGTGGCGCCGACTGAGGACGCCACCCTGTCACGCATGACCATCGTCACCTCCGGATCGGAAGATGTGATCGAGCAGATCATCAAACAGCTCAACAAGCTGGTCGATGTGGTCAAGGTCCTCGACCTCAATGACGGTCGCTACATCGAACGTGAACTGATGCTGGTCAAGGTCAAGGCCACCGGCCCATTCCGCGAAGAGATGAAGCGTATGAGCGATATCTTCCGCGGCCGCATCATCGATGTCGCGGACGGCAGCTACACCATCGAACTCACCGGCTCCGGCTCTAAGCTTGATGCCTTCCTGGAAGCGCTGGACAAGGCTGCGATCCTCGAGACCGTGCGCACTGGCGCCTCAGGCATCGGCCGCGGCGACCGCATCCTCAAGATTTGATTTTTTAAAGATTCGCACTGAAAGGTAGAACATGAAAGTTTATTACGACAAAGATGCTGACCTCTCCATCATCAAGAAACTCAAGGTCACCATCGTTGGTTACGGCTCACAGGGCCACGCCCACGCAGCCAACCTGAAGGACTCCGGCGTCAAGGTCACGATTGGCGCACGCAAGGACGGTAGCTCATATGCCAAAGCGGAAAAAGCTGGTCACGATGTCAAGGATATCGCCAAGGCCGTGAAGGATGCTGACGTCGTCATGATCCTGCTGCCGGACGAGACCATGGCAGGCATCTTCGAAGCAGAAGTCGCACCTAACCTGAAGAAAGGCGCTGCGCTGGCCTTCGCACACGGGTTCAACATTCACTACAACCAGATCGTGCCACGCAAGGATCTGGACGTGATCATGATCGCCCCTAAGGGCCCAGGCCACACCGTGCGCTCCGAATACCTGAAGGGTGGCGGCGTGCCTTCGCTGATCGCCGTCTATCAGGACGCTTCCGGTAAAGCCAAGGACATCGCCCTGTCTTACGCAGCAGCGAACGGCGGCACTAAGGGCGGTGTGATCGAGACCGATTTCCGTGAAGAGACCGAAACCGACTTGTTCGGCGAACAGGCCGTCCTTTGCGGTGGCGCGGTCGAATTGGTCAAGGCGGGCTTCGAGACGCTGGTGGAAGCTGGCTACGCGCCTGAAATGGCCTATTTCGAGTGCCTGCATGAGCTGAAACTGATCGTCGACCTGATGTACGAAGGCGGCATCGCCAACATGAACTACTCGATCT
>CBFGLF010000030.1:0-17456 GCA_965649545.1 uncultured Methylotenera sp.
TGGTGCGGGAGAAACTGCCGATGGTCGAGTGCGTACAGTTGCCGGCAGACCCTTCGGCGTTCGTAGCGACGCTCGACGCCCTACCGCATTTCGAGAAGGCCGCCATCCTGACCGAGGATAGTGCCAAGGCGCAGCAATATGCCCAGGAATCCGAACGGGCTGCATTCTCCAAAGCCCACGACAGCATGGAGGACTACCTCACCGGGCTGCAGATGGAAGTCGAGATCGCCCCGGTGGAGAGCGGGCATCTGCCACGCATCCATCAGCTCTTCAACAAGACCAACCAGTTCAATGTGACCACCCGACGCTATTCCTTGGGGGAACTGGAGGCCATGCTCGATTCGCCGGTGCATCAGCTAGGGATGGTCTCCTTGCGTGACCGTTTCGGCGATCTCGGCATCATCGGCACGTTCATCCTCAAGGAAGTGGGGCCGGTGTTGCATATCGACAGCCTGTTGATGAGCTGCAGGGCGCTGGGCCGCGGGGTCGAGACGGCCATCATGAATCAGATCAAGACATATCTGCTGGCGACGGACCATCTTGCGGTGCTGACCGCGGAGTTCATCCCGACGGAACGGAACAAGCCGGCAGAACCCTATTTCGCTGCGCAGGGGTTCCATCTCGATGAGACCGCGGCCGGCGAGAAAGAAGCCTATGTGCTGTACAAGGCAGAAGTGGAAACCCTCAACTGTGACTGGTTGACAATAAAAGGAGCCCAACAATGGAACAACAGCAGATCGACCTTGAGCGAATACAACTGATCGTCGCCGATGTCCTGGATATCGATGCGTCGAAGGTGAGCGACCATGCCGCCCAGCAGGACATCGCGGAGTGGGATTCGCTGGCACAACTACGCATCATCACAGCGCTGGAACAGGCGTTCGGCGTTCGCCCCACCATGCGGGAGATCCCCGAGCTCAATTCCATCCCTGCCATCGCGCGTTACCTTGAAACCGCCACGCGCTAAGGCTTTGCCTATGAAGATCACCACCGGCATCCGCCGATTCTTCTTCCCGCATTCCCTCATCACCCTTTATTACCTGTTGCGCCACAGGGCATTCGTGAGCATGCGCGCTGAAGTCGACATCGGTTTCAAACTGACCATCGGTCGTAAAAGCTCGGTGAGTTCGTTCGCCAAGATCAAGGCCAGCGAAGGCAACGTCCGCATCGGCGAGCGGACCGACATCGGTGTCGGCGCTTTTATTGGCGGCTATACCACGGGCATCGAGATCGGCAACGATTGTCTGATCAGCCCGAATGTCTCCATCATCGGCGTCAATTACCGCTATGAGGCGCTGGATCGGACTTTCCGTGAGCAGGGGGTGGAATCGAAAGGCCCGATCCAGATCGGCAACAATGTCTGGATCGGCGTCGGCTCGGTCATCCTCGACAATACCAAGATCGGCGACGGGGCGATCATCGCCCCCAATTCCGTCGTCTCCGGCATCATCCCCGAGAACGCCATCGTGCAGGGCAACCCGGCCAAGGTCGCCTTCATCCGGCGCTGACGCGCTACCAGCTCAGGCCCGACGCTCGAGCAGCGCCCGCACCCGCAACAGATCCTCTTCCGTATCGACCCCTGCTGCCGGCGCATGCAAGGTCTCGGCGACACTGATGCGATACCCATGCCACATGGCGCGCAGCTGTTCCAGGGATTCCGCCTGTTCGATGGGCGATACGGCGAGTTGCGCATACGCCTGCAGGAAACTGCATCGGTAAGCGTAGATGCCGATGTGGCGATTGGCGCGCATTCCCTCGGGCAACAAACCTTGCCGAGCCTGGTCGGCAAAGGCGTCTCGCGCATAGGGGATGGGCGCGCGACTGAAATACAAGGCATACCCTGCCGCGTCCATCACCACCTTGACGGCGTTCGGGTTGAACATCGTCTCCCGATCATGGATGGGATGACAAGCGGTCGCGATGTCCGCATGCGGGTGCGCCTCGAGATTGCTCGCCACTTCACGGATCAACGCCGGCGCGATCAAGGGTTCGTCCCCCTGCACATTGACGACGATGGTGTCGCCCGCCCAGCCTTGCTGGTTCGCCACTTCGGCGATGCGATCCGTGCCGGAGACATGGTCTGTCCGGGTCATCACCACCCGGTAACCATGGGCCTCCGCCACATGCAGGATCTCCGGGTGGTCGGTCGCGATGAGTACGTCATCGGCACCGCTGGCGACCGCCTGTTCGGCGACCCAGATCACCATCGGCTTGTCGGCGATTTCCAGCAGCGGCTTGCCCGGCAAGCGGGTACTGGCATGGCGTGCGGGGATGACGACCTTGAAACCCACCTAGACCTCTTCCTCTGCCGGCAGCACGCGCGCCTCGTCTTCCAGCATCACCGGGATATCGTCACGGACCGGGTAAGCCAGTCTGCAGGGCTTGCAGATGAGTTCCTGCTGCGGCTTCTTGTAGTGCAGTGGCCCCTTGCAGATCGGGCACACCAGTATCTGTAACAGTTTCGCTTCCATCTCAGTTCCTTAATTTTGGCAATAGACGATCGAGCAGACCGTCCTGCACATCCGCTTCCACCGGCAGGTACCACCAGTCGTTCCGTGCGAACGCGCGGCATTTGACCGCGTCCTTCTCGGTCATCAGTATCGCGTCTATCCCTTGGGTTTGTAAATCATCGGCCCGGTAGGGATGGTGATCCGGGAAGGCACGCGAGGTGAAGGTCAAGTGCATGCGCCGCAACTGCTCGAAAAAGCGTTCCGGGTGGCCGATGCCTGCGATCGCCAGCAGGCGCTTGCCGATAAAGTCATCCGCAGACTTCGTGGTATTGGGGTCGCTCACCCGATGGAAGACACCGGCCTTGAGCTGCATGCCAAATGCCTGTGGGTGGCCAGATAGAGGGCCGCCGTGACAGACCACGGCATCGACCTGTTGCAGCCGCGCGACCGATTCGCGCAAGGGACCTGCCGGCAGCAGCCAGCCGTTACCGAACTGGCGCTGCCCGTCGATCACGGCGATCTCGATATCGCGTCGCATGCGGTAATGTTGCAGGCCATCGTCACTGATGATGACATCGCAGGTCGGGTCGGCTTTCAATAATGCCATGGCGGTCGCGACGCGATCCTTGCCCACCCATACCGGCATACCAGTGCGTTCTGCGATCAGCAGCGGTTCGTCGCCCACGGCTTGCGCGTGGCTGTCCCGTGTGACCCGTGCCGGATCCGCGTTGTCCGAACCATAGCCGCGGCTGATGATGCCGGGATTGAATCCTGTCGCCTGCAGACGCTTAGCCAGCCAGATGACCAGCGGCGTCTTGCCGGTGCCGCCGACAGAGATGTTACCGACCACGATCACGGGAACGGGTAATGTGAAGGCAGGCAAGAGTTGCTTGCGGTAAGCCAGTCGACGGAATACGGAGAGGGCCCAAAACAGCCAGGACAAGGGGATCAGCACCAGGTGCCAGATGCCCAGACGGTACCATTGTCTCTGCAGCCAATCGGCCATATGGATTACCTAGTGGAATTGCTTACGATAGAGTTTCGCGTAGTGGCCCTCGGCCGAGAGCAGCTCCTCATGCGAACCGCTCTCGATGATCTCGCCCTGCTCCATGACCAGGATACGGTCGGCGTTCTCGATGGTCGATAAGCGATGCGCGATGACGATGGAGGTGCGGTTGCGCATCAGTTCGTCCAGCGCCGCTTGCACATGCTGCTCGGATTCGGTATCGAGCGCGGACGTCGCCTCATCCAGCAACAGGATAGGCGCATCCTTGAGGATGGCGCGGGCGATCGCCAGGCGCTGTCGCTGGCCGCCGGAGAGGCGCACGCCGCGGTCGCCGATCTCGCTTTGCAAACCGCCCGGCAGGTGCTGGATGAATTCCCACGCATGCGCTGCCTTGGCTGCCGCGATCACTTCTTCTTCACTGGCGTCGCGCAAGACACCATAGGCGATATTATTGAACACCGTGTCGTTGAACAGGATCACGTCCTGGCTGACCATGGCGAATTGCTGACGCAGATTCTTGATGCTCATGGCGCGGATATCGACACCGTCCAGCAGGACCAGGCCTTGCTGCAGTTCGTAGAAACGCGGCAAGAGATTGACCAGCGTGGTCTTACCGCCACCCGAGCGCCCTACCAACGCCAGCTTCTCACCGGGACGGATGGTGAAACTGAGGTCGTTGAGCGCGTTGCGTTTGGCGTTCTCGTAACGGAGGCTCACGCCACGGAATTCGATCTCGCCCTTGGATCTGGGCATCTCGATCTCGCCTTCATCAGTCTCGGTCTTGCCGTCCACCAGGGTGAACAGGCTTTGCGAAGCGGCGAGGCCGACCTGCAGGTCCTCGTTCATGCTGCTCAGGCTCTTGATCGGGGCGATCAGCATGAGCAGGGCGCCGATAAAGGCGGCGAACTCACCGGCGGTGAACCTGCCGGCCGCGTAATAGACAACCACGCCCAGCGCCACGGCCGCCAGCAGTTCGATGACCAGGCTGTTGATGCCTGCGGTGCGCGTGAGGCGCAACTGCATGTGGCGGTTCTGGCCGACGACCTTGGCGAAACGTTCGAATTCGTAATCCTCGCCGCCGAAGATCTTGACCATGCGCTGCCCGGAGATCGCCTCCTCGGCCACCTTGGTGATCTGGCCCATGGTCTCCTGCACCGAACGCCCGGCCGAACGTATCCTCGGCGTCATGTGATGCACATAGATCGCCATCAGGGGCACGGCGACACCGAAGATCAATGTGAGGCGCCAATCGAGGTAAAGCATGTAGCCGATCATGCCGATGATGGTCAGCGTGTCGCGCACGGCACTCACGGCCACATTGGTGGAGGCCTTGGCGACCTGCTCGGCATCGAAGGTCAGTTTGGAGGTGACGACCCCTGCCGAATCGGCGTCAAAGAAGCTCACGGGCAAGCGCATGAGATTACGGAAGGCATCCAGTCGCAGCCCTTCCACCACGCGACGGGCGACCCAGCGCATGCCGAAGTTCGAGACGAAACCGGCGATCGCACGGACAGCCAGCAAGCCGAATAACATCAGGGGCAGATAGGTGAGCTTGGTCGAATCCTTGTTGACGAAACCTTCGTCGGTGACCTGCTTGATGGTCGCCAGGAATGCGGTATTGCTGGCGGACAGGATCACCAGCGCCAGGATACTGAGGCCGAAGACGATCTTGTAACGCCAGGCGTAACCAAGCAACCTGAAGTACAGGGCCTTGGCGTTCGTGATGGGCACGTGCGGACGTTTATGCTTGGATTTCGACATGCCTACCGTCGAGTGGGGGGATAAAAATCAGAATCAGGGTCCCGATTTGACCTGGGTGGCGAACGTGATGTGGGTATAGCCGGCCTGGCGCGCCGCTTCCATGACGTTGACCACGGATTGATGCGTGCTGGCAGCATCGGCATTGATGACGATGGTCGGATCCTTGCCCTCGCCTGCCGCTTTGCGCAAGGCCAGGCTGATGGCTTCTACCGTCTTCTCGGAGACATCCATGCTGTTGACGACATAGCGTCCGCTGGCGTCTACATCCACCGTGACCACAACAGGCTTATCCTGTGGAGTATTGGCTTCCGCCGTCGGCAGGTTGATCTGCAGCTCGCTCACCCGCGAGAAGGTGGCGCTGACGACCAGAAAGATGATGATGACCAAGAGCACGTCGATCAACGGCACGAGGTTCATTTCCAGATCTTCGTGCTTCTTACCGCGTTGGAAATTCATGATTGCGCCTTATCCGATGTCGCGTCTAATGTCATTTGCCAGATCAGCGACGTTCGCCATGGATGATCTCGACCAGCTTGATGGCCTGCTGCTCCATCTCGACGATGAGGCCGTCGACCTTGCCGCGGAAATAACGATAGAAGATCATCGCGGGCACGGCGACCACGATACCGCCGGCGGTGTTGTACAGCGCGACCGAGATACCGCGGGCGAATTGGGCGACGTCATGGCCAGTCGCGGTGAAGGCGCCGAACAGCTCCACCATCCCGATGACCGTACCCAGCAGGCCGAGCAGCGGGGCGACAGTGGCGATGGTACCCAGCGTGGTCAGGTACTTCTCGAGCTTGTGCGCGACCGAGCGACCGGACTCTTCGATCGCTTCTTTCATCACTTCGCGCGAGGAATCGACGTTATTCAATGCGCTGGCGAAGATCTCGCCGAGCATGGAGTGCTGTTCCAAGCGGGTACAAGTCTCCTTGGTGATCCCACCTTGCGACAACCATTTCTGCACTTCCGGGAGCAACCCTTTGGGAGCGACCACTTCTGCACGCAAAGCCCAGAAACGTTCGCCGATGATGGCGAGGGCGATGATCGATGCAAAAATCAGCGGCCAGATCGGCCAACCGGCCGCTACAATAATTTCCCACACGAGCGCTGCTCCTAAAGAGTTCTAAAGTGGCGTTACTTTAGCGTGCGAGGCCTTTTTCAGCAAGACACTCCGCACAATCAGCCGGCATATCCTGCCAGTATCGCCTGCGTAACTGGCGCCAAGTTTCGATGGCGATACCGTCATGATCGAACCTCAAGAGAACGGCGCCGTCGCGGTCGGAACGGTAAAGCCTGGCGCCCGTCTCGCGATAGCGGTCGGCCACTGCCCGCTTGGGATGCCCGAAGCGATTGAGGTAACCGACCGTGAAGATCGCTACCTGCGGTCGCACCGCCTCGACGAATGCAGGGGTCGAGGAGGTCTTGCTGCCATGATGCGGCACGATCAGGACATCCGACGCCAGCTGTTCTGGAGCGGCATCCAACAACCTCGCTTCCGCCTCCCGCTCGATATCGCCCGGCAACAATAGGCTGCCGTGCGCACTGCGGATCTTGAGTACGCAACTCCGGTTGTTGTCTCGTTCACTATCGTTCGAGGCC
This sequence comes from uncultured Methylotenera sp., assembly GCA_965649545.1. GTDB lineage: Bacteria > Pseudomonadota > Gammaproteobacteria > Burkholderiales > Methylophilaceae > CABHOJ01. The sequence continues at coordinate 6,820 of CBFGLF010000030.1, forward strand.
GCCTCTGGCGACAGCATCTCGAAGCGCACACCGTCCCATTGCCACGACTGTCCGGCCATGCAGGGGGAATGCCGTTTTCCCACCAGCATCGGTGATGTCGACGGCAAACTGCTACGCAAATGGTCGATAGGTAATGCCGCCAGTAGCGAAGCCACCCCACCGCTGTGGTCGTTATCGTCATGACTGATGACCAGTGCATCGAGCCGACCCACCCCTTCTCCGCGCAGATACGGGAATATGATCCGGCTACCGCTATCGCTGCGCGCCGAGTATCTGGGACCTGCGTCGTAAAGCAGACTGTGCTCCGCCGTCCTCACCAGGACCGCGAGGCCTTGCCCGACATCGATCACGGCCACCTCCATCTCGCCCGGCTCGATGCTATGCGGTGCCGGCAGGAAGAGCGGCAACAAGGCCACCCAACCCAGCCAGCGCATGGGGAATCCTTTGGGCAATAACAGCCAGAGCACCCCCATCAAACCCAGCGCCGCCGCCCACCAGGAGGGCGCCTGCTGTTGCCAGGTACTGGCAGGCAACGCCGCCAGCCATTCCAGGCCCGCCATGCACACGGTGATCACCCAGTGCGCCAGATGTAACGGCCATTCCATCGGCAGCAAGCCGCCCAGCAGCGTCAACGGCACCACCAGCAAGCTGATGACCGGGATGGCAAGGGCGTTCGCGATCGGCGACACGATCGAGACCTGCTGGAACATGAACAGCAGCAGCGGAATGAGTCCCAGGGTAACGGCCCATTGCGTACTGACGGCCTCGCGCAACCAATGCGGGCGTCGTAATCGTCCACCCAGTGCGAAGGCGATCACCGCCACCGCACCGAAGGACAGCCAGAAACCGGGGGCCATCACCGCCCATGGGTCGAACAAGGTCACGACCACCAAGGCGAGCGCCAGCACTCTCGCGATCGACACGTCCCGGTTCGACCAGAGCGCCAGCGCGAAGATCGTGAGCATATACAGCGTGCGCTGGGTCGGTACCGAGTACCCCGCCACCAGGGCATAGAGCAGTGCCGTCATGACTGCTGCGAGGGTCGCCGCCTTGCGTGCCGGCATCCATAACACCAAGCGCTCGCTGCGGCGCCATGCAAGCATGGCCACCGCGAAGACCATGCCGGAGAGCATGGTGATATGGAGACCGGAGATACTGATGAGATGGTTGGTGCCGGTATTGAGAAACACCTGCCATTGCGCCGGATCGATCGCATCATCGTCCCCGATCGCCAGCGCGCGCAATATCCCGGCATACGGCTTGTCGCCGACCACCCTATCCAGATGCCGCCGGATGTGCTCGCGGATCCTTTCGACCAGGTAGCCCGGACGGTAGACGAGTGCATCCAGCTTGCTGGACTCCCCGGGCTTGCGGATGTAACCGGTCGCGCGGATATCGCGCTCGAACGCCCAGGCCTCGAAATCGAAGGTATGCGGATTGGCCGTGCCGTGTGGTCGCTTCAACCTGACCGTCAACTGCCAGCGCTCCCCTGCGCGGAAAGATGGCGAAGGGGCATCGGTGGAAGCGACTGCATCTGGTCTTGCATAGCCTGCGCTGTAATGCGACAGCGAAATATGCGCGGGCACGATAGCATTCGGGGTCAGCACCCGTTCGACATCGAACTCAAACCGCTGTCCGCGCTCGTGCGCCTGCGGCAGGCTGGACACCACACCCACGATATCGATGTCTCTGCGCTCCCATGCGTTGGGCAAGGCATCGGCGAGACGTGACTGGGCCATGGCTGCCGCCCAGAAGCACCCAAGGAGGAAGGTCAGCAAGGCAAGGAAAAGAAGGGCGACAGTACGGTAGCGGCGCCAAGTAAGACCTGTCAACAGAGCCAACGGGATGCCGATGACCGCCCAGTGAAGCGGGGGTAGGATTGGTTGTTGCTGCATGACCCAAACACCGAAGACGAAGATCAGTGCCAGACGGACCATGCGAATCTAGATGGCTTGCAGCCTGCCGTCTTCCAGCTTGTATTGTCGCTGCATCTTGGCCGCAAGATGCAGGTCGTGCGTCACCACCACCAGGCTCACGCCCTGTTCGCTGTTCAATTGCAGCAGCAGATCGAAGACCCCATCGGCGGTGTGACGGTCCAGGTTACCGGTCGGCTCATCGGCCAGCACGCAGCGCGGCTGGGTGACCAGCGCACGGGCCACTGCCGCGCGTTGTCGCTCGCCGCCCGAAAGCTCGCCCGGCATGTGCTCCAGTCGATGTTTCAGACCGACTTTCGCCAGCGTGTCGGACGCGATCTGCATGGCCTCGTCGCGCCGCATCCGACGGATCAGCAACGGCATCGCCACATTCTCCAGTGCCGTGAATTCAGGCAGCAGGTGATGGAACTGATACACGAACCCAAGCGCCTCGTTACGCAATTGGCCGCGGCGGGTCTCACTCAGCGAGGTCATGGCATGGCCGAGTAGATCGACCTCGCCAGCGGTCACTTCATCCAGCCCACCCAAGAGATGCAGGAGCGTGCTCTTGCCGGAGCCTGAGGCGCCGACGATCGCGATCTGTTCTCCCGAGCCGATGGTCAAGTCGATGCCGTTCAAAACGGCGACATCGAGGCCGGCATAGGTCTTCTGCAGATTACGGCAAGCAAGGATCGGCAAACTACTCATATCTCAAGGCCTCCGCCGGATTGGTCTTGGCCGCTTTCCAGCTGGGGTACAGCGTCGCCAGCAAACTGAGCACGAATGACATCACCGTGATGACGATCACATCCATCCAGTCGAGGCGCGAGGGCAAGTCACTGATGTAATAGACGTCTTTCGCCAGGAATTGCACACCCAGCAACTGCTCGATGAAGGGTACGATGGTCTCGATATTGAGGGCCAGGATCACACCGGCGATGGCACCGAACACGGTCCCGATGATGCCGATGAGCGCGCCCTGAACGATGAAGATCTGCATGATGCTGCGCGGGCTAGCGCCGAAGGTGCGCATGATGGCGATATCAGCACGCTTGTCGGTCACGGCCATCACCAGCGTCGAGACGATATTGAACGCGGCCACAGCGACGATCAGGGCCAGGATGATGAACATCACCCGCTTCTCCATCTGTACCGCGCGGAACAGGTTGGCATGCTGCTGCGTCCAGTCCGTCAGGTAGTAGGCCTCGCCGGACTGACCGATCAGGCTCCCCAGCGCCTCGCTGGTGCGCGGCGCATTGAACAGGTCGTCCAGCTTCAATCGCAAGCCGGAAACATCATCCCCCATGCGATAGAGTTTGGCGGCGTCATCCAGCTGGATCAGCGCCAGCCCCGCGTCGTATTCGTACATGCCGATCTCGAAGATACCGACCACCTTGAACTGCTTGATGCGCGGCACCACGCCGGTCGGCGTGAACTGTCCCTGAGGTGCCATCAGCACCACCTTGTCCCCGAGCAAGACGCCCAGCGACTGTGCCAGTTCGCTGCCGAGCACCACCCCGAACTCGCCAGGGCGGAGATCGCTCAATCTGCCCGCCTTCATGTGCCTGCCGATCTCGGCGACACGGTCCTCCTGCTCCGGCAATACGCCGCGCACCAGCGCGCCTTGCACCGCCTGGCCATACGACAGCATGCCTTGCGCCATGATGTAAGGTGCGGTCCCTTGCACATGCGGCGCATTCTCGACCTTGGCCGCCACGCGTTGCCAGCCTTTCAGGACGTTATTGGCGCCGGTGATCTGTAGGTGCGAGGCCACGCCCAGGATGCGCGAACGCAATTCCTCCTGGAACCCGTTCATCACGGAGAGCACTACAATGAGGGCTGCGACACCGAGGCCGATGCCGATCATGCTGGTCATGGAGATGAATGAGATGAAATGGTTGCGGCGTTTCGCACGGGTGTATCGCAGGCCGACAAACAGTTCGAATGGCAGGGTTCTGGTACGTGACATAGCGACGAATTCTAGCAGGGTTGCAGCCTCATTCTGTTAAAATTGTGACATGTTCACCGGAATCGTACAGGCCGTCGGCCACATCAAGGACATCACGCCTGCCGGCGCCGATGTCAAACTCACCATCGCCACAGCTGGCCTCGATCTCAAGGATGTCGTGGTCGGTGACAGCATCGCCGTCAATGGCGTCTGTCTGACGGCGACGAGCCTCGGCAAGGACGAGTTCCATGCCCATGTCTCGCAGGAGACCCTCTCCTGCACCGTCGGCCTCGACAGCCCCCGCCAGGTCAACCTGGAAAAAGCCTTGCGCTTCTCCGACCGTCTCGGCGGCCACTTGGTCAGCGGTCATGTCGACGGCGTCGGCCAGATCGTCCGTTTCGAAGAGGCAGGGGAATGCATGGTGCTGGCAGTACGTGCACCACACGCCTTATCCCGATACATCGCCATCAAGGGTTCGATCGCTATCGACGGTGTCAGCCTGACGGTCAATCACGTCGAAAAAGACACTTTCAGCGTCAACCTCATCCCGCACACGCTGGAGATGACCTCGCTCAAGACACTGGGCGTCGGTAGTCGTGTGAACCTGGAAGTCGACCTCATCGCCCGCTATGTCGAACGCATGGCTGAGTGGGGCAAGGATGAAGGAGACAGCGCGTGAGCCCGACCAATTCCCTCATCAGCCCGACCTCGGAGATCATCGAAGAGATCCGTGCCGGGCGCATGGTCATCCTGGTGGATGAGGAAGACCGCGAGAACGAAGGCGACCTGGTCCTGGGCGCGCAATTCACCACGCCGGCCCACATCAATTTCATGGCCAAGCACGGCCGCGGCCTCATCTGCCTGACCTTGACGGCCGACCGTTGCAGGCAACTCAAACTACCGGCGATGGTGCAGAAGAACGGTGCGCGCATGGGCACCAACTTCACCATCTCCATCGAAGCCGCGGAGGGTGTCACCACAGGCATCTCCGCTGCCGACCGGGCCCGCACGATCCAGGCCGCCGTGGCGAAACAGGCTTCTCCCAAGGACATCGTCAGCCCCGGTCACGTCTTCCCGCTGGTAGCAGAGAATGGTGGGGTGCTGGTCCGCGCAGGACACACCGAGGCCGGCTGCGACCTGGCGGCATTGGCCGGGCTGGAACCGGCCGCGGTGATCTGCGAGATCCTTAAGGACGACGGCAGCATGGCACGCCTGCCTGATCTCATGGCCTTCGCCAGCCAGCACCAGATCAAGATCGGTACTATCGCCGACCTGATCCATTATCGCAGCCAGAACGAATGTCTCATCGAACGCGTGGTCGAGCGCACGGTACAGACCCCTTACGGCGAGATGCGCCTCATCGCCTATGCCGACCGCATCGCCAAGGAGACGCACATCGCGCTGGTCAAGGGCGATCCGCAAGCGGAAGAGGAGGTCCTGGTGCGTGTACACGAACCGCTCTCCGTATTCGACCTGTTGGACAGTACTAGCAACAGCCATTCATGGAACATGCTGAAGGCCATGCAGACCATCCAGCGCTCGCCTTGCGGCGTCATGGTCCTGCTGCACCACAACGAAGACGGCGCAGATCTGGTCGAGCGCATCCAGCACGCGGACGAACCGATCAGGCCCAAGCAGGACTTACGTAATTACGGCATCGGCTCACAGATCCTGCTCGATCTTGGCGTGCGCAAGATGAAACTGATGGCGACGCCGCGAAAGATGCCGAGCATGATCGGTTTCGGCCTGGAAGTGACAGGCTATCTCGAAGCCGGCCAGGACTAGGAAAAAGATAGCGAACTACCTGATATTGATGAGATAATACGCCCTGTGGAAAATGTGAATCTTACTGGCCACTTCCTGATCGCGATGCCCGCGATGACCGACCCGTATTTCGCGAAATCGGTCACTTTCATCTGTGAACACAATCAAGACGGCGCCATGGGCGTGGTCATCAATCGTCCGATCGACATGACGGTCGACGCCCTGTTCGAACAGATCAATTTGCCGCTCAACGACAATCCCCTTGCCGCCAAGGCTGTGCACTTCGGCGGTCCGGTGCAGATCGACCGCGGCTTCGTGCTGCACCAGCCCGCAGGGGACTGGGATTCGACCATCGCCATCAACGGCGATACCGCGCTGACGACCTCCAAGGACATCCTCGAAGCCGTCGCCAACGGCCAGGGCCCGGAAAAGATCCTGATCACGCTGGGATATGCCGGCTGGTCTGCCGGGCAACTGGAACAGGAGATGGCGCAGAATGCCTGGCTCTCGGTACAGGCCAGCGACGCCGTGATCTTCGACCTCCCCAGCGAGAACAAACTCAACGCTGCCATGAACCTCCTTGGCCTCGATTTCGCCCGTCTTTCCGAGGAGGCTGGCCATGCCTGACCGCATGACTGCCGCCTTCGAACCTATCGCCGCCCCTCACGACCCATCCAATACCCCAGTGCTCCTGCAGCCACAGGGCTACGTGCTGGCATTCGATTTCGGCGAGCGACGCATCGGTGTCGCCATCGGCGAGCACCTGCTGGGCATGGCCCATCCACTGATGACCATCGATACCGAGGCCAATGACGAGCGGTTCCGCATCATCGGCGAACTGATCGCCGAATGGCAGCCACAAAGACTCGTCGTCGGCCTGCCCTTCCACATGGACGGGGAAGAGCATGCCTTGACCCAACTCAGCAGGAAGTTCGCCCGACGGCTGACCGGACGTTTCGGCTTGCCCGTGAGCCTGATCGATGAGCGACTCACATCCGCCGAGGCCAGCCATACCCTGAAACAGGCCGGCATCTCGGGCCGCAAGCAAAAGGTGATGCTCGACCAGGTCGCGGCACAACATATCCTTCAATCCTATTTCGATAGCCTGCCCAATGAAACCCAGTAACCTCACCCTGCCCGACGCGGAACTCCTGCTCGAGAAGCTGGCCGAGAAATTGAAAGCCATCGTCCAGCCGGACAACGCGCTGGTCGGCATCCACAGCGGTGGCGTATGGATGATGGAGCGGCTCCTGCCGATGCTCGGCCGGGACCTGCCGCAAGGCAAGCTCGACGTCTCCTTCTACCGCGACGATTTCAACCAGCGCGGCCTGCACCATGAGCCCAAACCTTCGGAGATCCCGTTCGACGTCGAAGGCAAACATATCATCCTGATCGATGACGTGTTCTACACCGGCCGCACGATACGCGCGGCGATGAACGAGCTGTTCGATTATGGCCGGCCGGCCAGCATCTCGCTCGCCGTACTGATCAACCGCGGTGGTCGCGAACTACCCATCACCCCGCAGATCACCGCCCACGACATGCACCTGCCGCCGGAACAGAACCTGCAGCTGTTGCGACATGCCGATGGCCGCTTTTACTTGACCCTTGAAGAGAAGATAGAAGAGAACGATTGATGCACAATCCGCAGCTCAACGAAGACGGTAAACTCAAGCACCTGCTCTCGATCGAGGGTCTGCCCAAGGCCATCCTCAACCAGATACTGGACACCGCGGAATCCTTCGTCGGCGTTGCCGAGCGCGAGGTGAAGAAAGTCCCGCTGTTGCGCGGCAAGACCGTCTGCAACATCTTCTTCGAAAACAGCACCCGCACGCGCACCACGTTCGAGATCGCCGCCAAGCGGCTGTCGGCGGATGTGATCAACCTCAACGTCAGCACTTCGTCGCAATCCAAGGGCGAAACCATCCTCGATACGGTCGACAACCTGACGGCCATGCACGCAGACATGTTCGTCGTACGCCACGCACAGTCGGGCGCAGCGCATTTCATCGCGCGCCATGTCGAGCCGCACATCCACGTCATCAACGCCGGCGACGGCCGCCATGCACACCCGACGCAAGGCCTGCTCGACGTCTTCACCATCCGTCGCTATAAACCGGAGATGCACAATCTGCGCGTCGCCATCGTCGGCGACGTGTTGCACTCCCGCGTCGCACGCTCCGAGATCCATGCCTTGACCACGCTGGGCGTCCCGGAAGTCCGTGTCATCGCACCCAAGACCCTGCTACCGCATGATGTCGAGAAACTGGGCGTCCAGGTCTTCCATGACATGGAAGCCGGCCTGCGTGGCGTCGATGTGGTGATGATGCTGCGCCTGCAGAACGAGCGCATGACCGGCGCATTGCTGCCGAGCGCACAGGAATATTTCAAGACCTATGGCCTGACCCAGCAGAAGCTGGCACTGGCCAAGCCGGACGCGATCGTGATGCACCCGGGACCGATGAACCGCGGTGTCGAGATCGATTCTGCGGTGGCGGACGGCCAACAGTCCGTGATCCTGCCGCAGGTGACTTACGGCATCGCCGTGCGCATGGCAGTCATGTCGATACTCGCAGGGAATTAAGCATGAAGATACACATCAAGAACGGCCGCCTGATCGACCCCAGCAACCACATCGACGCCAAACGGGACGTCTTCATCGCCGCCGGCAAGGTCGTCGGCATCGGCCAGGCGCCGGACGGTTTCGTCGCCAACCAGGTCATCGATGCCAGCGGGCTGGTCGTATGCCCTGGCCTGGTCGACCTCTCCGCCAGGTTGCGCGAGCCAGGTTTCGAATACAAGGCCACGCTCGAGAGCGAGATGCGTGCAGCCAATGCCGGTGGCGTCACCAGCCTGGCCTGCCCGCCCGATACCGATCCTGTGCTGGACGAGCCGGGCCTGGTCGAGATGCTCAAGCATCGCGCCAAGCAACTCAACATGGCCCACGTCTATCCGCTGGGCGCCCTCACCCGTCAACTGGCTGGCGCCCACCTGACGGAGATGTGCGAACTCACCGAGGCTGGCTGCGTCGGCTTCTCGCAGGCGGACGTCGCCATCATCGACACCCAGGTATTGTGGCGTGCCATGCAGTACGCGGCGACCTTCGGCTTCACCGTCTGGCTGCGCCCAGAAGAACCCTATCTGGCGAAGAACGGCGTCGCCCACGATGGCGAGATCGCGGCACGTTTCGGCTTGCGCGGCATCCCGGCAGCTGCGGAGACGCTGGCCCTGGCGACCATCCTGCGCCTGGCAAGGGAGACCGGCGCCACCGTCCACCTGTGCCGTCTCTCTACCGCAGAAGGCATCGACATGGTCCGCAGCGCCAAGAAAGAAGGCGTGAAGATCAGTTGCGACATCAGCGCCAACCATCTGCACCTGACAGAGCACGACATCGGTTTCTTCGACACCAATTGTCACCTCCGCCCACCGTTACGTAGCCAGCGCGATCGCGATGCGCTGAGTCAGGGCCTGAAGGACGGCACGGTAGACAGCCTGTGTTCGGATCATGCCCCGGTCGACGATGACGCCAAGTTGCTACCGTTCGCCGAGGCGGAGCCGGGTGCGACCGGGCTCGAGCTGCTATTGCCCCTGACCTTGAAATGGGCCAACGAGAACAAGGTACCGCTGGCCGACGCGATCACCCGTATCACGGACCAGCCCGCCCGCATCCTGGGTATCAAGGCCGGCGCACTCGGCATCGATGCGGATGCGGATGTCTGCATCTTCGATCCTGAGCGTTACTGGAAAGTTGAACCCAAGGCCCTGCACAGCCAAGGCAAGAACACGCCTTTCCTGGGGCTGGAGCTACCGGGCAAGGTACGCTACACCTTGCTGCACGGTCATATCGTCTATCAGGACTGACATGAAGCGCCTGATCCGCATCGCTCTCTTACTGGCATTGTCGAATGTGGCCTCGGTACACGCCGTCGAACCCAAACCAGGCCTGTGGAACCTTACCGTGACCACGACCGCGGATGGCGGCGGCAAACCCATGGGGCCCTTCTATCGCAGCCAGTGCCTCAATAAGGAGGATATCCGCGATCCGGAGCAGTTGTTCGCCGAGTCCGGCATGTCGGATTGTCGCTTCAAGGGACAGAGTCAACAGGGTGGGCGCTATGACTTCACGATCCAGTGCAGCGGCGCCTTGCCGATGTCAGGGTCGGGCAACGTCGTTTATGGCGCCGAACAGTTCCAGGGCGAGATCAACCTCGTGACGGAGATCCAGGGCATGGATATCGCCACCACCAGCATCGTTTCCGGAAAGCGTGCCGGTGAATGCCAATCACTACCACCAGCACAACCAACACCTTAGCCATTACCAAAACAAGCGCACCCAGGGGCCAGCATGCGTAGATATCGTCCAATAACGAAGCTGTCCCACCCAAGCGCCAACCTCTCGCGCCGCCGTTTCCTCGGTCAACTGGTGACCGCACCCCTCCTGCTATGGCTGCCTCTCGAAGCGAATGCGGCCTCGACCATCCATGCGATCGAGGGATCGGTATATGTCAATCATCGTCCAGCGACACTGAATACTCGCATTCGCGCAGGAGACAAGATCGTGGTCTCGCATGATGGGAAGCTGGTCATGCGTATGGGGGAAGACGCCTATCTGCTGCGCGGCGGGTCGGTGATCGAGATCGCCCGAAGCGGGCACCTTGCTGGGGGCTTGCGCCTGATCACTGGCGCGTTACTCGCCGTGTTCGGCAAGCGCACACGCGGCACCCATATCGTGACGAGCGTCGCTACCATCGGCATCCGCGGCACAGCCGTTTACCTGGATAGCTCCCCCCATCGCCTTTACACATGCACTTGCTATGGAGAGACCGAACTCAGGATAGGGAAGCACACGGAACACATCAGCGCCAGTTATCATAGTGCACATGAGATCAGTGGCCTGAGTGCCAACGCCATGCAGATGAAGTCCATGGAAGTCAGCGACCACTCCGATGACGAACTACGTATGCTGGAAGGTCTGGTGGGGCGAAAACCGGAATTCGATCTGTAGCCTTTAA
>CBFGLF010000031.1:0-17215 GCA_965649545.1 uncultured Methylotenera sp.
GGCGCGACGGTCGAATTCCAGACGATCTTGTTGGAGGTCGAGGTGCCGTTGGTGACGAAGAACAGGTGGTCGCAATTGAAGATGCGGGCCGCATTGCGTTCGGACGCGGCCACCGGGCCGGTGTGGTCCAGCAGCTGGCCGAGTTCGTCCACCGCGTTGCAGACGTCGGCACGCAGCATGTTCTCGCCGAAGAACTGGTGGAACATCTGGCCGACTGGCGATTTGAGGAAAGCCACGCCGCCGGAATGGCCGGGGCAGTGCCAGGAATAGGAACCGTCGGCCGCGTAGTGCGTCAGCGCCTTGAAGAACGGCGGCGGCAGGCTGTCGAGGTAGGTCTTCGCCTCGCGGATGATGTAGCGGGCGACGAATTCCGGGGTGTCCTCGAACATGTGGATGAAGCCGTTCAGCTCTCGCAGGATCTCGTTCGGGATGTGTCGTGAGGTGCGTGTCTCGCCATGCAGGAAGATCGGGATCTCCTCATTGCGGAAACGGATCTCCTCGACGAACTTGCGCAGGTTGTCGAGGGCGTCCGGCGATTCCTCGATGAACTCCTCGTCGTCGATCGACAGGATGAACGCCGATGCGCGGCTCTGCTGTTGCGCGAACGAGGTCAGGTCGCCATAGCTGGTGACGCCCAGGACTTCAAAGCCCTCGTCCTCGATGGCTTTCGCCAGCACGCGGATGCCGAGACCTGAAGAATTTTCAGAACGGAAGTCTTCGTCGATGATGACGACAGGAAAACGGAATTTCATCAGGGCCTCCTAACGGCTGCCGATAAAAAATAATGGGGCGAAATATAGCACGCTAATGTGCTGTGACAATGACTTGGGCAATTCGATCAGGGTCAGATCTTGGGCAGGGTGACGCCCACTTGTCCCTGGTACTTGCCGCCGCGGTCCTTGTAGGAAGTCTCGCAGACGTCGTCTGCGTCGGCTTCGAAGAACAAGACCTGCGCGCAACCTTCGTTGGCGTAGATCTTGGCGGGCAGCGGGGTGGTGTTGCTGAATTCCAGCGTCACATAGCCTTCCCATTCGGGTTCGAAGGGGGTGACGTTGACGATGATGCCGCAACGCGCATAGGTGGATTTACCCAGGCACACCGTCAGTACGTTACGCGGGATGCGGAAATACTCGACGGTGCGCGCCAGCGCGAAGGAATTGGGCGGGATGATGCAGTAATCGGCATTCACTTCGACGAAGGAGTTCGGGTCGAAATTCTTCGGATCGACGATGGTGCTGTTCAGGTTGGTGAACAACTTGAATTCCTTGGAACAGCGGATATCGTAGCCGTAGCTCGAAGTGCCGTAGGACACCAGGCGTTTGCCCTCTGCGTCCTGCTTGACCTGTTTCGGCTCGAAAGGCTCGATCATGCCGTGCTGTTCGGCCATGCGGCGGATCCACTTGTCAGACTTGATGCTCATCGTTATCCCTTGTGCGCGATCAAGGGCGTACCTGGGTACGCCCCTGCAATGATTGATTAGTGTGCGTCGCCGCCGAGCGCGATGCTATATCGCCAGAACTGGTCTTCGGCTTCGAAGATGACCTTGGAGGCCTCCGGGTCGCGGCTGCCGGCAGGGTACTGGTGCACCGGTGCGCGATCCTTGGCCCAGGCTTCGATGACCGGGTCGACCAGACGCCATTGCGCTTCCACTTCGCTGATGTGCAGGTATTGCGAATTGTCGCCTTCCATCAGGTTCAGCAGCAAGGCCTCGTAAGCATCGACGCTCTCGTCGCCGTCCTGGCGGTTGGCGGCATCGAGTTCGATGGTGCGGGTGTTGATGTCGAGCCCCGGGATCTTGGATTCGATCTCGAGCTTGATGCACTCACGCGGCTGGATGCCGATGATCAGCCAGTTCTGGTGCTGGCCTTCACCGATCTGCAGTGGCGCCTTCTTGAAACGGATCGCGATGCGGGTATCCGCCTCGTGCAGGCGCTTGGCCGTGCGGATATAGAACGGCACACCTTTCCAGCGCGGATTGTCGATGAACAGCTTCAATGCGGCATAGGTCTCGACCACGCTGCTGCTGTCGCCGAGTTCTTCCAGATAGCCCGGCACCTTCTCGCCGTTGACTTCGCCCGCGGCGTATTGGGCACGGAATGCGTGGTGCTTGAGGTCGTCGACCGGGATGGGGCGGATGGCTTCCAGCACCTTGATCTTCTCGGCGCGGATGGCTTCCGGCGTCAGGGCCTTGGGCTGTTCCATGGTGGTCAACGCCAGGGTCTGCAGCACGTGGCTCTGGATCATGTCGCGCAGGGCGCCCGTGGCGTCGTAGAACTGGGTGCGGTCACCGACGCCGAGCATCTCGGTGTTGGTGATCTGGACGTGATCGATGTAGTCCTTGTTCCAGATCGGCTCGAGCACGGTGTTGGCGAAACGCTGCAGCAGGATGTTCTGCAAGGCGGATTTGCCCAGGTAATGGTCGATACGGTAGATCTGGCTCTCCTTCAGGTGCTTGCTGATGGAGGCTTGCAGTTCCTTGGCAGATGGCAGGTTGGTGCCGAACGGCTTCTCGATGACCACGCGACGCCAGTATTTGTCCTCGTTGGTGAGGCCGACAGACGCCAGCTGGTCGACCACCTGGGCGAAATCGGAAGGGCGTACGGACAGGAAGAACGCCAGGTTCTGCGGGAACACGGCCTCGTTCGAGAGCGCGTCCTTCATCTTTTCGAACGCGTTCGGATCGGTCGGCGGATTGGCATGGTAATGGTTACGCGCGATGAAGCGTTTGAACACTTCCTGGTCGTAACCCTTCTTGAATTTGGCATCGAGCATGCCCTTGATGTCGGCATGCCAGGCTTCCTGGCTCACTTCGCCACGGCCAACGGACAGGATCGCCATCTTTTCTGGTAGACGGCCGAGCGCGTCGAGGCGGAACAGGCCAGGCATGAGTTTGACGCGGGAGAGGTTACCGCTGGCGCCGAACAATACCAGGGTACATGGATCGATTTGTTTCATGAGTTCAAATTTTCCGTTGGTCTAGTCGCTGAAGAACGTTTGGTACAAGCTCGTGATTTTACAGCTTTTCGCCTGCTTTTAATAATGGCAGCTGCGGAAAGGAAAATGGCGCCTTTGCGGGTGGCAAGTGCGCCATTCTCGATACAGTGGAAAACCGGGTTACTTGGTTTTGACTGCGTGACCGCCGAATGCGTTGCGCATCAAGGAGAGCAGCTTGTAGCTGTAGCCCTTGGAGTCCTGGCTTCTGAAACGGGCTTGCAATGCCACGGTCAGCACCGGTGCAGCAACACCTTGTTCGACCGCTTCCACGACGGTCCAGCGACCTTCGCCGGAGTCAGCCACATAGGGGACGATCGATTCAAGCGTCTGGTCCTCTTTCAGGGCATCGGCGGTCAGGTCGAGCAGCCAGCTGCGAACGACAGAGCCGTGACGCCAGAGTTCGGTGATCTGTGCCAGATCCATGCCGAATTCCTCTTTGCCTTTCAGCAGGTCCAGACCTTCGGCAAAGGCTTGCATCATGCCGTATTCGATACCGTTATGGATCATCTTGGTGAAGTGGCCTGCACCGACAGGACCAACGTGTGCCCAGCCACGATCTGCGTGGGCCAGTACCTTCATGGCAGGTTCCATGATCTTGGCGACTTCAGGGGTTGCGCCGGTCATCAGGCAGTAGCCGTTCTCCAGGCCCCAGATACCGCCGGAGGTACCACAGTCCATGAAGCCGATACCATGTTCGGCCAGCATCGCGCCGCGGCGTTGACTGTGCTTGTAATTCGAATTGCCGCCATCGACGATGATGTCGCCTTTGCTCAGCAATGGGATCAGTTCCTGGATCTGTTGTTCGGTAGGTTCGCCGCTTGGCAACATGAGCCAAACGATCTTCTGGCCGTCGCCTAGTTTCTTGACGGCGTCCGCAGCGGACTTCGCGGGGATCATGCCGCTTTCCGAAGCGATGCGATTAACGGTATCTTCGCTGAAATCAAAGCCTACGACTTCGATACCACCTTTTAGCAGGCGACGGGTCATGTTGCCGCCCATTTTGCCTAAACCCAGCATTGCCAGTTTCATTGGATTTTCCTTGATGAGGATGATGTGTCATCATCTCTGGTTGAGATAAATTGATTTCAGAATTTTTTAAAATCGCTGAAGTCCGACATTGTACTATTAAAGGTGTTCCTGAACATGCAAAAACCTATGCAAACCCTCACTGTGGGTCGTCAAAAGAGTCGCTGGCATCGCTTCGAATCGCAGGCCGCGCTCAATGAGGCTTCCGTGAGCCGCATCCTGGCGGCAGCCAACGAGGCGATCGCAGCCCGCGGTGCTTTCAGCATCGTGCTCGCTGGCGGCAATACCCCGAAAAGCATCTATGAATCATTGCGTACCGCCACGACCGACTGGCGTAAATGGCACATCTATTACAACGATGACCGCTGTCTGCCGGTCGATCATCCGGACCGTAACAGCCTGATGGCGGCGCAAGCCTGGCTCGACCATGTCGCCATCCCCAAGCAGCAGATCCACGACATCCCGACGGAACTCGGGCCGGTGGCCGGAGCCAAGGCCTACGCGGACATCCTTCAAGGCTTGGGCGATTTCGATCTGGTACTGCTCGGATTGGGCGAAGACGGCCATACCGCAAGCCTGTTCCCGGGCCACACCTGGGACGATAGCGTCGATGCCTTCCCGGTGTTCGATGCCCCTAAACCACCGCCTGAGCGTGTCTCCATCAGTGGCGCGCGCCTCAGCCGCACCCGTGAGGTGATCTTCTTCGTCACCGGTGCAGGCAAGCAGGAAGCCGTGGACAACTGGCGCAAGGGGGTGGCGATCCCTGCCACCGTGATCGCGCCGGAAGCGGGCGTCGATGTCTATCTCTTCGGCGTGAACATCGACTGATCGGGTCTTGTGAAATGAAAAACGGCTCACAACATGTGAGCCGTTTTTGTTTGTGCCGCGAGATCGGATCAGGTGTTCTGAATCACGATATTCGGGAATTTGCTGCTGTGGTCCAGCCCCAGGTTGGCGATCTTGATCGCAGTGGTGCGCGCGATCTGTTTGTAGGTGGCGCTGATCTGGCTATCCGGTTCGGCGACCACGGTCGGCATGCCGCCGTCGGTCTGCTCGCGGATGCGGATATCCAGAGGCAGGGATCCGAGCAATTCGACGTCGTAATCCTTGCACATGGCTGCGCCGCCACCGGCGCCGAAGATATGCTCCTCGTGGCCGCAATTGGAGCAGATATGGGTGCTCATGTTCTCGACGATGCCGAGGATAGGGATGCCCACTTTCTCGAACATCTTGAGGCCCTTGCGCGCGTCGAGCAGGGCGATGTCCTGCGGCGTGGTGACGATCACGGCACCGGTGACGGGCACCTTTTGCGACAGCGTCAGCTGGATATCGCCGGTTCCTGGGGGCAGGTCGATGATGAGGTAATCCAGATCCTGCCAGCGGGTCTCGCGCAGCAGTTGTTCAAGCGCGCCGGTGACCATGGGGCCACGCCACACCATCGGCGTATCGATATCCACGAGGAACCCGATGGACATCGCCTGGATGCCGTAGCGTTCCAGCGGCTCCATGCTCTTGCCGTCGACACTTTCCGGACGGGACGTGATGCCCAGCATCTGCGGCTGGCTCGGGCCGTAGATGTCGGCGTCGAGGATGCCGACACGCGCACCTTCTGCGGCCAACGCCAGCGCCAGATTGACGGCGGTGGTGGACTTGCCGACACCGCCCTTGCCGGAGGCGACGGCGATGACGTTCTTCACGCCGTTGATCAGGCCGACGCCGCGCTGCACACTATGCGGCACGATCTTGCTCGAGACGTTGACGAAGACGCTACCGACGTCTGGCAGGGATTTGAGCTTGTCCTGCACCAGTGCCTGGATCTCAGCCATGACCGACTTGGCCGGGTAGCCGAGCACGACATCCAGTGCGATATTGTTGCCATCGATACGGATATTGCGGGCGGCTTTGCTCGTGAGCAGGTCTTTGCCCGTATTCGGGTCGACCACTTCCTTGAGCGCGTTTTGAATCTGTGATTCCGAGAGGGACATGCTGGGGAATTCCTGACTAAATTACAGTAAATGCATCGATTCGGCGAAGAACGTCATTTTAGCGCATGTGCTGGAGGGCGTCATTTGCTAAAATGCCTGCTTTCTCACGTAAATGAAGCCCTTAAGCGATTCTATGAGCCGCAAGATCCTCGTCACATCCGCCTTACCTTATGCCAACGGCAGCATCCATTTGGGACATCTGGTCGAGTATATCCAAACCGATATATGGGTCCGTTTCCAGAAGATGCAAGGCCACACCGTGCATTACGTATGTGCCGACGATACGCACGGGACCCCGATCATGTTGCGTGCGGAGAAGGAGGGCATCTCGCCGGAAGCCCTGATCGAGCGGGTGAACGCGGAGCATAGCGCGGATTTTGCGGACTTCCTGGTCGAATTCGACAACTACTATTCGACCAATGCGCCCGAGAACAAGGTGCTCTCACAGAACATCTACCGCGCCCTGAAAGCCAACGGCAAGATCGCCACCAAGACCATTGAGCAGTTCTTCGATCCGGTGAAGCAGATGTTCCTGCCGGATCGGTTCATCAAGGGCGAATGTCCAAAATGCCATGCCAAGGACCAATACGGTGACTCCTGCGAGGTCTGCGGCGCGACCTACAACCCGACCGAATTGATCGATCCGTATTCCGCTGTCTCCGGTGCGGCGCCGGTGCGCAAGGAGACCGAGCACTATTTCTTCAAGCTCTCCGAATGCGAGGATTTCCTCAAGGCCTGGACCCGTTCCGGTACTTTGCAACCGGAAGCCGCCAACAAGATGGGCGAGTGGTTCGGCGCCGGTCTCTCGGATTGGGACATCTCACGCGATGCCCCCTATTTCGGCTTTGAGATCCCTGACGCACCGGGCAAGTATTTCTATGTGTGGCTGGATGCGCCGATCGGCTACATGGCGAGCTTCAAGAAGCTGTGCGAAGACCGCGGCCTGGATTTCGATGAATACTGGAAGCAGGATTCGACCACCGAGCTCTACCACTTCATCGGCAAGGACATCCTCTATTTCCATGCCTTGTTCTGGCCGGCGACGCTGGAATATGCAGGCTACCGCAAGCCGACGAAGATCTTCGCGCACGGTTTCCTCACCGTGAACGGCGAAAAGATGTCGAAGTCGCGCGGCACTTTCATCACCGCACGTAGCTACCTCGATCACATCAAGAATCCGGAATACCTGCGGTATTACTACGCGGCCAAGCTCAACGGCAGCATGGAAGACATCGACCTCAACCTCGAAGACTTCACGGCACGGGTCAACAGCGATCTGGTCGGCAAGTACATCAATATCGCCAGTCGCACCGCCGGGTTCATCAACAAGCTGTTCGACGGCAAAGTGGAAAAGATCAGCAACTCCCCGGTCATCGACGAGATGCGCAAATCTGCGCCCGTGATCGCTGAATCCTACGACAATCGCGACTACAGCCGGGCCCTGCGGGAGATCATGCGTCTCGCGGACCTGGCGAATGCCAACATCGCGGAAGCGGCGCCGTGGGTCAAGGCCAAGCAGGAAGGGTCCGATGCCAGGGCTTCACTCGAACTGGATTGCTCTGCCGCCATGGAGATGTTCCGTCTGCTGACCATCTACCTAAAACCGGTGTTGCCGGCGTTGGCAGCCAATATCGAGCGCTTCCTCAACGTGCCAGCACTGACCTGGGCTTCTGTCGAGACGCCTTTGGCTTCCGGTCACCGCATCAACGACTACGCACACCTCATCACCCGCATCGACCCTAAATTGATCGAAGCCATGACTGAAGCCAACAAGGAAACCATGCAAACCGCTACTCCCACTGCCACTGCAACCGTCGCAGCAGAAACCGATCACATCAGTATCGACGATTTCACTAAGGTCGATCTGCGCATCGCTAGGATCGTCGATGCACAGCATGTCGAAGGCGCGGAGAAACTCCTGCAATTGACGTTGGATATCGGTGAAGAGAAGACCCGGAATGTGTTCGCCGGAATCAAGTCTGCCTATGACCCGGCATCGCTCAAAGGACGCCTGACCGTCATGGTCGCCAACCTCGCGCCCCGCAAGATGAAGTTCGGACTATCCGAAGGCATGGTGCTGGCCGCCAGTGACGATCGTGGCGGGCCTTTCATCCTGTCGCCCGATAGCGGTGCGCAGCCCGGGATGCGCGTCAAATAGTCGCAGTGATCAAACAAAAAGCCCCGCATCGCGGGGCTTTTTTGTTGTATCGAGGTGATCCGTTTATTTCTTCTGTGCGGCTGCGGACTTCGCTGCGCCGACAGTCACTTCCTTCTTGAGGCCTTCGACGGTCTTTTCGCCGAAGCCGGGTACGTTATCGAGGTCGTTCACAGACTTGAAACCGCCGCTTTTCTTGCGATATTCGATGATGGCGTCCGCTTTTGCAGGCCCAACGCCTTTCAGCGATTCGAGTTCCGCCTTGGAAGCGGTATTGAGATCGACAGCCGCATAAGCGTTGAATGACAGACCGATGGTGACGAGCAGAGCAAGCAGGAGTTTTTGCATGGAGTTCCCCTCAAAAGTGGTTGAAAGATGCCAGGCATTGATTGCCTGTGCGTTCGCATCTTATCGCCGGGGAAACGATTGCAACCCTCGCAGGATTGCTAGTTGACGCTGATCTCTTGCTGGATCGCCTGCAACGCGACGAGGGGGTCTGCTGCCTGGGTGATCGGTCGGCCGATCACCAGATAGCTGGCACCCAATCGTAGGGCCTTGGCAGGGGTTACGACCCGGTTCTGATCATCCAGGCGGGCATCGGCGGGCCGGATGCCGGGGGTGACCAGGCAGAAGCCGTCACCGAGCTCCTGCCTTAACATGGCGGCCTCCTGGGCGGAACAGACCACGCCGTGTAATCCGGCGCGTTGCGTCAGCATCGCCAGGTTCAATACTTGGTCTTCGAGTTTGGCGGTCACGCCGATCTGGTCGAGGGTCGCTTGGTCCATGCTGGTGAGGACCGTGACGGCGATCAGTAACGGCGAATGGCCACTGCGGGCAACGCCTTCCCTGGCTGCTTGCATCATCGGCAAGCCACCGCTGGCATGCACATTGAGCATCCATACGCCGAGGCGGCTGGCCGCTTCACAGGCTTTGGCGACGGTATTGGGGATGTCATGGAATTTGAGATCGAGGAAGACTCCGAAATCCTTCGTCACCAGAGACTCGACGAATTGCGGTCCAGCGGCCGTGAACAGTTCCTTGCCGACCTTCAGGCGGCAGAGGGTGGGGTCGAGTCTATCGACCAGCTGCATAGCACTGGCGGCATCGGCATAATCCAGGGCGACGACGATCTTGGGGTCGGACATAGGGCTCATCAGGTGTTGGGTTCGTTAGGTTCTGGCGCGATCGCTTCCCACGCGTTACAGGCGGGACATTGCCAGTGGAAATTCTTGGCCCGGAAGCCGCACTGGTCGCAGACGAAGGCGTTGCGATTGCCGATGGCGGAACGTACCGTCTGCTGCGTGAGATTGGTGTCCTGCTGGTCGTTCTTCTCGAACTGCATGCGCGCCTTGAGCAGCTGGTCCAATGTTTGCAGGCTGGGCTTCTTGTTCAATTCCTCTCTAGCCAAGGCGGCAGCGCTCTCCGGACCTTCTTCGGTCAAGACAGCCTCGTAGACGACCGCCTGCAAGGAGGGCAGCTTGTACGTCTGCAAGTAGTTGCGCAATTGCGCCATGCCTTCATCCAGTTTGCCGATGGCACGGTAGCTGGCCAATAGCTTGCCTGCGATCAGGCCCAAGTATTCCGGCTTCTGGAATTCCACGCGTTTCCAGATCGAGATAGCGACCTTGTGTGCGCCATCGGCGGCTTCCATATCGCCTAGAAGGATGTTGGCGCGAACGCAGCCCTTGTTGGCGTCCAAGGCTTTTTCCAGTTCATGCCGGGCGGTATGGTGGTCGTTGGTGAGGATGGACTTCATCGCCATCTCGCAATAGTACTGGGCGATCTCCTTGCGGAACGGCACGCCGGACAGGCGTTCGAGCTCCTTCGCGCTTTCGATGGCATGTTCCCATTCCCGTTCGCGCACATAGATCTCGAGCAGTGCGCGCAAGGCGGGTTGCTTGTAGCGGCTGTCATCCAGCGATTTGAACAGCTCCTCCGCGCGATCGAGCAAGCCGGCCTTGAGGTAATCCTGCGCCAGTTCGGCCGTCACGGCCATCTTCTGCGGTTCCGGCAGTTCGCGCTTCTCCAGCAGGTTCAAATGCAGATGGATGGCGCGGTCCACTTCGCCACGGCGACGGAACAGGCTCCCCAGCGCGAAATGCAGTTCCAGTGAATCGGCATTGGCTTCGACAGCTTCTATGAAGGCTTCGATGGCCTTGTCATGCTGATCGGTGATGAGGAAGTTCAGGCCCTTGAAATAAGCGGCGGGCAGGGTGGTGGACTCCGACAACAGCTGGTTGATGTCGACGCGGGCGGCGATCCACCCCAGTGTGAAGAAGAGCGGGAGCGCCAGTAGCCACCAGTATTCGAATTCCATTTTTATCCGTCTTTTATATGTGGTGTTCTATATGTGGGGTTCCAGCATCAATGGCCGGGTTGGGTCTTGATGGTGGATTGCGCCTGATCGTGGGGATTGAGTTGTCGCAACTCGCGCTGCATTGCGATCATCTGGCGTCGCTGGCGAATGATCGGGTTGAGGCAGGCGATCATGCCGGCTACGGTGCCGATGAAAAAAGCGATAAGCAGCATCAGCGACAAAGGCGCCCGCCAAACGAAACCGAGATAGTAGTGGAGTTCGACGATCTCCGCATTTTTCAGGGCAAACCCCAGTAGCAGGATGAACAGCAATACACCCAGAAACAGGTAAAGATAGCGCATGGCCCGATTCTACCTAATTTCAGGGGGCAACTCCAAAATATGCCCGACAATCGATGGCGGATCACAGGCAAAAAAAACGGCAGTCCCGAGTGGAGACTGCCGTTCTGGTCGTGCTTGCAACTATTCAGATAAATCGACGCGCTCGCGCAATTCCTTGCCTGCCTTGAAGTGCGGTACATATTTCTCTGGTACCTGTACTTTAGTGCCGGTCTTGGGATTGCGACCAAGGCGTGGCGGACGATAGTTCAAGCTGAAACTACCGAACCCCCTGATTTCGATGCGCTCACCGGTTGCGAGGTTGTCCGACATGGAATCAAGGATGGCCTTCACGGAAAGCTCGGCATCCTTGACCACCAATTGCGGAAAACGCGCAGCAAGCTTGGCAATCAGCTCTGATTTGGTCATCGCGTGTATGCCTTATTCGTTGTTCTTGCCGTCAAGTTTAGCTTTCAACAACGCACCCAGATTGGTGGTGCCTGCAGCGCCAGCATT
Source organism: uncultured Methylotenera sp. (assembly GCA_965649545.1). Taxonomy (GTDB): domain Bacteria; phylum Pseudomonadota; class Gammaproteobacteria; order Burkholderiales; family Methylophilaceae; genus CABHOJ01. Next base: position 11,311 of record CBFGLF010000031.1, read on the forward strand.
GTCGTTGCTGAACTTCTGCATGGCATCGGCTTCTTCAGCGATGTCTTTAGCCTTGATGGACAAGTTGATGTTGCGGTTCTTGCGATCGATGTTGATGATGCGGGCTTCGACTTCTTCGCCTTCCTTCAGCACGCTGGTCGCATCTTCCACTTTCTCCTTGGAGATATCGGAAGCGCGCAGGTAGCCTTCGACTTCACCGTCCAGGGTCACGACAGCACCCTTGGCATCCACGGACTTGACGGTACCCTTAACGATGGCGCCCTTGTCGTTGATGCTGGTGTAAGCGTTGAATGGGTCGCTATCCAGTTGCTTGACGCCGAGGGAGATACGCTCCTTCTCGACATCGATAGCCAGGACCACGGCGGCGACTTCGTCACCCTTCTTGAAGTTGCGGATAGCTTCTTCGCCGGTCTGGTTCCAGGACAGGTCGGACAGGTGGACCAAGCCGTCGATACCGCCTGGCAAGCCGATGAACACACCGAAATCGGTGATGGACTTGATCTGGCCGCTGACCTTGTCACCCTTCTTGTGGGAAGCTGCGAAGTCATCCCATGGGTTGGCCTGGCATTGCTTCATGCCGAGGGACAGACGACGACGGTCTTCGTCGATCTCGAGGATCATGACTTCGACTTCGTCACCCAGTTGGGCGATCTTGGCAGGATGGACGTTCTTGTTGGTCCAGTCCATTTCGGAGACGTGGACCAGGCCTTCGATACCTGGCTCGATCTCAACGAACGCGCCGTAGTCGGTCAGGTTGGTCACCTTGCCGAACAGGCGGGTGCTGACTGGGTAACGGCGGCTCAGGGCGACCCATGGGTCATCACCCAGTTGCTTGATACCGAGGGAGACGCGGTTCTTCTCTTGATCGAACTTGAGGATCTTGGCTTCGACTTCTTCACCAACGGTCAGCACTTCGGATGGGTGCTTGACGCGGCGCCATGCCAGATCGGTGATGTGCAGCAGGCCGTCGATGCCACCCAGGTCAACGAACGCACCGTAGTCGGTGATGTTCTTGACGATGCCCTTGACCACTGCGCCTTCCTTCAGGCTGCCCAGCAGGGCTTCGCGATCGGCGCCCATGCTCTCTTCGAGTACGGCACGACGGGATACGACGACGTTGTTACGCTTGCGGTCAAGCTTGATGACCTTGAAATCCCATTCCTTATTTTCGAATGGGGTGGTGTCCTTCACGGGGCGCAGGTCGACCAGCGAACCTGGCAGGAAGGCACGGATGCCGTTGACCATCACGGTCAGACCACCCTTGACGCGGCCATTGACCATGCCCTTGATGATGCGGCCTTCGTTCATGGCTTCTTCCAGATCCAGCCATGCCGCGAGGCGCTTGGCCTTCTCGCGCGACAACTTGGTGGAGCCGTAGCCGTCTTCCAGGGACTCGATCGCGACCTTGACGAAATCGCCAACGGCGACTTCCAGCTCGCCACGGTCGTTACGGAATTCACTGGTAGCAATGATACTTTCGGATTTGAGGCCGGCATTGACGATAACGAAATCATCATCGATGGACACGACTTCTGCGGTGATCACTTCACCGGAGCGCATTTCCTGGCGCGCCAGGCTCTCCTCGAATAAAGCTGCGAAACTTTCAGTGGAGGAGGTGTTGGTGGAAACGTTAGCCATTAAAAAGGGTACCTAAAATAATATTCCCGCCGAGCAGCGGGGTTAATTGATAAAACCACGAACCCTTGAGATCCGTGGCACCTGTTGCAACTACTGGATTACTTTGCCTGAGATTTTCGGTGGTGGGCCAGCACGCTTTCGACCGCTTGCTCTATACTGAGCGCGCTGGTTTCGAGCAATTCGGCATCACTACTCTGCTGCAAGGGCGCAACCGATCTTTGCCGGTCTCGGGCGTCACGCGCCTGCAAATCTTGTAAGATGTCGGCTAGATTAGCATGGTTTCCTTTTGACATCAACTGCTTATAACGCCTTTCAGCCCGCACTTCGGCCGTTGCCGTGAGGAATATCTTGGTGTCGGCATCGGGGAAAACCACGGTCGCCATGTCCCGTCCGTCGGCGACCAGCCCCGGCGCTCGACGGAAGCTATGCTGGAGGTCGAGCAGCGCAGCACGGACGGCAGGATGCACGGCGACTTCGGAGGCCCCTCGGCTCATCTCTTCCGTGCGCACCGCTTCACTGATGTCTTCGCGTCCGTCTCCGTTGCCCAGCCAAATCCTGCTGCCTTCGAACTGGATATCCAGCTTCAACGCCATCACGGCCAACGCATGTTCGTCACGCCAGTCGATGTCCTGCCTGCGGGCCGCCAGTGCGACGATACGATAGAGCGCGCCGGAATCCAGGTAGTGATAGCCGAGCCTATCGGCGACGATCTGCGCAACCGTGCCCTTGCCGGAAGCGGAAGGACCGTCGATGGCGATGACGGGAATGTGGGTCTGAGTAGACATCAATAGTTTTTGCTTATGTTTCTGGTTTGAACAATCAATTAGATTAATTTTTTAGGGTCGCTATCATCACTCTATCGCATCAAGTATCGCAGATAGGAGTGATGATATGACCAAGACCCTTACCTTCGCCGCCGTGCACTTCAGTGTGGCTTTCACGGTCGGCTATGCCCTGACCGGCAGCGTCGCCATCGGTGGCGCCATCGCCCTGGTCGAGCCGGCCTGCAATACCGTGGCCTATTTCTTCCATGAGAAGATCTGGCAGAAGATCGAACAGGGTGAACCGGTCAAGTTCGCCTTCTTCCACGCCCATTAAGCAAAACCAGCTTTATTGCCATGCGGGTAAAACAGGCCTTGCTTTCGGCTTGTGTCGCTACTCCTGTGTCACTGACGCGAAGCGCGCAAAATAATCCGGAAAGGTCTTCGCCACACAGCCAGGATCGTTGATGGTGATCGGCGTCCGGGCTAGCGCCACCAAGGAGAAACACATCGCCATGCGGTGGTCGTCGTAAGTATCGATCTTCGCGTGTGGGGTCAATCTTTCGGGGGGCGTGATGACGATGTAATCGCTCCCTTCTTCCACGTTTGCGCCTACTTTCCTTAATTCAGCGGCCATCGCGCTCAGGCGATCGGTCTCTTTTACGCGCCAGCTGGCGATATTCCTTAAACGCGTAGAACCTCTAGCGAACAATGCGGCGGTCGCCAGTGTCATGGCGGCATCCGGGATGTGGTTGCAGTCGAGATCGACGCCTTTTAGTGGCCCGTGGCTCGGTGCTCTGGCTTCGATCCAATTATCGCCCCAGGCGATATCCGCCCCCATAGCGGCCAGCGCTTCGGTGAACCTCACGTCCCCCTGGATACTGTCCTTGCCGATACCCTCGACGCGCAGAGGCCCACCCGCGATGGCGCCCGCTGCCAGGAAGTAGGAGGCGGAAGAAGCGTCGCCTTCGACGTAATAGGTACCAGGGCTTTGATAGACGCTGTTCGCGGGGATGGTGAATCGTTGCCAGCCATCGCGTGCCACACGCACGCCGAATTTCGCCATCAGGTTGAGGGTGATCTCGATATAGGGCTTGGAGATCAGCTCTCCAACCACTTCGATCACAGCCTGCTTGCCGGTCAGCGGCAAGGCCATTAGCAGGGCGGTGAGGAACTGGCTCGAGACATCGCCGCGGATCTTGAGTGGCGTATCCACCTGAATCTCGGCTGGCAGGATCTGCAAGGGAGGGTAACCGTCCTTGCCCAGGTATTCGATGCTCGCACCAGCCTGGCGCAATCCGTCGACGAGGTCGCCAATCGGCCGCTCATGCATGCGAGGCACGCCCGATAGTTTGTAACTTCCTCCAGTGACGGCGAGCGCCGCCGTCAGCGGTCGAATGGCGGTGCCCGCATTGCCCATGAACAGGTCGGCCTGTTTGACGGGGAAACGTCCGCCAGTACCCTGAACCTGCCAGTCATGTGGTCCGGTTTGCGTCAGGTTCACGCCCAGCGTCTGCAAGGCCTCGAGCATGCGCTGCACGTCATCGGAAGCCAGGAGGTCGTGGATCTGCGTGGTGCCATGGGCGAGTGCCGCGAGCAGCAGGGTGCGGTTGGAGATGCTCTTTGATCCCGGCAGGCGGATACTGCCGGAGGCCCGTGACAGGGGACGAAGGTCGAGTGTTTCCATATCAGTGCTTGATGGCGTTTTCTTTTTTGATGGCCCAGGCGGTGCGTGCCTGGCTAGCGCGTTCGAACAGCGCTTGCAAGCCCTGGCCGTCGCCCGCTTCCAGCAATGCGCGGATGGTTCGCAGCTCTTCGGCGTAAGCATCCAGCTCACTGAGCAAGGCTGTACGGTTAGCGAGGCTAATATCGCGCCACATCTCGGGCGAGCTGCCGGCGATACGGCTGAAATCCCGGAAGCCGCTGGCGGCGAAATCGAAAAGCTGGGATGCATTGGCGCGAGAGGCCAGTTCATCGACCAGGGCGAATGCAAGGAGGTGTGGCAGGTGGCTCACAGCGGCGAAGATGCCGTCATGTTCCGAGGCAGACATCGTGGTCACGCGTGCGCCGGCGGCCTCCCATAGTTCTCGCACCAATGCCAGTGCCTCGGGGGCGGTATGCTGGTCCGGGGTCAGGACGATGTTCTTGCCATCGTAAAGGTCGGCACGGGCGGCCGTGACACCACTTTTCTCGGCACCAGCGATCGGGTGGCCGGGGACGAAACGCGCACGGGCGTCACCGAGTAGGCTATTCGCACACTGTTGCACGTCGGATTTGGTGCTGCCGGCATCCGTGACCACCATGGAGGCTGTCAGGTGCGGGGCGATCCTTTGCAGGATATCGGCGGTCTGGGCGACAGGTGCGGCGATCATGACGATATCCGCACCATTCAGGGCTACTGCGGCATCCTGAGCGACGGCATCCACCACCCCCAGGTCAAGCGCGGTCTGCATGTTATCGCTTTGCCGGCCGACACCTACGATCTGGCCGATACGGCCATGTCTTTTCAGCGCGAGCGCGAGCGAACCGCCGATCAGGCCTACGCCAAAGATCACGAGCTTCCGGGTATGCAATGCAGGGTTGGATGGCCGTTCAGACATGCGCGAATTGTATCATGGGGCGCACTGTCGGCTCATGTGCGGCGTATGAAGCAAAACGGCGTTTTAGCCGATTAAGCTAAAACGCCGATTGCTTGGAGATGACATTGAATAGGACAGCCCTTATTCAAATAGTTCAAATCCTGTGCAATATTTTTCTGTGCAGGCACTGCTCCATGATCTATTCCTTGGCTGGCAGGTGGTGCATGGGCTGCCACTCGCCGTCGACCAGGCCTTCCTGCGGCATGAAGTTCTGCTTGTATTTCATCTTGCGGCTCTGGTCGATCCAGTAGCCAAGATAAAGGTAAGGCAGGCCCAGTACCCGGCACCATTCGATCAGCCACAGCACATTGTATGTACCGTAGCTGTTCGATCGATCCGAAGCGTCGTAGAAGGTATACACCGCAGAAATACCGTCCCTGACGAGATCGACCACACTAACGATGCGCAGCGCGTCGCCTTCGCGGAACTCCACCATCACACTCTCGACATTGCTTTGCACCAGGAAATTACGGTACTGCTCCGCGCTCTCCTGATCGTCGCCGTTGTGATGGCGTGCCGTTTGATAAGCAGTATAAAGCGCGAAATGCTCCTCGCTGTACTTGAGTTCACTCACGCTGACAGCGAGATCGATGTGCTGTTTAGTGGCGCGACGCTGGCTGCGGGAGGGGGTGAATCGGTCGACCGGGATACGCACCGGGATGCAGGCGTTGCAATGCTCGCAATGCGGGCGGTAGGCGAATTTGCCGCTACGCCGAAAACCCAGCTGGATCAGGCCGCTATAGGCTTCCGCGTCGATCAGGTGATGCGGCGCGGCGATCAGCGACTGGGCGAGCTTGCCCTCCAGGTAACCACACGGATAAGGCGTGGTCGCATAGAACTGCAGGCGTTGTAGCGGCGGGTCACTCG
>CBFGLF010000032.1:0-16683 GCA_965649545.1 uncultured Methylotenera sp.
GGGTGCAACAGCACGTGGTCGATGCGGGCCGTCACCTTGTCGTCCAGCTGCGCCGGGATCTGCACCGTATCCTTGACCAGGGCCTCCATCTCTTCCACCAGCTTGTGGTCCTCATGCAAAAGACTGCTGATCTGGTCCAGCGACACGGGCGCCGTTTGCTGGTCGAGGTGCTTGGCGGCCAGTTTCAGCGCTTCGGTGCAGCCTTCGCCATGCTTGGCGCTGATCTGCATGACCGGCATATTGAGCTGACGCGCGAGGACAGGCGTGTCGATGGTGATGCCGCTACGCCGGGATTCATCCACCATATTGAGCATGAGGATGGCGGGCAGGCCGAGTTGGCGGATCTGCAAGGCCAGCGAGAGCTGGCGGTCGATCTGTGAGCCGTTGAGGGTGATCATCACCAGGTCGACAGCGTTGGTGGTGAGGAAGTCGCGCACCACCTGTTCGTCGTCCGAATAGCCGTGCAAATCGTAAAGGCCCGGCAGGTCGATGAGTTCGACGATATGGCCGCCGAGCAGGATCTTGGCGCTCATGAGGTCGACCGTGATGCCGGGCCAGTTGCCGACACGCGCCGATGCGCCGCTGATGCGGTTGAACAGGGTCGATTTGCCCGTATTGGGCATGCCGATCAGGGCGATACGTTTCATTGCTGGGCCTGGTTGGGGGTGTTGAGCTGGATCAGCTGCGCTTCACGCGAACGCAGGATGACGTCCGTGGTGCCGATCCTCACATGTACAGGTCCATTGAAACTCGCGCGGCGGATAAGTTCGACTTTCTTGCCGATGCGGAACCCGAGGGCGGCCAGGCGCTTGGTCAGGAATTCGTCAGCACGGATGGTGCCGATGATGCCGTGTTGGCCTGGCGTCAGGCTGTTGAGACTGGTCACGTGAGGTCCGCATGGGGTAAATAAGAACAATTCTTATTATCCCATAGTTTATCGAACGCGCCTATCCAGCCGGCGATTCCGGCATGCGATGCAACCTCAGCCCGACTTGCCCGTGAGCCAATGTTCCATGCGCTGGCGCGTATCGGGGCTGAGGGTCTTCCTGATGCTGAGCTTGCACAAGTCAGGCGTGGCCGCTTGCAGGCGGACATCGAAGGTCATCAGCTCGTCGCGGCGGAAAGCGTGCACCTTGACCTTGGCACCGACCGCGCGCTGGGTGGTGAGCTTGTCGAGGTTGGCGGCGCTCGCCTTGAGACCATCCACGGCAATGATGACATCGCCGCCGGCGAGGCCTGCCAGTTCCGCGGCGCTACCGCTGTAAACCGTGGCGATCCGGGCGTCGCTGCCGTTGGCCAGCCTGACGCCAAGATCGGTGACGCGCTGCTTGTCGACGCTGGTGCGATACTCGATGCCGAACTTGCCCAGCAAGGTCGCCAGCGGCAGCTCCCGGGTGGTATGCAAGGCCTGTTTCAGGAAGCGGGAGACGTCGACACCGGTCACGGCTTTCACCAGCGCGCTCATGGCGCCTTCGTCCAGGCCTTGACCCGTCTTGCCGAAATCGCGCCAGAGCCCATGCATCACCTCATCCAGTGAATGTCCGGCTTGCCGCAAGGTCAGGTCGAGCGCCAGCGCGGTCAGCGACCCCTTAAGGTAGTAACTGACCTGCGCATTGGGCGTGTTCTCGTCGGGCCGATAGAGTTTGATCCAGGCGTCGAAACTGGCGTCTTCCAGCGGCTGTACCAATCTGCCGGGCGTGCGCAACAGGCGGGTGATGGATTGCGACAGGTCGCGCAGGTAATCCTCACGCGAGATCAATCCGCTGCGCAGCACCGAGAGGCTATCGTAATAGGCAGTGAAGCCCTCGAAGATCCAGAGTTGCCGGGTGTATGCCTCGCGGTCGAGGCTGGCGTCGATGAACGCGAGCGGCCGGATGCGCTTCACATGCCAGGCATGGAAATATTCATGACTGCAGAGGCCGAGCAGGTCCTGGTAACCTTCCTGATTCAAAGGTTCGCCCTCGACCGGCAACCAGCTACGCGGGCAGACCAGGCTGGTGGAGTTACGGTGTTCCAGCCCGCCATATTGGTCATCGCCGGCGGCGTACAAGAGGAAGTCGTAGCGGGAGAAGGGCGCCTCGCCGAAGAACCCGATGTGGTAGGTGCAAAGCTGCTTGAGATCCTTGACGAGGCGCTTGAGGTCGGCGCGATGCTTGCCCGAGACGATGAGCCTGTGCGGGATGCCCGCGGCCTTGAACTTGGCGATGGCGAGGTCGCCGATCTCGAACGGGTGGTCGATGAGGGCGTCGTAGTCTTGCGCGAGATAGCGGCCGAACCCGTGTTTGTCGATCTTGCCGGCAGGCATGGCGGTGCCGACCTGCCAGTGGCGATAGGCTTTGGCCGGTTTGTCGATCACCAGCGCACAGGGCAGGTGATGCTGGCCATGGACTTTCAGGCACAGGCTGGTACCGTTGAAATAGGCACGTGTGGTGTCGAAGTAAGCCGAACGCACGGAAAGGTCGTAGGCATATACCCGGTAGCGGAGCTTGAGTTCGCCTTTGCAGGGGGCGCAACGCCAGGTCTGCTTGTCTGTCTTCTCCACTTCGAGGGCGTTGCCCTGGCAACTTGCCGAGAGGCTGACGATATGGCGGGCGAAGTCGCGGATCATGTAGCTGCCGGGGATCCAGGCGGGCAGGGACACGACCTGGCCTTCCGGCGACGGGGCCGGGATGGTACATTCGATCTCGAACAGGTGTGCTTGCGGCGAGGAGAGGGTGACGCGGTATTCGATGGTGGGCATGGTATCCGGCAATATGATCAGCAGAGGTGGAATCGAAGATGCAGTTCAAGTTTAGCGATGGCAAGGAATTGCGCAAGCACTGGATGCTGGAGGAAGACATGCATTTCCTCAACCACGGTTCCTTCGGCGCCACGCCGCGTGTGGTGTTGCAGGCGCAGCAGCGCTTCCGGGATCGCCTGGAGCAGCAGCCGGTCGATTTCCTCGTGCGGCATGCCCCGGCCGAACTGCGCGCGGCTGCCGGTGAGCTGGCGGCGTTCCTCGGGGCCAGGGGCGACGACCTGGCGTTCGTCGAGAACGCCACCGCCGGAGTCAATGCGGTCCTGCGTTCCTATCCCTGGCAAGCGGGCGACGAGTTGCTGCTCTCGGCGCACGCCTATCCGGCCGTCAAACAGCTGGCCAGATTCGTCGCCCATCAGTTCGGCATCGTCATCCGGGAATTCGATTTTGCCTTTCCCCTGAACGAGGGTGAGATCCTGGAAAACTTCAGCGCCGCCGTCACGCCGGCGACGCGCATGGCCATCATCGACCATGTGTCGTCGCCGCTGGCCATCATCTACCCCTTGCAGGAGATGCTCGCGGTCTGCCGCGCGAAAGGGATCAGAACGCTGGTCGATGGCGCCCATGTGCCGGGCATGTTGCCGCTGGATATCCCGGCGCTCGGGGTCGACTGGTATGTCGGCAACTGCCATAAATGGCTGTTCGCCCCCAAAGGCTGTGCTTTCCTGTGGGCGGCACCGGGCGCGCGCGACTTCCTGCAGCCCCCGGTCGTATCGCTACGCATGGAGGAGGGCTTTCCCGCCACTTTCGACTGGGTAGGCACCCGCGACCCGAGCGCCTGGCTGTCGATCTCGGCCGCCATCGCCTTCTATCGGGAGATGGGAGGGCCGGATATCCCGGCCTATCTGCACCAGACCGTACTCGAAGCCCGCGAGTTATTACAGGATGCCTGGCAGGTCGAGTCACCGGCCACTCCGCAGCAATTAGGGACCATGGCCACGCTGCCCTTGCCGCTATCGGGTGAAGCCACACTTGAACGGGCGAACCTCATACGCGACCAGCTATGGCGGGAGCATCGCATCGAAGTGCCGCTGTTCGCCTTAAAGGACAGGCTGTGGATACGGATCTCGGCCCAGCTATACAACGTCATGGACGATTACCGCGCCCTGGCGGCGGCGATCCAGCAGCAGCCCGGCTATCAGGGCTGATCCTTCCACACGATACCTTCACCGTCGACGAGGCTGCCGCTCGTAGGCTATCAGACGACGCCTACCCCCCAATCAGCCCACCGCCGATGATGCGCCATCGCGTCTCCCGATAGAGTGACCGTCATGGCAGCTCAACGACTGCCATCATTCTAACGACGATCATTGGAGGAACCATGCGTAAACTCATCATTGCACTATCGGCCGGCATGCTGCTGAGCCTGAGCCCCATTACTTTCGCGGCGGACGCCCAGCAAATGGACGAATCGACCAACCCGAACACCAACCGCGACGTCAAGACGCAGAACATGCAGCAGAAACCCAATGCCGCCCATCCGGAGCGCGACAACAAACGCTATAACTCTCCGGGTGAACGCCGATCGAACGTGGATCCGGCTGCGGACGAATCGACCAGCGAAAACACCAATCGCGTGCCGCCTGGTACGAATACCGAGAAACTCCGCCAGAAGCCAAACCCATAAAGTCTCGTCCATTCCCAAATGGACCATGGTCATATGCAAGCAGCGGCAACCGTCAGGTTGCCGTTTTTACGGCCTCAGCGCGCGAATGAAAGTGTCAAGGAATGACGTCCACGCAGGCTAAGCAGTCCAAGGTGTCTAATCACGCTTCCTTGGCTAAGCCCCCCACTTCCAGGGGCGCTCATGCGCTCCCGCATGGCGAGATGGCCTTGTGCGCCAAGTTCGGCGGCCTGCGCTATGTCAGTGACGATCAGCCGGGATTGCGCCGGCTGAAGCGCGGCACGCACTTTCGCTATGTGGACGCCCAGGACAGGCCGATCAAGGACAAGGCCCAGCTGGCGCGCATCAGATCCCTTGCGATCCCGCCCGCCTGGACGGAGGTCTGGATCTGCGCGCGCCCGGATGGGCATCTGCAGGCCACGGGACGCGACGCCAAGGGCCGCAAGCAGTATCGCTATCACCCGCAATGGCGGGCGGTCAGGGATACGGTCAAGTACGCCCACATGATCGATTTCGGCCTGCATCTGCCGCTCATCCGCGAACAGGTCAGCGCTGACATGCGACGCACGCAGCTCAGCAAGCGCAAAGTGGTGGCCACCGTCATTGACCTGCTGGAAAAGACCATGATCCGTATCGGCAACGAGTCTTACGCCAGGGAGAACAAGTCCTATGGCCTCACGACCTTGCATACCCGTCATGTGGCCATCGAGGGTAATGCGGTCGAGTTCCATTTTCGTGGCAAGAGTCGCGTCGAGCATCGTGTGCGCGTGAAGGACAAGCGGCTCGCCCGCATCATCCAGCAGATTCGCGACCTGCCGGGTCAGGAGTTGTTCCAGTACCTGGATGCCGATGGAGAACCTCACGCCATCGATTCCGCGGATGTGAACGACTACCTGAAAGAGATCACCGGCAAGGATTACACCGCGAAGGATTTCCGCACCTGGGCCGGTACGCTGCACACGACGCTGGCGTTGAGTGCGCTCAAGTTCGAGACCCAGAACGAGGCCAAGAAGAACGTCGTGGCGGCCATCGAGCAGGCGGCGAAGAAACTGGGAAACACGCCGACCATCTGCAAGAAGTGTTATGTCCATCCTGCCGTCATCGACAGTTACCTGGCAGGGGAGCTGGCCATCGCAGCGCCGGGTGCGCCGAACGCGCCGGCGCAGGAAGCCATCGCGCATGTGGAGTCGCATATCCTCAGGCTCTTGCAGCAGGGCTTGCGCAATTGAGCGCGAGGGACTGGAAATGAAAAAGCCCGCGATCGCGGGCTTTATTACCTCACTGAGGGGAAGCCGATGGCCTCCGTCAGCGTTTGATTACCATCAGGCTTATTTCTTGGGCGCCGAGTTGTCGACGATCTTGGCTTTCGCGCGCAGATCGGTCAGCAGCTTCTCCAGCTGGCGTTGTTGCAATTGTTTCTGCAGGCCTTCCTTCACCTTGTCGTAGGCAGGGGCTTGCGTGGTGCGGGTGTCTTCCAGCTTGATGACGTGCCAGCCGAACTGGGTCTGCACCGGCTCGGTGGAGATGCCACCCTTTTGCAGCTTGGCGACCGCGTCGCTGAATGGCTTGACCATGCCGCCCAGTGAGAACCAGCCGAGGTCACCGCCTTTTTCCTTGGAGCCCGGGTCCTTGGATTTCTCCTTGGCGAGCTTGGCGAAATCGCCGCCCTTGCCGAGTTGCGTGATCAGTTCCTTGGCTTCGGCTTCGGTCGCGACCAGGATGTGACGCGCACTGTATTCCTTGTCGCCCAGTTCCTTCTTGTACTGCTCGTAGGCGGCCTTGGTGTCGGCTTCGCTGATTGGGTTCTTCTTCACGTAATCCTGCAGGAAGGCGTTGACCAGCAGTTCGCGGCGGGCAAGTTCTTCCTTGGCGACGAAATCGGGCTGCTTGTCGAGACCGACGCGCTGCGCTTCCTGGTACACCAGCTCGCTGCTGACCAGCTTGTTGACGATGATGTCACGGACGTTGTCGTCGACCTTCTGGCCACGGGCGGTGGCGTCCTTGACGATGTAGTCGTAGATGGATTGCTTGATCGGCTTGCCGTTGACGGTGGCGACGGCAGTCTCGGCGAATGCGGGTTGGGATAGACCGAAGGTCAGCATCATCAACACTGCGCCAGTAGTAACTTTCATGAATCGTCCTTAAGGGGTGGATTAGGGAGCAGGCTCATCGGTGGCGATGGCTTGGATACTCAAAGCATGGATACGGTGAGGTATGAGACCACTGAGCGCCTGATAGATAGAGCGATGCCTCATTATCTGTGATTTCCCGCAAAATTGCGAACTGACGATGACCACATGGAAATGGCCTCCGCCCGTGTTGCCGGCATGCCCGGCATGCAGGGCGCTGTCGTCGCGCAACTCGAGGCGGATCGGGTCCAGCGCACCCAAGCGCTCGCGGATCTCGTCATGCAAGGTCATTGCGGTGCTCAAGCTTCAGTCCACTTCGATATCCGGGATCACCGGCATCGCCGGCAGCGTCTTGCGGAAGGGCTTGACCGTGACCTTGGCATAGACGCCTGCCGCGACGAAGGGATCGGCTTCCGCCCAGGTCTTCGCGGCTTCCAGGCTAGTGAAAGCGGCGATGATGAGGCTGCCGGTGTAGCCGGCTTGCCCCGGATCTTCGCTATCGACAGCGGGGAAGGGGCCTGCCAGCAGGAGCCGCGCCTCGTCCTGCAGCGCCTGCAGCCGGGCCAGATGTTGCGGGCGGGCGGCCAGCCGCTTGTCGAGGCTGTTCGGATGGTCTTCCGCGACGATGGCGTACCACATCATTCAGCATCCTTTTCCGTGATGTATTTGTTGAGCACCAGGGTCTGGCCGATGATGAAGGCGAACATGAGGCCCATGGTGCCGAACAATTTGAAGTCCACCCAGGTGTCGGTGGAGTAGTTGAAGGCGACATAGAGGTTGAGCACGCCGAGCGATGCGAAGAACGCGGCCCATGCCAGGTTGAGGCGCGTCCAGATCGGGTCCGGCATGCTGATCTGTTTCTCCATCAGGCTACGGATCAGGTTCTTCTTGAACAGCAGATGGCTGGCCAGCAGGCCCAGCGTGAAGAACCAGTAAAGGATGGTCGGTTTCCACTTGATGAAGTTCTCGTCGTGCAGCAGCAGGGTGGCGCCACCGAAGACGGTGATGATGACGCCGCTGGCGATCAGCGCGTTATCGACCTTGCCGTGGTGGTATTTGACCCAGGCGATCTGTAGCAAGGTGGCAATGATGGCGGTGGCGGTCGCCGCGTAGATGCCGAAGAATTTGTAGACCACAAAAAACAGGATGACCGGGAAAAGGTCGAAGAGAAACTTCATCAGAGTGTTCCAAAGAGATGGCTGCCTGTTGGCGGGCACGCCAAAGTGTCAGTCGATGGCGTATTTTGCTATGATTCTCCATGCGTAACAAGACGCGATGCGTCTTTCACCGATCCATGCCTGCCCTCATCGACCTCCACAGTCACTCCATCATCTCCGACGGTCTCCTGACGCCAGCCGAACTCGTCGCGCATGCGGCAGCGCAGGGCGTGCGTGTACTCGCGCTCACCGACCATGACGATGTCGCGGGCTTGCAAGAAGCGGAAGTCGCCGCGGATCAGCATGGTGTCCAGCTCATCCACGGCGTGGAGATCTCGGTGACCTGGCGCAAGCGCACACTGCATATCGTCGGCCTCAAGGTCGATCCCACGCATGCCCCGTTACTGGCTGGGCTGCAAAAGATCCGCGATGGCCGCCACGTGCGTGCCGAAGGCATGGCGGCCGGCCTGCAAAAGATCGGTATCGAAGGCGCGCTCGATGGCGCCTATCAATTTGCCAAGCAGGGCATCATCAGTCGCACGCATTTCGCCCGATTCTTGGTGGAGCGGGGCTATGCCAAGGATGCCAAAGCCGTGTTCAAGCATTATCTGGTCAAGGGTAAGCCGGGCTACGTCGAGCATGAATGGGCCAGCCTGGAGGACGCCATGTCATGGATCCTCGGTAGCGGCGGCCACGCCGTGATCGCCCACCCGGGCCGCTATGACCTCGGTCGCACCAACATGTTGTTGCTCATGGAAGAGTTCAGGGCCATGGGCGGGCTGGGCATCGAAGTCGTCACCGGCAGTCACAGCGTCGATCAGTACGCCGAATTCGCGCGCATCTCCCGCATGTTCGGCCTGCGTGCTTCGCTGGGTTCCGATTATCATGGCCCGGGCCACACCTATGTCGAGATGGGGCGATTGCCCGAACTGCCTGAGGGATGTGAACCGGTGTGGCACGATTGGCCGGAAGCCGAATTGCTGAATTGATATGGCTCAATATTTCGTCATCCACCCGGACAACCCCCAGGCGCGCCTCATCCACCAGGCCGTGGAGATCATGCGTGCCGGCGGCGTCATCGCTTACCCGACCGATTCCAGTTATGCGCTGGGCTGCATGCTGGGCAACAAGGACGCGCAGGAGCGGATCCGCGCCATTCGCGGCGTCGATGAATCGCACCATTTCACGCTGGTCTGCCGCAATCTCGCGGAGCTCGCCACCTATGCCCAGGTCAACAACAGCCAGTTCCGCCTGTTGAAAGCCAATACCCCGGGCCAATACACCTTCATCCTCAAGGCGACGCGGGAAGTGCCGCGCCGCTTGCAGCACCCGAAGCGCAGCACGCTCGGCCTGCGCGTACCGGCCCATCGCGTCACGCAGGCCTTGCTCGACGAACTGAACGAGCCCCTGCTCAGCATGACTTTGACGCTGCCCGGCGAGACCGAGCCGATGAACCAGGGCTGGGACATCCGCGAGCGGCTGGAACAGCTGGTCGATCTGGTGATCGATGCGGGTGCCTGCAACAGCGAACCCACCACCGTCATTGATTTAACGGGTGAGGAGCCCCATCTGGTAAGGCTAGGGGCGGGCGATCCCGCGCCCTTCGGACTCGACGGCTAACAGCAAGGAACACCATGGAACTGACCCTGATCCAGAAGATCGCCATCTATGCCCTGCCGGTGATCTTCGCCATCACCGTGCATGAGGCGGCGCACGGCTATGCCGCCCGCTATTTCGGCGATATGACGGCTTACCTGCAAGGCCGCATCACCCTCAACCCGATCAAGCATATCGACCCTATCGGTACCATCCTGATCCCGGCATTGACCATGCTGGCGGGTGGCATCCTGTTCGGCTGGGCGAAGCCGGTCCCGGTGGATTTCTCCAAGCTGCGCCAGCCCAAGCGCGACATGATCTGGGTCGCGGCCGCCGGCCCGGCATCGAATCTGGTAATGGCCATCGGCTGGACGCTGCTTTACAAGTTCGCGCCCGGCCTGCCTGCCGAGTACGTCATGCCGGCGCAATATATGGCACAGGCCGGCATCATGATCAATGTCGTCCTCATGGTGCTCAACCTGCTGCCCTTGCCGCCGCTCGATGGCGGTCGCATCGCCGTGGGCCTGTTGCCCAATCACCTGGCCTTCCAGTTCGCCAAGCTGGAGCAGTACGGATTCATCATCCTGATCGTGCTGCTGGTCACCGGCGTCCTGACCAAGATCCTCACCCCATTTATTCATTTGACCATCAGCCTAATCTCCTGGCTCTTTGTATAATGCGGTTATCTTTTCTGGAAAGACTATAAAAACATCATGGCGGTAGAACGCGTTTTATCGGGCATGCGGCCCACGGGCAACTTGCATCTTGGGCATTATCACGGGGTATTGAAGAACTGGATCAGATTGCAGCATGAGCACGAATGCTTCTTCTTCGTCGCCGACTGGCATGCGCTGACCACGCACTACGACACTCCCGAGATCATCGAGGAGAGCGTCTGGGAGATGGTCATCGACTGGCTCGCGGCTGGCGTCGATCCCGCCAACGCCACCATCTTCATCCAGTCCCGCGTGCCTGAGCATGCCGAACTGCACACGCTGCTCTCCATGATCACTCCCTTGAGCTGGCTGGAACGCGTACCGACCTACAAGGACCAGCAGGAGAAACTGGCGAGCAAGGATCTCTCGACCTACGGTTTCCTCGGCTATCCCTTGCTGCAGAGCGCCGACATCCTGATCTACCGTGCCACCCAGGTGCCGGTCGGTGAGGACCAGATCCCCCATATCGAATTCACGCGCGAGATCGCCCGCCGCTTCAACCACATCTACGGTCGTGAGCCTGGGTATGAAGAGAAGGCCGAAGCCGCGATCAAGAAGCTGGGCAGCAAGCGCAGCGCGCTCTACGAAGAGATGCGTAACGCTTACCAGCAAAGCGGCGACGAGGAGGCGCTGGAATCCGCGCGCGCCATGATCGAGGAACAGCAGGGCCTGTCGCTCGGCGACAAGGAACGTTTGCTGGGCTACCTCGAAGGCGGCGGCAAGATCATCCTGCCCGAGCCGGAATACAAGCTGACGCCCGCTTCCAAGATGCCCGGGCTGGACGGCCAGAAGATGTCCAAGTCCTACAACAACACCATCTCCCTGCGCGAGCCGGCCGACGTCGTCGCCAAGAAGATCAAGACCATGCCGACCGACCCGGCACGCATCCGTCGCACCGATCCTGGCGACCCGGCCAAATGCCCGGTCTGGCAATTGCACGAGGTCTACTCGGACGAAGCCCGTCGCGAGTGGGTACAGCAGGGCTGCAAGTCCGCCGGTATCGGCTGTATCGAATGCAAACAGCCGGTGATCGACAGCATGATGGAAGAGCTGAAGCCGATCCAGGAACGTGCCGCCCGCTACTCGGAAGACCCGATGCTGGTGAAGAACGTCGTGGCCGAAGGCTGCGAACGGGCACGCAAACTGGCGCGCGAGACCATGCGCGACGTGCGTGAAGCCATGGGCCTCAATTACTCCTGATGGCCGGATGAACCACTGGCTCGCCCTCAGTATCGCCATCGTCGCTGAAGTGGTGGCGACCACGGCGCTGAAGTCGACCGAAGGGTTCACACGCCTGTGGCCGTCCTTGCTGGTGATCGTGGGCTACGGCGCCGCCTTCTATTTCATGACCGTGAGCCTGCGCGTGTTGCCGCTCGGCATCATGTACGCGATCTGGGCAGGGGTCGGCATCGTACTGGTCGCCTTGCTGGGCTGGGTACTCTACCGGCAGGCGCTGGATATCCCCGCCATCGCCGGCATCGCGCTCATCATCGCCGGTGTGGTCGTCATCAACCTCTTCTCGGGTACGGTGAGGCACTAGCCATGCAGACGCAGTTGGCCATCGATGCCCGCATCTACGGTGAGCAACTCGACACGATCCCGCAGGACCTCTATATCCCGCCGGATGCCCTGGAGGTCTATCTCGATGCCTTCGAAGGCCCGCTCGACCTCCTGCTCTACCTGATCCGCAAGCACAACCTCGATATCCTCGATATCCCCATGGCCGACCTCACACGCCAGTACATGGATTACGTCGAGAAGATGCGTGCCTTGTCCGAGCAGTTCAAACTCGAGCTGGCGGCCGATTACCTGCTCATGTCGGCCATGCTGATCGAGATCAAGTCGCGCATGCTGCTGCCAAAACCGGCCGAGATCGAGACCGAGGACGACCCGCGTGCCGAACTGGTGCGACGCCTCATGGAATACGAAGCCATCAAGCTCGCGGCCCAGCGCCTCGAGGCCATGCCGCAGGTCGGCGTCGATATCCTGGTCGCCCAGTCCTACGTCGAGCGCATCAGTGAGATCCAGCCGCCGGAAGTCTCGGTCGACGACCTGGTCGCCGCCTGGAAAGGTGTATTGGCCCGTGCCAGCAACTTCAAGCACCACAAGATCAGCCGTGAGGAGCTGTCGGTGCGCGAGCATATGAGTTATGTCCTGCGTCGCCTGAAGGAGCACCGCATGCTGGAGTTCTCGGCATTGTTCGATGTCGCCAACGACGGTATCCCCAAACTGGTGGTATGTTTCCTCGCCATCCTCGAGCTGGCGCGCGAGGGCCTGTTGCGCATCACCCAGCAGGAAGCCTTCTCCCCCATCTACTTGCAGATCGCCGCCTGAGAACGACCATGCAGAACGAACCGCAAACCATAGAAGAGATGAAACTGGTGCTGGAGGCCGCCTTGTTGACCAGTGCGCAGCCTCTGTCCCTGGATGAACTGCTGCGCCTGTTCGCCGGCCGCATGGAGCGCGCGACATTGCGCATGCTGCTGGATGAACTGAAGACCGACTGGCAATCGCGCACGCTGGAACTGGTGCAGATCGCCAGTGGCTGGCGTTTCCAGGCGCGGAGCGAGTACGCGCCATTCATCGCGCGGCTCAATCCGGAGAGGCAGCACAAGTATTCGCGCGCCGTGATGGAGACGCTGGCCATCATCGCCTACCGCCAGCCGGTGACGCGCGGCGACATCGAGGAGATCCGCGGCGTGGCGGTGAATCCCAACGTCATGCGCCAGTTGCAGGAACGCGAGTGGATCGACGTCATCGGCCAGCGCGATGTCCCAGGCAGGCCATCGCTCTACGGCACGACCAAGACCTTCCTTGACGACCTCAACCTGCGCTCGCTGGCCGAATTGCCGCCCATGGATGATTTCTCACAGACCGAGATCCCGCTCGACCTGTAACTTTCTCCCGTTATTTCATCGTCTTATTCATGCCTGAGCGTCGCTCTGGCTTATAATAGGGGCCTTATTTCGAAGTAGCAGCCATGGCCCGTCCTTTCAAACAGCAACCCACCCAACGCATCAAACCCGCCGCCGTCGATCCCGACGCTGTCCCGCAACGCCTGCACAAGTTGCTGGCCTTGGCCGGCCTCGGTTCGCGCCGCGAGATGGAGACCCTGATCGAAAGCGGTCGCGTCACCATCAACGGCAAGGTCGCGCAAGTCGGCGCCGGGGTGGTGCCGAGCGACGTGGTGCGCGTCGATAGTCGTCCGGTGCGTTTGCCGTTCGAGCCGGAACTGCCACAGGTGTTGATCTACCACAAACCGGAAGGCGAGATCGTCAGCCAGGACGATCCGGAGAAGCGCGCGACGGTGTTCGACAAGCTGCCGCGCGTGAAGCACGGCAAATGGGTCGCCATCGGCCGTCTCGATATCAATACCTCGGGGTTGTTGATCTTCACGACCTCGGGCGACCTCGCCAACCATTTCATGCACCCGCGTTATGAAGTCGAGCGGGAATATGCCGTGCGTATCTTCGGCGAACTGACCGAGGGTCAGATGCTGCAACTGACGCAGGGCATCGAACTGGAAGACGGTCCGGCGAGTTTCGATTCCATCCAGCCGCAAGGCGGCGAGGGTTCCAATCACTGGTACCAGGTGGTGCTGCGCGAAGGCCGCAACCGCGAAGTGCGTCGTTTGTTCGAAGCTTTCCAGCTGCAGGTCAGCCGCCTGATGCGCGTGCGTTTCGGCCCGATCAACCTGCCGTCCCGCCTCAAGCGCGGCATGATGATGACGCTGGAACCCAAGGAAGTGCTCAACCTGCTCGAATGGGCCGGCCTGCCCGCGCCGAAAGGCCCGCTCAAGCAGCGCACAGCGCGCGAGATCGAGAAGGCCTCTATCGCCTACACGCCCAAGGCTCGCAAGGCACCAGCAGCGAGAAAGCCACAGGAAGAAGGCGCCAGATCGGAAAGACGCACGCCCAACGGCAAACCGGCCAAACCCGGCAGGCCGCAGCAGAGTCGTCGTATCCGCCAGGAATCCGATCTCACGGCACCCAAGCAACAAAAACGCAGTGACCGGAACCGCGGACGCGGTTAAGTGCTCCAACCGGGAGACGATTCGATGAGACTCTCGGCATGCCCATCCACTTGATCAAACGATGTATCGTACTGAGTAGCGTGCTGCTGCTCGGCTGCGCCGGCTATATGCCATTGCAGCGCTACCAGACGGCTGAAGTCCGCAAGCTGGACAACATGGCCGAGGTCGAGCGCAAGATCGGCGGCGCATCCGTGCAGGCGAGCCACCAATTCAGCCACAACGACGATTACTACCTCGCCAAGCATTACGACCTGCAGGTGGGCGTGCAGCGGCATGTCACTTTCCATTGCCGACCTTACTGGGGCTGCCGCCCGGTCGTCTATCACTTCCCGATCACCGCCCCCTATGTCTTCATCTACCGCGAGCCGGAGGGACAGGTCGTGGGTTGGGGCACCCTCGAAGAACTCAGTAAAAGCCCGGATGACCGGATCAGCGACCTCATGCCGGCCTTGAAAGCCTCTTATGACGCCTATCGCAAACGCAAATGATCGCAAGACCTGGCTGGCCCGGCTGCTGATGGCCGTGATGCTATCGGTGACGCTGGCCGCCTGTGCCTCGACGCAGATTCGCTATAGCCAGCTGGTCGTCCTCAACAAGGGCATGACGCCGGCTCAGACATCCATCGCGCTCAATCAACCGCCCTTATCGGTGCATGAAGTGACCGAAGGCGGCAAGACCTACACCTTCCATCGCTATGCCTTGTTCAATGGGGTCTACAGCGATCTTTACCTGCTGTGCTTCGAGCAGGACAAGCTGAAGTTCTGGGGCTATCTCGAAGAGTTCCGGCGCTATCCGGACCCGAAGGTGAACCAGGCCGCAGAACAAGCCTTCGATCAGATCCTTGAGACGCAGCCTCCCCGATAGAGTTAGTGATCAAGCTTGAGCAGCCGATTTGGGCCTCAGGTATGCGTGACAGCTTGCACCGGGCGCTCGAGGAAGCCTGGTTTCAGGCCAGCCCTGGCCATGCGCAGGCTTTCCCAGGCGGCGGTCAGCATGAGCAAGCCCGCAGAGAGTTCCGAATATTCTTCCAGACTGTAGATGATGCGGCCGTGCGCGAAATCGAGCCCGGTCGCCAGTATCAACAGCAGGATCGCACATGCGACAGGCCGTCCGAGCGGATGATGTACCGCGAATCGCAGGCCATCCGCTACGAAGCTGCGTTGCCAGTAGAGCAGCAGGCCGAGGAGGCTAGTAACGATGGTCAGCGTCATGAACAGCGTGGCGATGTCTGCAGCGCTCGCCCAGCGCTCCAGCAGCAGGAAGATGTCGTGCACCCCATCGAATTCGCCACCGCCCTCGATCTCAGGCATCTGGAGATCGAATAAACGCGCACCCCAACTGATCTCATCCAGGGCACAGAACAGGCTCAGCAACGGGATGGTCAGCAGAACCATACGCTCGATCAGTGGCCTACCGCGCATCACACCGAGGGATAAGGCGTAGAACCCCAGCAACGCGGCGATACCATCGACGAGGGCCGTGCCGTATTCGATGACACCGTCTTCCGCAAACAGCAGGATCTCGCTCGCAGGCCAGAGTTTAATGATGACGATGATGCTGAGGGTCAGGCCCAAGAAGAACAGTGCGCTACGTCTGATGAATCGGCTGAGCCCGGGGTCCACGGCAAGTCCTTTGCGGAGAAATGACACATTGGTGTAGCAAAAGTGTCATTTTGGGCGCCAGCCTGTTCCCGGACAATGGCGCGAAAGGACTAACGGGATCCGTTACTGGCGGGTGAGTTGCTCGCGGGTGAGCAGGAAGACGAATTCGTTACCGGATTCCACCTCAAGCCAGGTAAAGGGCAGGTCCGGATAGGCTTCCAGCAGCGCGTCGCGGTTATGGCCGATCTCCACGACCAGCAGGCCACCGTCCTTCAGGTGCTTAGGCGCTTCCCTGATCAGGGTGTGGGTGTGATCCAGGCCTGCGTCGCCGCTGCCCAGGGCGATCTGCGGCTCGTTGCGGTATTCCTGCGGCAGCGTCGCCATCGAAGGGGCGTCGACGTAGGGCGGGTTGCTGATGATGACGTCGTAGGTCTTGCCTGCCAGCGCGGCGAACATGTCCGACTGGATGGCGGTGATGCGATCCTGCAGATGATAGTTGCCGATGTTGATGTTGCAGACGGCGATGGCGTCGGGCGAGATGTCCACCACATCGACATGGGCCGCCGGGAAAGCGTCCGCCAGCAACACGCCCAGACAGCCGCTGCCGGTGCAGATGTCCGCCACATCCTCGACCATCTCCGGGAATTCCACCCACGGGCTCAGCGAATGCTCCAGCAGCTCCGCGATGAAGGAACGCGGCACGATCACGCGTTCGTCGACATAGAACTTGTAGCCCTTGAGCCAGGCTTCGCGCAGCAGGTAGGCGGTCGGCGTACGGTCGACGATGCGGCGTTCGATCAGGTGGGCCAGGTGCTTGCGCTCGGAGGTGGTGATGACGGCATCGAGAAAGTTGTCCACCGTGTCTAGCGGCAGATGCAGGGCGCTCATGATGAGCCACACCGCCTCGTCATAGGCGTTGTCGGTGCCATGGCCGAAGAAGATGCCGGCCTCCTCGAATCGGCTGACAGTGAAGCGCAGCCAGTCGCGGATGGTGAACAGTTCTTCGGTGAGGCGTGGGTAATGGATCATA
>CBFGLF010000033.1:0-16318 GCA_965649545.1 uncultured Methylotenera sp.
GGCGTGATGCGCTGGTCGTTCTTGGTCGCTTGCGTGACCTTGCCGCCGTCTTCGCAGACTGTCATGGAGCGGAACTTGTAGACCAGGATCTCTTCGCCATACAAGCCATAACGGCGCTGCTTGAAGATCACCGGGCCGGGCGACGTCAATTTCACGCCGAGCGCGATGATGAGCAGGATAGGCGAGATCAGGATCAGGATCATCAGTGCAAACAAGATATCCGCGGTGCGCTTGATGAGGCCGTTGAAGCCGGTGAAGGGCGTCTCGCAGACCGCCACCACCGGGATGTCCTCGATCTGGCCCACGCGTGCCTGGATCAGGTCGGCCTGGAAGATGTCGGGCACGAAGTAGATCGACGCCGTGGTGTCCTTCAGTTCGTCGAGCAGGCGCACGATCTCGTCCTGGCTGCTGGAGGGCAGGGCCAGGTAGATGATATTGACGCGATGCTCTTTGACGTAGGCCGAGATATCGTTGAGCCTGCCCAGCATCGGGTAATCGTTGCTCGGGTAGGCGGTCTTGGGACCATCGTCGAAGAAGCCCAGCAGCTCTGCCGCGATGTAGTTGTTGTCCGCCAGACGGTTAGCCAAGGCCAGCCCCTGCTCGTTCATGCCGACGATGATGGTCCGTTTCACCGGCCCTTGCAGCTTGATCATCAACGGCGCCACCGCACGCAGGGCGAAGTCCGCCGTCAGCACGCAGAGCGGCGTCAGCCAGGCCCAGGTGATGATGGCCTCGGTGTTGAACAGGGTGATGTAATCCGTCGCGGTACCGAACAGGACCAATAGGCCGGCGATGATGACCCAGTTGATCATCACCGTGCTCACCACCTCGAAGCTCGTCAGGTTGATCTTCGACGCGCTGGGGAAGGTCAGCGAGAACAGGATGAGCGACAGGATCAGGTAATGCGGCTCCAGCCCGCCGTTCTTGAGGAAAGCCACGGCCCACAGGGTGAAGACGATCACCAAGGGGTCGAGCAGGGCTTCCGTCGTGTACAGCAGGTTGTCGCGGGCGATGGCAACGCTCAGCCCCTTGCGTTTGATGGGGGCGGATTTATACCGAGGCATTTTGTTCGGGCATCATGCTGAGTTTGGCGACGGCTTGCGCACGGTTCATCACGTCCAGCTTCTTGAAGATACGCTGGAGGTGGTTCTTGACCGTGAACGCGCTGATATCGAGGATCATGCCGATCTCATAATTGGTCTTGCCGTGTTTCACCCAATCCATGATCTCGTGTTCACGGGTCGATAGAGCGCCGAAGGTCTCTTCCATATGGGTCACGGCAGGCTTGGGGACCTCGACCGCAATGGGCTCGATCTGGCGCAGCGTGCAATCCACGTAGGGCAGCAGGGCTTCCAGCATGCTGCGGGAAGACGTCGACATGTCCTCGGAAGTGCTCAACAGGATATACAGGCAATCATGACGACCGCGGCTGTCCTTGATGGCATGGATCATGCCGGAATTCATACGGGCAAAATCGCTACCAAGCTGGTCGAAACCGAACTGGTTCTCGGCGAACATGCCATGCTTCATACGCATGCTCACAGGCGCGCCGTTGTGCTCGTTCCAGTAATTGAAGAGTCGCTTCAGCAACGGGACGAGCTTGGCATGCTGGACCTGGGTCGTGCGGATGTTCGGTAATGGCGACACGATATCGAAGGAGATCAGGCCGAGGGAGAAATCCCCCCAGGCGGCGATCATGATGTCGTGGGGCAGGAACTCCTGCACGTTGCCTTGGGACCAGAGCATGAACTCGAAATGGGTACGCACTCGCAGCGACTCTTGGATCATGCCGAAGAATTGCGTCTTCTGGACTTCGTCTAGTTCAGTATGTAGTGGCATAGTCAGTATCTTCACAGTAGTGGTTATTGATTAGTATTGATTCGGGCTTGCCGTTGTTGCCTGGCATCTCCTCAGCCCATACCGCTTGAAGTTTCTTTTTTGCACCATCCGTTGCCGGGGTGTCGTGATGACGTTGCATCGATTCGCATCGATTCACGCCTTTAGCGACCTACATACCGCAATTGCTGTGCCAACTTTTTAAATCATTGATTTATATATGAAAACGTCAATATTGGCCTGAACGGCCTATGTCCAATGTGTCGGCTAAAAGCGACATCAATTATTTCCATTGTGTTAACTCGATGTTTCGTAACGATTTTTCGTGTCTCTGCAAACAGACGTGGCTAAATTTGGTGCTAATGGCATGGTCCGAACGGGCCATGGAAAAAGCCTGCCAATCGCCTGAGAATGGCCGTGGCTACTGGATTCGGGGCCTAGTCCGTTCGGCCTATTGTGAGGTGGGTACCTGAATCACTAGGATGCAACAAACGTTCAATGGGTAGACGCCGTACAGACAGCCAGGCGAAAACCCTATAGGACCCACTCATAGATAAGGCAGCGAAGGCATCTATAGATATGAAGCAGACATTGACCACCCCTTACAGCGAAGTCGAGCCCCTGGGTCGCGCCGATCTCTATATCGACGAGATCATGGAGATCGTGCATCAGATCGATCTCTTCGAATCGCTGAGCGCGCCGGAGATCCTGGCGATATGCCGGCATATGGAATGTTATGCGGCCCCACGCGGCTACCACTTGTTGCGCCAGGGCGTGTCGGATGACCACCTGGTGTTGCTGCTGTCCGGTACCGCCATCATCAAGCGCGAGACCATGCTCGATGGCGAAGAGATCATCGCTGAAGTGAGTGCCGGTACCTTGCTGGGTGAGATGTCCATGATCGACAGCAAGCCGCACATGACGAGCTGTGTCGCCATCACCCCGATGGATTTCGCGGTGTTCTCGCGCGACACGCTGAACCACATCCTGATCAACACCCCACGCCTGGGGAACAAGTTGCTGTTGACCATGTTGCAACTCGTGTCCGCCCGTTTGCGCGACGCGAGCTACCGTTTTCTGCCAAGCCTGGCTTGAGCGAACCGAACCCCTCGTCAATTTTAGAAGGAGCATGACGTGATGATTAAATCTTTTGCCAAGCTGTTAGGCTTGTTCCTGCTGGTGAGTATGCTGGCTTATATCCCGGCCTCCCAAGCCGCAGCCAACGACTATCAACTGGGGGCGGGGGATGCCGTGCGTATCTCCGTGTTCCAGAACCCCGATCTCACCCTCGAGACCCGCGTCTCCGAATCCGGCACCATCACTTACCCGCTGATCGGCGAGGTGAAGGTCATCGGCATGTCGCCGCGTGAAGCCGAACAACTGATCGCGCAGAAGCTGATCGACGGCAACTTCGTCAAGCGTCCGCAAGTGAACATCACGCTGGTGGAAGTGCGCGGTAGCCAGGTGGCCGTGATCGGCCTCGTTAACAAGCCCGGTCGCTTCCCGGTCGAGAGTTCCAATATGCGTCTGTCCGAAGCGATCGCCGCCGCGGGCGGCGTGGCAGGTTCTGCCGGTACCGGTACTGCAGTGGTCACCGGCAAACGCGATGGCAAGCCGATCCGTGTCGAGACCGATATCGCCTCCCTGTTCCTCAGTGAAGGCGGCGCCCAAGATACCGTGCTGCGTTCCGGCGACATCATCTATGTGATGACCGGCAACCAGGTCTCCATCCAGGGTCAGGTCAATCGCCCTGGCCGCTACGCGCTGGAAAGCAGCAAGATGCATGTGTCTGAAGTGCTGACCCTGGCTGGTGGCCTGACACAGGAAGCCGCCGACATCGCCATCGTCGCCGGTAAGCGCAACGGCCAGAATTTCCGCAAGGAGATCGATATCCCTGCGCTCTACCTCAGCGAAAGCAACGACCAGAACATGCTGATCGCCGCCGGTGACGAGGTCTATGTGCAGAAAGCCCCGGTGTACTACATCTACGGTGAAGCGCAGAAGCCCGGTTCCTATCGCATCGAGCGCAACATGACCGTGATCCAGGCGCTGGCACAAGGCGGTGGCCCGACCATCCGCGGTACCCAGCGCAACCTCAAGCTCATGCGTCGCGATACCAACGGTGAGACCGTCGAGCTCACTCCCAAGATGACCGATCTGGTCCGTCCCGATGACGTCATCTATGTCCGTGAAAGCCTGTTCTAAGGATAGATCATGTCCCTGACCAACCTGTTCCTGATACTCAAGGCCCGCTTCAAGGTCGCCATGGCCATCTTCGTCGTCACCGTATTGACGGCGTTCGTGGCGAGCATGTTGATGCCGAAATACTACAAAGCCAGCACCCAGGTCGTGGTGAACTACCGCGGTAGCGATTCGGTGACCGGTAATTCCAACCAGTCGCTGATGACCTCCAGCTACCTCGCGACCCAGGTCGACATCATCAAGAACAGGAGCGTCGCGCTCAGCGTCGTGGATTCCCTGCAACTGGTCGAGAACGAACGCATGAAGCAGGAGTTCTTCGAAGCGACCCAGGGCCGTGGCGATATCCGCCAGTGGATCGCCGGCAAACTGATCAGCCGTCTCGAGGTCTCGCCATTGCGCGAAAGTAGCGTGATGGAGATCTCGTTCAGCGGCAAGGATCCCAAGCAGGTCGCCGAGATCGCCGACGCATTCGCGGAAGCCTACCTCGACCGCACCTTGCGCCTGAAGATCGAGCCGGTGAAAAAGGCCGCCAACTTCTTCAACCAGCAGATCACCGCCTTGCGTGACAGCCTGGAAAAGGCCCAGTCCAAGCTCTCGCAATACCAGCAGGACAACGGCATCACCAGCGCCGACCAGCGTCTGGATATCGAGACGGCCAAGCTCAACGACCTCTCCAGCCAACTGGTCGCGGCCGAATCTTCCGCCATCGAAGCGAATTCGCGCTATGGCAACAGCCGCCGCAACGCCAACAACTCGCCTGACGTGGCCCTGAACCCGGTCATCCAGAGCCTGCGTGTGGAAGTGGCCCGTGCTTCCGCCAAGGTGGCCGACCTTTCCGAACGTCTCGGTTCCAACCACCCGCAATACGAGGCGGCTGCCGCTGAGCTGCGCAACGTGCAAAGCCAGCTCTACACCGAGATCTCGCGCACCAATAACAGTATCAAGGGCTCCGCCGCCATCCAGCAGGAACGTGTCGAGGAACTGCGCTCGCAACTGGCCAAGCAAAAGCTGACCGTGTTGTCGCTGAACCGTGCACGTGACGAGATGGCCGTGCTGCAGAAAGACGTGGAGACCGCCCAGAAGGCGCTCGATTCCGTGACGCAGCGTTTCACGCAGACCAGTATCGAAGCGCAGTCCAACCAGAACGATATCGCCATCCTGTCGGCCGCACAGGTGCCCGGTTCGCCTTACACCCCCAAGATCATGCTCAACATGATGCTGGCGATCTTCGTCGGTGGGGTATTGGGCATCGGTTTCGCCCTGATCGCAGAGCTGCTCGATCGCCGCGTACGTAGCAGCGACGACATCGCCGACCTGCTCAAGGTGCCGGTGGTGGCCCTGGTGAACAAGCGTCCAGCTGTGACCGGCATGAAGATGCTGCCGGGTGCGCAGCCGGGTAAATTCCTCCCATCAACCTAGGACTAAGATGAATATCAGCCATATTAATCCCGCGCCGATCCCGCTGACCGCGGAAAAAGACCAGGCCCGCAAGGAGCCCCTAGGCCAGCTTCTGTTGAAGATGGGCAAGCTCAACTCCGAGGAGATCGAACGTGTCCTCGCCCTGCAGCAGAAATCCGGCCTGCGTTTCGGTGCCGCCGCCAAGAAGCTCGGTTTCGTCACCGAGACCGACATCCAGCAAGCGCTGGCGGTGCAGTTCGATTACCACTACCTGCACAAGAGCCAGGAGTTCTTCAGCAAGCGCCTGATCGCGGCCTACGATCCCTTCTCGCCGCAAGTGGAAGCCCTGCGTGCCTTGCGCAGCCAGCTGCTGCTGCGCTGGTTCGATGATTCCGAGAAAGTGCTCGCCGTCGTCGCCGCCAATCCCGGTGAGGGCTGCAGCAACCTCGCGGCCAATCTCGCGGTGGTGTTCTCGCAACTGGGCGAACGCACCTTGCTGATCGACGCCAACCTGCGCGAGCCGGACCAGCGCAACATCTTCAACCTCTACGAATCGCGCGGCTTGTCCGACATCCTGGTCGGTCGTGCCGATCTCAGCGTGATCCACAAGATCGATTCCCTGAGCGGCCTCTCCGTGCTGGGGGCCGGCACCGTGCCGCCGAACCCGCAGGAGCTGCTGAGCCGCAAGGTGTTCGGCGAGGTGTTGCGCCGCTGCCGCGAGCAATATGACGTGATCATCGTCGATACCTATCCTGCCAGCATGACGTCAGACGCACAGACCGTGGCCGCACGCTGCGGCGGTGCGTTGCTGGTGTCGCGCCTGAACCAGACCCGCATGTCCCAGCTCGCCAATGTGCGAGATCAACTTTTGATGAGCGATGTCGAGATCGTTGCTGCGATCGTCAACGATCTGTAGTTCAGGTAGTAGCTAGAAAGGTTTAGATGGCAGCAACACTTATCAAGTCGTCTGGTACGACCCTGATCACCACCATCGTGATCACCGCCATCGGATTCATCACGTCGGTCATCACGGCGCGCGTCCTGGGGCCGGAAGGGCGGGGCCTGCTGTCCGGCGCGCTGTTGATCGCGACGCTGGCCGGCAATATCGCGTTGTTCGGCCTTGCCAACAGTTATATCTATCACAAGGGCACCGGGCGGCCGTTCCGTTACGGGCTGTATTTCGTCGTATCGCTATTGTTCGTGGCGGGATTCTCGGTGGTGCTGGGCCTCATGGGCATGCAGATCACGCGGGAAGACCAGTTGCACGATCAGGTCCTGCTGATCTTGTTGCTGACCGCGGTCACCGCGACACAAGGGTATTTCTACGCGCTGAGCCAGCTGCATCACGGCTTGCGTTTCTTCAACCTGATGCGCTTCATGCTGGTGATCGGCAACCTGATCCTGATCCTCGTGCTGCTGCTGTTCTTCAAGCCGGTCGATTTCAAGATGATCATCATCACCCAGACCATCGTCAGCGCGGCCTTGACCATCGCCGGTATCGTCTGGGCGCGTAACAACCGCATCTGGGAAGGCAGCGACGCCACCAAGCCGCCCGTGGCCTGGAAGAGCATGCTGGGCTATGGCGCCAGCCATCACGGCACCGTGGTCATCGGCCTGTTGCTGGTCAATTTCGACAAGGTGGCTTTGCTCAATATCGGCACCATCATCGAATACGGGTTCTATGCGCTGGCGTTCACCACCTCGCGCCTGATCGGCGCCTTGCAGGAAGCGGTCTCCACCGCGCTCTACTCACGCCATGCCGGTCGCGATGTGCACGAGTTGTCGGAGAACGTGCGGACGGCGTTCCGCATGACTTTCCTGCCCATGCTGGGGGTGGCGGCCATCGGTGCGCTGGTGTCGCCCTGGTTCATCGTCTTCGTCTACGGCGAATCCTTCGCCTCGACCGTCATCCCGTTCGCGGTGCTGCTGTTCGAGTGCGTGATCTCCGGCGCCAGCTGGACGCTGGCCCAACGTTTCAATGCGGGCGGCAGGCCAGGCCTGGTGTTCGTGCGGCAGTTCATCTCGGTGTTGCCGATCTTCATCGCCTTGCCGTTCCTGCCGAAAGAGAACATCCATGTCTACCTGAGCCTGCTGATGCTGGCCGGTGGCATCCTGCGACTCTCGGTGACCCTGGTCATCTACCCGACCGTGCTCAAGGAGCGCGTGCCGGACCTGCTGCCGACGGCGGCGGATTGCAAAGCGGTTTTCAATTTTCTGGCGAGACGCCAGGTAGCGGACGGTAAAGCATGAAACAGGCAGACCTCGATCACACGACCTTGAACCATCCCGTCGTCAATCACGCCTTGCTGATGGGCGCGCTCGCCTCGCAACATGACGTGCTGCTCGACCTCATCGGCAATCGCCCGGTGCACTATGTGGACCTGCCGGTGCACGGCAATATCGGCGATCTGCTGATCATGCACGGCACACTGGCCTTCTTCCACCACAACCATATCGTGCCCAGGATCAGCGCGCCGGCGTTCGCTTACGAGCCCGACTGGATCAAGCCGGAAGACGCCATCGTGTTCCATGGCGGCGGCAACTTCGGCGACCTCTATGCCGAATTCGGCATGCAGGGGTTGCGTGAACATATCGTCAACACCTATCGCGACAACCGTGTGATCGTGCTGCCACAGACCCTGTATTTCTCCTCGGATGAGGCGATGCAGCGTTCCGCCGCCATTTTCCGCATGCACCCCGATGTGCATCTCTGCGTTCGTGACAAGGTCTCGTACGACATCGCCCTGCATTTCACCGACAACGTCTACCTGTTGCCGGACATGGCGCACCAGCTCTACCGCGTGAAGGCCGACCATGCCAACCCGCACGGGGCGCTGCGCATCAGCCGTACCGACGACGAGAAAGCGGCCGCGACCGCCATTCCCGGCCTCGATATCGTCGCCACCACGGACTGGCCGATGGTGGTGGGGGATGGTGAACAGCGTATCGACCTGTTCCGACGCGGCATGCGCGGCATGCACAAGTACGGCTTCGGCTGGTACGGCAATAAATTGCTCATGGGCCTATGGGCCGATTATTCACGACGCCTGGTGAACCAGGCGGCCGCGCTGTTCGCGGCGCATGAACATGTGGTCACCGACCGCCTGCACGGCCACATCCTGGCGTGCTTGATGGACAAGCCCAACACCGTGCTCGACAACAGCTACGGCAAGAACTCCACCTACGTCAATGCCTGGACAGGCAGCAGCGAGCTGGTGACCTTGCAGCAGGCATGAGCGCAACCGTTTTGAACTTAGTGTAAGAGGAAGAACTATGGCGACATTTGACGTATTGCTCCCCGTGAAGAACGGCATCGATTACCTGGGGGAAGCCATCGATAGCATCTGCCAGCAGACCTTCAAGGACTGGCGCATGCTGATCCTGGACCATGGTTCGACCGATGGCAGCCTGGAGCTCGCCCAGCGCTATGCCGAACAGGATCCGCGCATCGAAGTGCATTGCCTGCCTTGGGCCAACGGCCTGGCCGGGCTGCTCAATGCCGGCCTCGACCTGTGCAACGGCAAGTATGTGCTGCGCCAGGATGCCGACGACATCTCGCTGCCGCACCGCATGCAGGTGCTGTTCAATGCGCTGGAGGACGACGAAGAGCTGGTGCTGGTCGGTTCGCTCGGTGACGTGGTCGATGCCACCGGCAACAAGATCGGCATCCTCGATATGCCGACCGGCCAGTTCGGTGTGCTCATCAGCACCCCGTTCCGTACGCCGGTCGCCCACCCGACCGTCGCCATGCGCCTGTCAGCCATTCGCAAACTCGGCGCCCGCTATGGCATCGATTTCATCGGCGCCATGCCGGAAGAGAAGCGCATCCAGGTCCCGGGCCTGGCCGAGGATTATTTCCTGTTCGGCCAGCTGGCGCTGGTCGGGCATTGCACCAACGTCGCCCAGAGCCTGATCAAGTACCGCTGGCACGGCAACAACGTCGGCGCCACCAAGTATGTCGACCAGACCCAGGTCGCGCTCAATATCTCGCGCTACCTCACGGAATCGCTGTCCATCATGCTGGGCATCAACAGTTTCGACCCGGCGCCGTTCTGCAACCACGGCGTCAACCTCATCAACATCGACGGCCGCAGCGATTTCACGCAGGAATACCAGGACCTGCGCGCCATGATGACCAAGGCCATGCCGCATTCGGCCGAACTGCAGCGCGAACTGTCGTTCCGCAAGGCCATCAGCAACCGCTCGCGGGTTGTGATGGCGGCGCGCTATTTCGCGCATACCCAGCGTTTCGGTGTGCATCACGTGGAGTACCGCACGGTGCGTTCGTGGCTGATCAACGGCCTCAAGAAGCAGCCGATCCTGACCCTCAAGCCTTCAGGCCTGACGGCCTAAGCCAAGGCATATGGATAGTCTCTTCGACAAGATGTCCCAGAACCTCGGTCCGCATGCCGGCACCGTCGGGTTGCTCATCGCCGGGATGCTGGCGGGCCTGGGCGCGGTCGGTTATGTCGCTGCGGTCAACGGCAGCATGATGCTGATCGCGGCACTACCGTTCGTGCTGATCCTCATGATGATGCTGGTGCTGGATAAGCGCTTGTTGCTCATGATCATCCTGGTCGGCCGTGCCTCCGGCGATATCGTGTTCGAGATGTCCAAGTTCGGCGGCGGCTTCGGTATCGGTGGCCTCATCAACGCGCTCATCATCTTCATCGCCTTCCTGTTCGTGGCCGAGCGCCCGGACGGCATCACCCGGCGGCTGGCCTCGATCTGGGCGCCGCTATTACTGGTGGCGACCGCGGCCTTGTTCTGGGCGCCGGAATTCAAGGACGGCCTGCGCATGCTGCTGGCCCTGGCGTCTTACTGCGCCGTGTTCGTCATCGCCTATTACGTGGTGAGGTCGCGCAAGGACTTCGAGACCTGGGTGACGGTGATCCTGCTGTCGTCCATCATCCCGGTGCTCTACGCCCCGGTGGATATCCTGCAGAACATCAACACCACCGAGCGTTACGGCTTCCGTCTCAAGAGCACCTTCAGCCATGCCAATATCTACGCCTTCTACCTGGTGCTGGTGATCTCGCTGCTGTTCTACCGCCTGAAGACCGGCATGTTGCAATCCGGTAGCGGTAAGCGCGCGATGATGTGGATCTACATGCTGGTGCTGTTCGCGCTGCTGATCCTGACCAAGACCCGCAGTGCCTGGGCTGGCTGCTTCGTGATCTTCGCCGTCTATGGCCTGCTGTTCGAGCGCAAATACCTGGTTTACCTGATCTTCGCGCCCTTGCTCGGCCTGCTCATCCCCAGCGTACGCGATCGTATTCTCGATCTGGGGCAGGGGAACGAATACGTGCAATACGCCCACCTCAATTCCTTCGCCTGGCGCGTGCTGATGTGGGAATCCGCGCTGGAGTGGATGCAAAAGACCAAGTACCTGTTCGGCTATGGCCTGAACTCCTTCAAATACTATTCGCCCGTGTTCTTCCCGCTGGCCGGGACCACCAATTTCGGCGCGCACAGTACCTATGTGCAATGGCTGTTCGAGGCCGGCATCGTCGGTATCCTGGCGGCCGTCTGGATGCACGTGCG
The DNA here is from genome assembly GCA_965649545.1 of uncultured Methylotenera sp. Lineage (GTDB taxonomy): Bacteria > Pseudomonadota > Gammaproteobacteria > Burkholderiales > Methylophilaceae > CABHOJ01. Next base: position 10,981 of record CBFGLF010000033.1, read on the forward strand.
CATGTTCTTCACGCTGCTGGCGGGCTGGATGCGCGACCGTCTGCGGGTGGTGATCTCCATCACGTTGGTGATCGAATACCTGTTCTTCGCCTTCTCCGACAACATGCTGGATTACCTGGCGTTCAACTGGTACTTCTGGTTCTTCCTTGGGATGGCCTGCGCCGTCACTATGCTGCCGCCGGAACCCGAAGCGGATCAGGCACAGATGCCGCAGGACCCGAATCCCTATCGCCGTAGCCGTACCTCGAATTTCTTCAGGAGTAATCGACCCAATGAGTCACGACGCTGATTGGCAGGCGGATGTTCGCCGCTATCCCTATCCACGCCCCTTTCTCAAGGAACAGTCCATCTGGGCGGTCTGGGTCTATCGCTTCGGCCGTCGCGTCGACCGTCGTCCCGAGGGCACGCTGAAAAAAGTGCTCACTGCGGTTTACTGGCTGTTGTTCCGTACCGTCGAGACCCTGCTCATCACCAGCATCCCCAAGGCGGCGATGATCGGACCCGGCCTGCGGATCTGGCATTTCGGCAACATCTTCATCCATCCGCAGACCCGCATCGGCGTGAACTGCACGCTGCGCCAAGGCGTGACCATCGGCAACCGCACCGAAGACGGGCCGGTGCCGGTCATCGGCGACAACGTCGAATTCGGTGCTTATGCGCAGGTACTGGGCGATATCCGTATCGGCAACGACTGCAAGATCGGCGCGATGTCTGTCGTGCTATGTGATGTGCCCGATGGCGCGACGGCGGTTGGCATACCTGCCCGCATCATCACCGCCGCGCCCGAGAACGATATGCCGGTGATCCTGAAAGGCAGGACAGGATGAGTCGTAGCAGCCAATTGAAGATCGCTTACTTCATCAACCAGTACCCCAAGGTCAGCCACAGCTTCATCCGCCGCGAGATCCTGGCGCTGGAACGGCTGGGCTTCGACGTCCAGCGCATCGCCTTGCGCGGCTGGGATGCCGAGGTGGTCGACGAAGCCGACCGCCAGGAACGCGACCGGACCCGCTATGTCCTGCGATCCGGTATCCCCGGCTTGCTGTTCGCGGTAGTGCGCATGCTGATCACGCGACCGCTGAATTTCTTCAAGGCACTAGGACTGGCCTTCAGTTGTGCGCGACGTGCCGACCGCTCGTTGCCGTATCACCTGATCTACCTGGCCGAAGCCTGCCGCATGGTGCCGTGGATGAACGCCTTCGGCGCCAGCCACGTGCATGCGCATTTCGGCACCAATTCGACCGAAGTGGTGATGCTCGCCAGAATGCTGGGCGGGCCGTCCTACAGTTTCACGGTGCACGGCCCCGAGGAGTTCGACAAACCCGAATTCATCAAGCTGCGCGAGAAAGTACGCGATGCCGCGTTCGTCGTCGCGATCAGCTCCTATGGCCGCAGCCAGCTCTATCGCTGGATCGATTACGACGACTGGCACAAGGTCAAGGTCGTGCATTGCGGCCTGGAGAACGCTTTCCACCAGGTGCCTGCGGTACCGATCCCGGAAGCGCCGCGGGTCGTCTGCGTCGGTCGCCTGTGCGAACAGAAAGGCCAGCTGCTATTGGTCAATGCCATCAGCAAGCTGCGCAAACGTGGCGTGGCGATCGAACTTGTGCTGGCCGGCGATGGCGAGATGCGCGGCGAGATCGAGGCCTGCATCGAAGAGCTGAAACTGCAGGATTGCGTCAGCATCACCGGCTGGATCAGCAGCGACCAAGTGCGCGACCACATCCTCAACGCCCGTGCGCTGGTGCTGCCGAGTTTCGCGGAAGGCCTGCCGGTGGTCATCATGGAATCCATGGCACTGCGTCGGCCTGTGCTCACCACCTATGTCGCCGGTATCCCCGAACTGGTGCGGCCGGGTGAGGGCGGCTGGCTGTTCCCGGCGGGCGATATCGACGCGCTGGCGGCGGCCCTGGACGAATTCCTCGCCGTACCGCACGAGATGCTGGAACGCATGGGCGAATCGGCTCATGTGCGTGTGCTGAAGAACCATTCCATCGACGTCGAAGCCGGCAAACTGGCGCAACTCATCCTGGCGACGGTGCCGCAGAGTCCGATGTGCGTCGATACCGTGCCCAAGGAATGCGTATGATCGTCGTCGAATCCCTGTTCCTGCTGGTGGCGCTGGTGCTGATGATCCCCGTATTGGTCTTCGCGCTGCAGATCGTGCTGGCCATGCCGATATTCGGCAAACCCAAGACCAAGTACGCCTTGCACCAGCTCCGGAGGCCCGCCATCGCCGTGCTGGTACCGGCGCACAACGAAGGGGTCGGCATCGTGCCCACGCTGGATGTGATCCGTGCGCAGATGAAAGACGGTGACCGCCTGCTGGTGGTCGCCGACAATTGCAGCGACGACACCGCGCAAGTGGCCGCCGCCTCGGGCGCTGAAGTGATCGAGCGTAACGACAGCGCGCATCGCGGCAAGGGCTACGCGCTGGATTACGGCGTGCGCTACCTGGAATATTCCCCACCGGACGTGCTCGTCATCGTCGATGCCGACTGCATGGTGCACGGCAGTGGCGAGGGCGCTGGCCTGGAGACGCTGGCCTATCGTTGCCTCGAACGGCAGCGGCCGATCCAGGCTCTGTACCTGATGTTCTCGCCGGAAGGTGCTGGCCTCAAGACCAAGGTCGCCGAATTCGCCTGGGCGGTGAAGAACTGGGCGCGCGCCGTCGGTTACGCACGCCTGGGCTTGCCTTGCCAGCTCATGGGTACCGGCATGGCCTTCCCCTGGGCCATGATCCAGCGTGCCGAACTGGCGAGCGGACACATCGTCGAGGACCTCAAGCTCGGGCTCGATTTCGCCGCCGCTGGCGCAGCGCCGGAGCTCTGCACGGAAGCGCTGGTCACCAGCGTGTTCCCGACCAATGCCGAAGGCACCCAGTCGCAGCGCACGCGCTGGGAACATGGACATCTGGGCATGATGGTGAAGGATGGCCCGCGCCAACTGATGCGCGCATTGCGCGAGCGCAACCTGCCGCTGCTCTCGCTGGTGCTGGATATGCTGGTGCCGCCACTGGCCTTGCTGACACTGATGGTCGTGCTGATGGCCGTGCTGGGTAGTGTACTTATCTGGTTCACCGGCCAGGCGATGCCCTGGTCGCTGGCGATCATCAGTTTCGTGCTGCTGGGTGTCGCGGTCCTGCTGGCTTGGGTCGGTTATGGCAGGAACATCCTCAGCTTCCGTAACCTGGCGTACGCGCCGTTCTATGCCCTGGGCAAGATCCCGCTCTACCTCAAGTTCCTGGTCAATCGCCAGGTCGAGTGGGTGCGCTCGCGGCGTGACAACAGTTCTGCCTCCGGCAGGTGATGGGAGACAAGGGCATGTTCGTTTGGGTACAGGTATTACGTGGTCTCGCAGCCTCGCTGGTGGTGCTGCATCATTATTTCGCCTCGCAGATCGAACGCGGCGCCGTGGTCAGCCGCTGGGTGGAGAACCTCGGCGGTTCCGGCGTCGATATCTTCTTCGTCATCAGCGGCTTCATCATGATGATCACCACCTCCAACGCCGACAAGCATCCGGCGGCGGGCGATTTCCTCAAGCGCAGGCTGGTCCGTGTCGTACCGCTCTACTGGGTGCTGACCATCATCGCCTTCGCCATGGTGCTGGCCGCGGGGAGCAACGTGAACACCGTGGTCACGCCCGAGAAGTTCTTCATGTCCATGCTGTTCCTGCCGTACAACGAAGCGGCCATCGACATGGGTATGCTGGCCCACAAGGCCTACGTCATCCCGATGGCCTGGACCCTGACCTACGAATGGTATTTCTACCTGGTGTTCGCGCTGACGCTGGCCATCGGCTTGCGGCCCACGGGGCGGCTCATGTTCATGACCGCCTGGTTCGCCGTGACCGTGGGCGTCGGCCTGCTACTGCAACCGACGTCGCTCATCGCGCAGGTGGTCATCCATCCCATGGTGTTCGAGTTCCTGCTCGGCTGCCTGATCGCCATCCTCTACACCAAGGGCTATCGCATCGGCGGTCTGGCCGCGTTGATCCTGGCCGCTGCCGGCATGTATGTGCTGAGCAACATCTTCCACCACACCTCCTATGACCGTACCTTGTACTGGGGACTTGCCGCCTTCGCATTGATCACCGCGGCCACCCTGTATCGCGGTAGCCAGAATGACAGTGCCGCTATCCGGCCATTCACCTGGATAGGCGACATCTCGTATTCCCTCTATCTCTCGCACTTTTTCACGCTGGCCCTGTTCGTGCGGCTGCAAAAGCGCTTCGAGTTTCTCAGTGACAGTTTCGCGCCCGTGACCCTGGTCGCGTTCCTGTCGCTGGTCGTGCTGGTGGCTGCAGGGTGTTATTACTGCATCGAGGAACCGGCAAGGAAGTTGTTCGCCAGGCGCAGGCGACCGGTGGGCGCGCCGTTGAAGACCTGACGTGACGTCAGGACAGGGGGTAAGCATGGAAAAAGAGCGCTTTGGCGTACTGGACGGCTGGCGCGGTATCAGTATCCTGCTGGTGCTGGCGGCGCATCTCTTACCTCTGGGGCCGAAGGCCTGGGACCTGAATGTCGGTGTTGGCCTGCTGGGGATGGTGCTGTTCTTCAACCTCTCCGGTTTCCTCATCACCCATTTCCTGATCCACCGCCCGAATGTGCCGGATTTCCTGATCCGCCGTTTCTTCCGGATATTACCGCTGGCCTGGCTCTACATGGCGCTGATGTTCTACCTGACGCCGGCCTCGAGTGCGACCTGGAGCGCGCACTTCCTGTTCTATGCCAACTATCCGCCGGAGCCCTTTATCGCCTCGACCAAGCATCTGTGGTCATTGTGCGTGGAGATCCATTTTTATATCGGTATCGCCTTGCTGGTCGGCATATTCAAGCGGCGCGGGCTGATGATCATCCCGCTGCTGTGTATCGCGTTCACCCTGTTGCGCGTGGTCAATGACATCCATTACGCCGTCATCAGCCACTTCCGCGTCGACGATATCCTGGCGGGCGCGCTACTGGCCCTGATCTACAACGACAAACTGGGCTTTGCGCTGCGCAATTTCATCACCAACGGCAGTATCACGGTGCTCTTGCCCTTGCTGCTGGTGTCTTGTCACCCGGATAGCGGGTTGCTGCATTACCTCAGGCCTTACCTGGCCGCCGCGTTGATCGGCGCGACCCTGTTCAATGAGGCGTCGCCGGTCAAGACCGCCCTGAATCACAAGGCACTGTTGTATATCGCCACCATCTCGTATGCGCTGTATGTGATCCACCCCTTCCTCATGACGACATGGCTGGGGAGCGGCGAAGGTCTGGAGAAATACATCAAGCGCCCCTTGTTGTTCATGGTGCTGTTCGCCCTGGCGCACCTCTCCACCTTCTATTACGAAAAGC
>CBFGLF010000034.1:0-16094 GCA_965649545.1 uncultured Methylotenera sp.
TGCGCCGCGACCTGCCGACCTTGATGGCCACGCTCGATGCCCTGGATGAATGGTCGCTCACTTACAAGCGCGCCGTGACCTTGCCGTTACTGAAACAGCTGTTGCGTTGATGCATGGGACATCGGCTGACGGGTAGGTGCGAGCCGGGTCACTTCAGCTTCTTGGCGATCCAGTAGAGGATCGCGCCGAACACCACGATGATGCCGATCAGCAGATAGACGCCCTGCCAACCTTCAAAGAACATGGTCGTCCTCCTTCAGTGGTCTCGATAGACCGCGAGTGCAAGCCTGCGCCAGCGTGACGACGGATCGCGCCGGATCAACCTGCAAAGACCTAGGCGATCAGCCCTGCACCACGGCGATCTCATGGCTGGCGGTCTGACCTTTGTTGTCGTGCCAGGTCACCGCCACCTTGTCGCCGACCTTGGCGCCTTTGAGGCGGAAGGTCAGGTAAGGATTCTTCGAGATGCCGGTCCCCCATTGGGCTTCCAACACCGTCCTGCCGTTGAGGGTCGCAGTCACCAGCTGGACGAAATGCGCGGGGACGGTCTCTTCCAGATCGTTCTTGCGACGTCCCGTCTCCATCGGGTGACTCATGAGCACTTTCACCTCGGTGATCTCGCCCTTGAGCTGGGCCCGCATCTTCATGTTATCCGCCATCTCAGTTACACCCGTTCTCTAGGACTTCGACAAACCGCTTGGCTTCGTAATAGCGGTCGCCGGCCTTGACGATGGCATGCACCTCCGAACTCTCCGCCATCTTGATCCGGGTCACCACATAAGGCTCGGTCCCTTGGCCGAACAGGAAGTTGGCGATCAGGGGCGTGGGATTCTTGTCGACCAACAGGGCGATGGCCTCGGTGTTCGGGATACGGCTCAGGATCTCGACTTGCACGACGGCGCCGTTCTCCGCACGTTCTGGGGCGGTGATCTCGATCTCCTTGCTCGATACCTGATCGCCCGCCTTGAGGCCCTTGAGCGCCTCCGGCAGCTTGGTCGCCTCGAACGCTTCGCGGTTCCAGGCCGCGGCCAGCGCCTGCAACGGCATCAGCAACATCACACCGACCCCGCTGATGAAAGCCCCCATGAATTCTCTGCGTCGCATCCGTTTTCCTTTGCCGGGCTAGTTGAACCAGCCCTCTTTCTTGGGTTTATCCACCCGCTGTTTGAGTTCGTTCAATCTAGCTTCGACGATGGATTGTTGATAAAAATCCCCATCGCCCGCTTTCACCGCCAGATCGAACTGCTCGAGCGCCCTTTGCAGGTTGTACTGGCGGATGTAGGACTCGCCCTGCGCCTGATGCCGCAACAGGTTCTTGCCTTGTGCCGTATAGGCACGCGACTTCAGCTCGTAGAGATAGGCGTCATCCGGAAAGGCCGACAGCTTCTCGTCGACCAGTTTCAATACCTTGTCCGGCTGATTGCTCGCCAGGAAATGTTCGGCATAGCCGTAGATCAGCGCCCGATGATTGGGGAACCGCTCCAGTGCCGCCGCGAACTGCTTGGCCGCCTTCTCCGGCTGCTTCCGCGCCACTTCGATATTGGCCGCCAGTGTCTCGATCATGGCATGCGGCATGGCGTTCTGACGTAGCCAGGCCAATTCCTTCGCAGCGGAATCCTGGTCGTTCTTGCGCAGGAAGGCAATCGCCAGGCCGTAGTGCTGGGCATCCTCGCTGGTGTAGCGTCTTTCCTGCAGGTTGTGCTGGAACACGCTGATCGCCTGTTGCGGCGACCCTATCGCCGCCACCAGCTTGGCCTTCACATACTCGAAATCCGGACTGTAAGGCAGCATGCGGAAACTGGCGGCCGCTTCAGCACGTCCACGCACATCGGCGATACGCTCCGTCGTCAGCGGGTGGGTGCGCAGGAAGGACGGGGCGCTGCCGTCGGAGAAACGCGAGCCCTTCTGCAAGGTCTCGAAGAAACTGGCCAGGCCACGGGTGTCGAAGCCCGCGTTCTGCAGGATCTGGAAGCCGACGCGGTCGGCCTCGCGCTCGTGTTCACGGGTGTAATCCAGCTGGCGCTGGATGGCACCCGCGGATGCCGCGGCCATCGCGCCGCTGCTTAGCTGCGGGCTGCCGCGCGCCGCCAGCAGGGCCAGCGCCATGCCGGCCATGCTGATGATGGAATCGGTCTTCTGTTGCGCCAGCATGCGGGCAAGGTGCCGCTGTACCACGTGCCCGATCTCATGCCCCAGCACACCCGCCACCTCAGATTCGTTGTTGGCTGCGACGATGAGGCCAGTGTGTACGCCGATGACACCCCCGGGCATGGCGAACGCGTTGATGGAGTTGTCCTTCACCGCAAAGAACCTGAATTCCTGGCGGCGGTCCGGGCTATTGGCGGCCAATCGCAACCCCAGGGAGGTGATGTAATCCGTGACTTCCGCGTCCCGCAACACCTGGTTGCTGTTATAGACATCGCGCATGATCTGCTCGGCGATGCGTTGCTCCTGCAAGGGTGAGAGTACGGTCGCCGAGGAATCGCCCAGTTCCGGAAGCTCGATGGTATCGGCATGCACGGGGGGTGACAGCGCGGCCATCAGCAAAATGGGAAACATGAATTTCATACTGCTATGATATCGGGGTTAAGTTTCAAGTTCAGCCCTGTTGTGAAAGACAGGGCATTAATTCGCGGATTCTAATTTACTGGCGGGAAGGCATCCAGGCAGGTCATGAGCGAACTCACCCATTTCGACAACAGCGGACAGGCCCACATGGTCGATGTCGGCGATAAATCCGAGACCCATCGCATCGCCCGCGCGGCCGGCCGTATCCGCATGCTGCCGGCGACGCTGACCTTGATCCAGCAAGGCGATGCCAAAAAGGGCGACGTGCTCGGGATCGCTCGCATCGCCGCGATCCAGGCCTCGAAACGCACCTCCGACCTGATCCCCTTGTGTCATCCCATCAGCCTCACCAAGGTCGCCGTCGGGTTCGACATCGACGAGGCCAGCCATACGATCACATGCACGGTCACTGCGGAAACCTACGGCAAGACCGGTGTCGAAATGGAAGCCCTGACCGCGACCAGTGTCGCCCTGCTCACCATCTACGACATGTGCAAGGCGGTAGACCGCGGCATGACCATCAGCGATATCCGCTTACTGGAGAAGCAAGGCGGGAAATCGGGCCACTGGTCGGCCTGAGCCGAGCCGCCTAAGTGGCTGCTTACCGCGCTACCTCGCGGATAGCGCTGCGATATCCATATCCTCACACTTGATCATCACCGCCTTGCCGCAAGCATGGCCGTCGGTGGCGGATAATTCGATCGCCTTGGAGAAGTAGACTTTGGCGGCGTCGGCGAATCCCAGGCCTTCCGCCGCCTTCCCAAGATAGAAATAGGCAAGGTCGATCTTGTAGCGCGTCTTCAGTACCTTGGTGGCCAGTTGCCGCCAATCGCTCTCATCGTGATGCTTACGCAATTCCTTTTGCTTGCCGAAGAACCCCAACGCGCACTCTCCGCCACAATCCAGCTCGGCGTCGCCCGCCTTGAAGCGTTCGAACTCCTCGGAATAGAAGACCAGGGATTTGCTCGCATCGATCTCGGGCTTGGCCACGAGGTTGGTGCTGGTGATCTCGCGCACATTGGAGGATGTGGTACCTGATTGCACATAGTCGTAGGCTGGGGTGTAGTTAGCATATAAAGGTTTACGCTCTTCATAGATGCGCATCATCGGCACTTGCATGCTTTCGAGGAACTCCACGCGTTTGGGGGAGGCCGGGTGGGTACTCATGAAATCCGCACGGGACTGCTGGCCAGTCTGCTCGATCATCTTCTTCCACAGTGAGACCGCCGCTTCCGGGTGATAGCCCGCACGCGCCGCCAGCTCGATACCCAGTTTATCCGCTTCCTCTTCCGCACCACGGCTGTTGGGCAGACTGACGAATGCCGCCGCCGCGAGCGCAGAGGTATCGCCGATGACCCGTTGATTGTTGCGGTTATAGCTGGCCGGCCTGTTGGGGTCATAGGTTGCCGCACTCGCGGCCACCGCCACCGTGGCGGCGGCGATACCGGCGAGGATCTGCACCGACATCTTCTCAGCGCCATGATTGGCTAACGCATGCGAGATCTCGTGACCCATCACCTGGGCCAACTCGTCGTCGGTCGGCGCGATCTTTTCCATGAAGCCCGTGTGGATGAACATCTTGCCCCCCGGCAGGCAGGAAGCGTTGATCTCGGGATTGTCGATGACGCTGATCTGCCAGGACCAGTCGCGAGCGTCCGGACGATAGAGGACCGCCTGTTCGACGAGCCGGTTGGTGATGGTCCGCAAACGGGTGTTCAGACCTTCGTCACTGACCAGCTTGCCGTTCTTGTCATAGGAGCTCAGCAGCGAGGAATACATCTCCGCACCTTTCGCCATCACCGTCTTCTCCGACACGATGCTGAGCTGACTGCGGCCGGTCATGGGATTGGTGACGCAGGCGGTCAGCGATAGTAGCGCCAGTAGCGCGAACAGTGACTTGATGTGCATGTTTCCCCGATCCATCCACCCGAATGACATGATGATATTTTTTTCCCATGCGCATGACCACCGGCATCAGCAGGGCAAACGCAAGCATAGCGCGCTAGCGCGGGTGAGTCATCGGCCTGCCACCTGGCTTAGGACTCTAGCCTGAAGGGCCGGGGATCGACTGCCGGCGTCTCGCCGCAGATCAGTGCAGCCACCATCCGCGCCGCGCAGGGCGCCATGGTCAGCCCATAGCGGAAGTGCCCGGTATTGAGGAACAGGTTCTGCATCTGCGGATGCGCCGAGATGGTCGGCAGGTTCTCCGGGGTACCCGGCCGCAAACCGCTCCAGTGCTTGAGCACCGGTTGATGCCTGAGGGCCGGCAGGATAGCTTCGGCTTTCGCCTGCATCTCGATCCGCACGGCCTCGGTCGTGCCCGGATCGAATCCCACGTCTTCCAGTGTGCTGCCCGCCAGCATGACGCCATCGCGTCGCGGCACCATATAGAAGCCTTCGCGATAGACCATGTGCTCGAGGCCTCCTTCCGGCTGTCGGTAGAGCAGGATCTGCCCGCGCATGGGCTTGATCTTGAGCTTGGCCGCCGTGTCCTTCAATAGGTCGAAACTCCATGCGCCGGAGGTGACGACGAATCGGTCGGCCTGCAGCACTTCGCCAGTAAGGGTCTCCCAACGGTCGAGTGTTGCTTGCATCGGCAAGGGCTTGAGTTCGGTCTTCTCCAGCAACCGCACGCCACGTTTCAAGAGGTAAGCGCGCATGGCCTGCAAGACATGGGGCGGCCTGACCTGACCGACGCTGGGTAGCCACAGCGCCGTATCACCCTCACTGGAAGACAGCGCCGGGTAGGCAGCCGTAGCCACCTGCTGCGACTCGATGCCGTGACGTTCGCACCAGGCGCGGGCCTGCGCCATATCGAACCGGGGTAACAGCAGCATGCCGGAACGGCGATACTCGGGATCGATGCCGGTCTCGGCCAGCAATTCCTGACAGAATTCCGGATAGACGGCAGCCCCGGTCATGGTCAGCTGATTGACTTCATCGGCATACATCCAGGGCAACAAAGGAAAGAGGATGCCGGCACCCGCCCAGGAGGATTCTCCCGAGGTCTGGCTCGCCACCACATTGCGGTCGACCAGCGTCACCTCGCAGCCCCGCTTGAGCAGTTCGAGCGCGGTCATGCACCCGACGATGCCGCCACCGACCACCACCACATGCATGCCCATCGCCTACCTGCCTGTCAGCATGAGTTTTTCGGCGCGGATCAGGGCCTCCGGCTTGCCGAGCAGCACGACGACATCCGCCTCCTGGAAATTGGAGGTCGGTTCGGCCTCATAGGGCTTGAAGCTGTTGCGCCGGATGGTCTTCACCTCCACGCCATAGCCTTCCAGGCCGATGTCCATGACACGCTTGCCGATGCAATAGGCCGACGCCGGGATGACCACGGAATGCAGCCGCGGCTGGCTCTTTTCCAGCGCCTCCTGGTCGGCATCGGTGGCGCCGTGGAAGAAACCGCGGAACATCTTGTAATGCTCTTCCCGGAAGCTGCGGATACGCTTGATGACGCGCGTCAGCGGCACACCTAGCAACACCAGGGCATGGGAGGCCAGCATCAGGCTGCCCTCCAGCACTTCCGGCACCACTTCGGTCGCACCAGCGGCACGGAACGCCTCCATGTTGGTGTCATCCACCGTGCGTACGATCACGGGCAATTCCGGATGGGTCTCCTGCAGGACATGCAGGATCTTCATGGCGCCGTGCACGTCGTTGTAACTGATGATCAGCGCCCGCGCACGGTCCAGACCAGCGGCACGCAGCACGATACGTCGCGTAGCATCGCCATACATCACACGCTCACCCGCGGCAGCCGCTTCCTGCACCCGCGTCGGGTCGATATCCAGAGCGATGAAAGGGATGTTCTCCTCGCTGAGGAAGCGCGCCAGGTACTGACCGCTACGGCCGAACCCGCAGATGATGACGTGATCCGCCAGGTGCTTGCCGATCTCTTCGATGCCCTCGATCTGGTGTTTGCGGTTACGGGTGTAACTGCGCGCGAAGAATTCGGCGATCCTGAGGTTCTGCTGGATGATGAAGGGCGCCGCCACCATCGACAGCAACGAGCCCGCGAGCACGACCTGTAGCACCGGACCGCTCACCAGCTCGTGCTCCAGACCGAGCGCAAGCAGGACGAAGCTGAACTCGCCAGCTTGCGCCAGCGTGACACCGGCACGGACCGCCACCCCCGGCTCATAGCCGAACAAGCGGCTCAAGACCGCGATGATGAGGCTCTTGCCGAACAGCAGCGCTACCACCACCAGCAGGACGGCACTCGCGTGGTCATAGACCTCGCGCACGTCCAGCAACATGCCGACGGTGATGAAGAAGAGGCCGAGCAGGATGTCGCGGAAGGCGGCGATATCGGATTCCACCTGGTAACGGTAATGGGTCTCCGAGATCAGCATGCCGGCGATGAAAGCACCTAGCGCATAGGACAAACCGGCCATCTTGGTGGCGAACGCCAGGATCAGCGTCACCATCAGCACATTGAGCACGAACAGCTCACGTGAGCGCTGGCGCGCCACCAGGCTGAACCAGCGGTTCATCAGGGTCTTGCCGAACACGAACAACAAGGTCAGTACCGCCGCCGCCTTGAGGCCGGCGATCCCCAGGGTCGCCATCAATTCCTCGGGCTGTGCCGCGAGCGCCGGGATCATCACCAGCAAGGGCACCACCGCGATGTCCTGGAACAGCAGCACGCCGATCGCCAGTCGCCCGTGGCGGGAATTGAGGTCGAGACGTTCGACCAGCATCTTGGAGACGATGGCGGTGGATGACATGGCGAATGCACCGCCGATGACCAGCGCGGTCTGCCAGCTCAGCCCGAGCAGCATGCAGACGCCCATCGCCGCCAGCATGGTGACCATCACCTGCGCGCCACCCAGCCCCAGCACCACACGCCGCATGGAATAGAGCTGCGGCAGGCTGAATTCCAAGCCGATACTGAACATCAGGAAGACGATGCCGAATTCCGCCAGCTCCCGGTTGGCTTCGGTATCGGGCAGGATGCCGGAAGTTTCCGGACCGAGCGCCAAGCCGACCAGGAAGTAGGCCAGCATGGTCGGCAGGTTGAGTGCGCGGAACAGCGCCACCACCAGCACGGAGCTGGTCAGCAGGATGAGGATGGTCGGTAGCGTGTCATGCATGAATGATTGGATTCCCCTTTAAAGCACATGAATGGAACGGCATATCTGGAGATATCGTCGCATGCGTTCCGGCAGCCCTTAGCAAAAATCGTGCTAATTTGCTTTCATCACCTTTATTCGCATGACATTCCCTTTTATACTTGAGTCATGGGAATACCGAATCCACAAAAAACCAGCGATCCCGTGGGTACAAACCCAAGGCAACCGCTGGAGTTGGCCCGGGAAGTGTTGCAGATCGAGGCACGTGCCGTCGAAGCGCTCGCCCAGCGGCTCGATGCAAGCTTCAACCGCGCTGTCGAAATCATTTTACAATGCCGCGGCAGGGTTGTGGTGAGCGGCATGGGCAAATCCGGCCATATCGGCAGCAAGATCGCCGCGACCTTCGCCAGTACCGGCACACCGGCCTTCTTCATGCATCCTGCCGAGGCCAGTCATGGCGACCTGGGCATGATCATCCGCGACGATGTGGTCATCGCCCTCTCCAACTCGGGCGAGAGCGACGAGCTGCTCGCCATCCTGCCCTTGCTCAAACGCATGGGGGCAAAGCTCATCAGCATCACCGGCAACCCGAGATCCTCGCTTGCCCGGGAAGCCGATGTCCATCTGGACGCACATGTCGACCAGGAAGCCTGTCCCCTGGGCCTGTCGCCGACCGCGAGTACCACGGCCGCACTGGCCCTTGGTGATGCATTGGCGGTCACAGTGCTGGATATGCGCGGGTTCTCCGCGGAGGATTTCGCCCGTTCGCATCCGGGCGGTCAGCTCGGCCGCAGACTGCTGCTGCATGTGAGCGACATCATGCGCCAGGGCGACGCCATCCCCACCGTCAAGCAGGACGCAGGGCTGTCGGCGGGCCTGCTCGAGATGTCGCGCAAGGGCCTCGGCATGACGGCCATCGTCGACGAGGCAGGGAAACCGGTCGGCATCTTCACCGATGGCGACTTGCGCCGGGCCTTCGAGCAGGGCATCAACGTCGCCGACACGACGATGCGCGAGGTCATGCACGCCAACCCGCTCAGCATCCTGCCGAACCAGTTGGCCGTCGATGCCGTGGCATGCATGGAAACCAAGAAGATTACCAGCCTGTTGGTCGTGGACCAGCAGGGAACCCTGGTCGGCGCATTGAACATGCACGACCTGTTGATTGCAAAGGTGGTTTGAATGACCCCGGTAGAAGCCCGCGCCAAGCGCATCAAAGTGGTCGCGTTCGATGTCGATGGTGTCATGACCAATGGCGGCCTGATGCTCGGAGACGATGGGCTGGAGTACAAATCTTTCCACTCGCTGGACGGCCTCGGCCTCAAGATGCTCACCGCCACCGGTATCCAGATCGCGCTGGTGACCGCCCGTACCTCGAATGTGGTGACGGAGCGCGCCAAGAACATCAAGGCCAAGCTCGTCTATCAGGGCGCCGAGAACAAGCTGGTAGCGTTCGAACAGTTGCTGAAGGACACCGGCATCACGGCCGAGGAATGCGCTTTCATGGGCGATGACGTCGTCGACCTGCCGCCGCTGCGCCGCTGCGGCCTGGCCATCACCGTCCCCCATGCCATGCCGCTGGTGAAACAATACGTGCATTACACGACCGAGCGTCAGGCGGGTTTCGGCGCCGTGCGCGAAGTATGCGAACTGATCATGAAGGCGCAGGGAACCTTCGATGGCCAAATGGCAAGATTCCTGGAATAGGCGCGAAGGCTTCGTTATCCATGCTGGGGCGCCCGACCATCCTCTTTCCATTGGCTTTGCTGGCTTTGCTGGCCTTGCTCACCTTGTGGATAGAACGTAGCGTGCAACCCCCGGAGAAAAAGATGGATGGCAGCACCCGGCACGATCCGGATTACATCCTCAACAATTTCACCACGACGCGGACCGACATCAACGGTAACCTGAAATACGTACTCTCGGCCGCGGAGATGAAGCACTATCCGGACGACGACACCACGGAGCTGCAGAAACCCCATTTCACCCAGTTCTCGGTGGAGAAGCCCTATACCCAGATCGAGAGCGACCGCGGGTTCGTCTCGAGCAACGGCGAGAACATCCAGTTCCTCGGGAACGTAAAGGTGGTGCGCCAGGCATTCAAGGATCGTGGCGAGATGACCGTGACGACCACCTACCTCAACGTGGTGCCGGACAAGGAGATCGCTACCACGGACCGTCCTGTGGTGATCCATCAGGCGCCCGAGACCGTGATCAACGCCAACGGTATGGTATACAACAAGAAGTTGAAAACGCTGGAACTGCAAAGCCGCGTGAAAGCGCACTATGTGAATCCGGCCAAGACGAAACCCGCTGCCGCGAAATCTGCGCCTGCGAAAAAAGCCCCTGCCAGATCGGCGAGCAAGCCCGAGAGCAAGGCCAAGAACCCTGCAAAACCTAATAATCAGGCCGGCCAACCAGCAGCCAAGCCGGCCAACAATAGCACCCGTATCCGGAGAACCTATGAACCTGCATCGCCCTAGCCTGCTACTGATCCTGCTTGCCCTGGTCTCGACCAGCGCCTTTGCGGAAAAAGCCGACCGCGACAAGCCCATCGACCTGGAAGCGGACACGGTGATGGTCAACGACGCCAAGAAGACCAGTACCTATACCGGCAACGTCATCCTCACCCAGGGTACGCTGGTCATCAAGGGCGACAAACTGGTCGTGCGCGAGGACAAGGAAGGCTTCCAGCACAGTACGACCTACGGCAACCCGCAAGTCCCCTCCACCTTCAAGCAAAAGATGGAAGGCAAGAACGAATACATGGAAGGCAGCGCGCAACGGATCGAGTACGACGGCCGCATGGACAAGGTGCAGTTGTTCACCAAGGCGTGGGTGAAGCGCGGTGACGATATCGTGCACGGCGACTACATCATGTACGACGCCAACTCCGAATACGCCGAAGTGATCGGCGGCGGCTCGCAGGCCGCAACGCCCGGTACGCCGACCGGACGTGTCAGGGCCGTCATCCAGCCGAAGAAAAAACCAGCGCCCGCTGCTGGCCAGTAACCCGATACCGGAAAGATTGAACCAAGACGCATGAGTGAATTAATCGTAGAAGGCCTGCGCAAGAAATACAAATCGCGCACCGTGGTACAGGACATCTCCCTGCGTCTCAGCAGCGGTGAGGTCGTTGGCCTGCTAGGCCCCAATGGCGCAGGCAAGACCACCAGTTTCTATATGATCGTCGGCCTGGTGCCGCTGGACGACGGCCGTATCCTGCTCGACGGCAAGGATGTCAGCCGCCTGCCGATCCACCAGCGCGCTCGACTCGGCCTCGCTTACCTGCCGCAGGAGCCGTCGATCTTCCGCAAGATGACGGTGGAAGAGAACATCCTGGCGATCCTGGAACTGCAGAAGTTCTCGCCCGAGCAGATGAAACTGCAACTCGAGCAACTGCTGCAGGAGCTGCACATCACGCACATCCGCCACAACATGGCAGTCAGCCTCTCCGGCGGTGAACGCCGTCGTGTCGAGATCGCGCGCTGCCTCGCCACTAACCCCGGCTTCATCCTGCTCGACGAACCGTTCGCCGGTATCGACCCGATCGCCGTGCTCGATATCCAGAAGATCATCCGTTTCCTGACCCAGCGCAACATCGGCGTGCTCATCACCGATCACAACGTAAGAGAAACCCTAGGCATCTGCGATAGAGCGTATATTGTGAATGAAGGGCGTGTATTCGCCTCCGGCGAGCCCAGCGAGATCATCCATAACGACAGCGTAAGAGAAGTGTATCTGGGCAAGGATTTCCGCCTCTAAGGCATCAGGCGGACCC
The DNA here is from genome assembly GCA_965649545.1 of uncultured Methylotenera sp. Classification (GTDB taxonomy): domain Bacteria; phylum Pseudomonadota; class Gammaproteobacteria; order Burkholderiales; family Methylophilaceae; genus CABHOJ01. Next base: position 11,431 of record CBFGLF010000034.1, read on the forward strand.
GTTAGATCATGAAGCAAAGTTTACAGCTCAAATTCTCGCAACACCTGGCACTGACGCCTCAGCTGCAGCAGTCCATCCGTTTGTTGCAACTCTCCACCCAGGAACTCAACCAGGAGCTGGAAAGCCTGCTGCAGGCCAATCCCCTGCTGGAAAGGACCGATCGCCCAGAAGACGGCGGCGAAGCCGAGACCTTCACGCCAATCCCTGGCGCCGGTGCCAGCGAGACCAGTGTCGCCGCCCCGGCTGAGGCCCCTGAAGCGGAAGCCCCGCGCCAGGACGAATTCGGCGGTGGTGACGACTATTTCGAATTCTCCAGCAGTAGCAACCGCTGGGACGAGAGTAGCGCTGGCAGTGACGACGACAACGATTTCACCTTCCAGGAAGCGGTCAGCCTCACGCTGCGCGAACACCTGCTCGGCCAACTCAAGCTCATGCCCTTGTCCGAGCGCGACCAGACCTTGTCGCTGCTGCTGGTGGATGCCATCAGCGATGACGGCTACCTCGACCAGTCGCTGGAAGAACTGGCGGAGTTGCTGCCGGAAGAATATGAAGTCGATCCGATGGAACTGGAGACCGCGCTCAAGCATATCCAGCATCTGGATCCACCGGGCGTCGGTGCGCGTAACCTCGCCGAGTGCCTGGCCCTGCAACTGAAAGTCATGCCGGAGACCACACCGGGGTTGCAACTGGCGATCACCGTCGCCGAACAGCACCTGCCGCTACTGGCCGCCCGCGACTATGTCCGTCTGCGCAAGCTACTGGGCTGCGACGACGAGACCCTGCGTGGCGTGCAGCAACTGATCAAGCAGCTCAACCCGCGCCCGGGTAATGTCTTCACCCAGATCGCCTCCGATCACTACATCCAGCACGAGATCCTGGTGAAGAAGGTGAAGGGCATCTGGATCGCCAGCCTCAACGATGAGGTGGTGCCCAAGCTGCGCATCAACCAGTTGTATGCAGGCATCCTGAAACGTAACCGCGACAGCTCGAGCCAGTACCTGATGAGCCAGATGCAGGAAGCGAAATGGATGATCAAGAACATCCAGCAACGCTTCTCCACCATCCTCCGGGTCTCGCAGGCCATCGTCGATCGCCAGCGCAACTTCTTCGAGCACGGCGAAGTCGCCATGCGGCCGCTGGTGTTGCGCGAGATCGCGGATGAATTGGGCCTGCACGAATCCACGGTATCGCGTGTGACCACCCGCAAGTACATGCTCACACCGCGCGGCGTTTACGAACTAAAATATTTCTTCGGCAGCCATGTCGCTACCGAATCCGGCGGCGCCTGCTCTGCGACGGCGATCCGCGCCTTGATCAAACAGATGGTGAGTGAAGAGAACCCGAAAAAGCCATTGTCGGATAACCAGATCACCGACATCCTCGGCAAACAGGGCATCGTCGTCGCCCGACGCACCATCGCGAAATACCGCGAGTCTCTGCAGATACCCGCGGCAAACCAGCGCAAGTCGTTGTGACCTGCGCTAATCACTGAAGGAGAGCATCATGAACTTGCAACTAACCGGCCATCACCTCGATGTCACACCAGCTTTGCGTGAATATGTCCTCAGCAAACTGACGCGCGTCAGCAACCACTTCGATCACGTCATCGACGTCAAAGTGACCCTGAGCGTCGAAAAGCTGACCCAAAAGGTAGAGGCGACGCTGCATGTTCCGGGTAACGATCTGCACGCTACCTGCAGTGATGAGAATATGTATAGCGCCATCGACATGCTGGCCGACAAGCTCGACCGCCAGGTGCTGAAGCACAAGGAGAAGGTCAGCGATCATCACAAGAGCGATGGCGGTGTGAAGCACCAATCCGCCGAATAAGCCAGACCAACCCATCAATCGAGCGAACGGGATGCAGCGCGAGGAGCCGCACAGTGAGCGATAAGGCATATCACCCAGATAGACGAAATCGCGAACGAGCACGCGACAAAGCGATGCGCCCGTGCAGCCGATTGAAAGTGATCCAACATGGCTGAGATCAGCGTAGGAAAATTGTATAAGGACACCCGCCTCCCCCTCAAACTCAAGTGGGTGGCGGGGCTCAACGGCGGGGACAACCTGCTGAGCAGCGAACGGGTGACCAAACCCTCGCTGGCGCTGATCGGCCATCTCAATTTTGTGCATCCCAACCGCGTACAGGTCCTGGGCTGCGCTGAAATGGATTACCTGCGCAGCCTGCAGGAAAAAGAGCTGCAGCAGGCCATCAAGAACCTCTTTTCCACCGACCTCGCTGCCGTGGTCGTCGCCAACGGTGAAGTCGCACCGCCGCAACTGACGCGTGCCGCCGACGAATACCATACCCCGTTGTTCACCTCCCCCCTGCAAAGCCCGGGGTTGATGGACGTGTTGAGCCACTATCTGGCGCAGGCGGTGGCGGAATCGGTGAGCCGGCATGGCGTGTTCATCGAGGTACAAGGCTTCGGTGTGCTGATCCAGGGCAACCCCGCCATCGGTAAGAGCGAACTCGCACTCGAACTGATCTCCCGCGGCCATCGCCTCGTTGCCGACGACATCGTCGATTTCTTCCGCGTGGCGCCGGATCGGCTTGAAGGGCGCTGCCCCGAGCTGTTGCAGGATTTCCTCGAAGTACGGGGCCTCGGCATCCTCAATATCCGCGCGCTGTTCGGTGACAATGCCGTCAAGCCGACCAAGCCGCTGGACCTCATCATCCAGCTGGAGATGGCGGACAAGATGGCGCCGGAACTGCTCGATCGGCTCAAGATCAAGTCGCAAAGTGAAAATATCATGGGCGTCAAAGTGCCCAAGAACACCATTCCCGTCGCGGCCGGTCGCAACATCGCCGTGCTGGTCGAAGTCGCCGTGCGCAACCACATGCTGCTGTTGCGCGGCATCAACGGCACCAAACAATTCATGCAGCGCCAGCACCGGGAGATGAGCCGCATGGCGAAAGGCGCCTCTTCCACGACTGCCAAAAAACGTCGGACGCCCGCCTGATGCAGCTCATCATCCTCACCGGTCTTTCCGGCTCGGGTAAGAGTGTCGCGCTGAAAGCGCTGGAGGACAGCGGATATTATTGTGTCGATAATCTGCCGGCTACGCTGCTGCCGCAGATCTCGCTCGACCTCAGCGCCGCCATGCAGGATCGCGTTGCGGTCAGCGTCGATACCCGTAGCGCCGCGCTGGAAGTCTTGCCTGAGAACATCAACCGCTTGCGGGCGCAGGGGATCAGCGTGCAGGTGCTGTTCCTCGAGTCCAGCGTCGAGACCCTGGTCAAGCGATTCAGCGAGACGCGCAGGCGCCATCCCTTGAGCGCAGGCGACGAAGAACATACGCTGGCCGAGAACATCCAGCAGGAGCGTGACCTGCTGAGCCCATTGGCGGATCTCGGTCATCGCATCGACACCAGCAACCTCAGCGCGAACAAATTGCGTAACTGGGTCCGGGATTTCGTCTCCAACGACAGTAACGGGTTGACCCTGTTCTTCGCCTCCTTCGGCTTCAAGCACGGCATCCCGCTCGACGCGGATTTCGTCTTCGATATCCGTTGCCTGCCCAACCCGCACTACGATCCGGTGCTGCGCCCGTTGACCGGCAAGGATCAGCCGGTGCGGCAATTCCTGGAAAGCCAGGAGACGGTCGGCATGATGTATGACGACATCCAGCAGTTCGTCGCGCGCTGGTTGCCTAGCTTCATCCGCGACAACCGCAGCTACCTCACGGTGGCGATCGGCTGCACGGGCGGGCAACATCGTTCGGTGTATTTTGTCGAACGGTTAGGGGAGTATTTTCGCAATCAGCAACAAAAGGTGCTCATCAGGCACCGCGAATTAGAGTAGCAGCCGCGATTACCGTCGCCGACGCTACCGAGTAGAGGACACATATCATGATAGGCATTCTGATTATCGCGCACGGCACGCTGGGTGAAAGCCTGATCCACTGTGCCAGCCATGTGATGGGCACGCGACCCCCGATGTTAAGGCAACTGGGTGTGGGCACGCACGATGACCCGGTGGAGCTGCTCCCCGAGGCGCTGCAGATGGTGAAGGAGCTGGATGAAGGCCAGGGCGTGCTGATCATGTCGGACATCTATGGCGCCACGCCCTGTAACCTGGTCAGCAAACTGCTGGTACCGGGCCGCGTAGAAGGTGTAGCCGGTGTCAACCTGCCGATGCTGGTCCGGGCATTGACGTATCGAAACGGAAGTATCCTGCCACTGGTGGAAAAGGCACTGAGTGGCGGGCACGAAGGTGTGGTTCATTTTACCGAGGATGCATGTAGTCACCATGATCAAGCATGAGATAGAAATCATCAACAAACTGGGCTTGCATGCCCGTGCATCGACCAAGCTGACGCAGACCGCGAGTGGCTACCACAGCGATATCTGGATCGAGCGCAATGGCCGCCGCGTCAATGCCAAGAGCATCATGGGCGTGATGATGCTGGCTGCCAGCAAGGGCAGCAAGATCACCCTGGAAGCGGAAGGCAAGGACGAGAAGGCTGCGATGGATGCGTTGATCGAGCTCATCAGTCAACGGTTCGGGGAACCCGAGTGAAGGGGATAACCCTACTGCGCGATCCGATTGCTGCGTTGCAAAGTATTCGCTCACTCGCCTATCGCTTTGATATGTCTCGGTCGCTGCATCCTTTGCGCCTTGCACTCGAATCGCTCGCTACGGTTTCTCCAGCCATATTTT
>CBFGLF010000035.1:0-15167 GCA_965649545.1 uncultured Methylotenera sp.
CAAACCTTGCTGGTTTTAGGCCGGATGATACCGCTGACCAGGAAGCCGTAAGCGATCCAGGCAAGCCCGAGATACATCAGGGTGTAACCGACATAGGGCAGATAGTACTGGCTGACCGCCTGGGAGAAAGCCACGACCGGCATGGTGGCGACTTTGTCCGAGAAACCGTACCAGAATGCGTTCGACAGTACGAAAGCGGTGCTGGCGGCGGCCCAGCCGAACAAGGCGTAAGGCAGGACGGCGAATGGTTTTTCGCGCTTGGCCAACCAGCGGCCGGCACCCCAGACCAGGGCATAGGTCGGGATCAATCCCCAGTAGCCGGGCGACATGCAGTAATCGGAGACGCCTTTCCAGCCGAGCGCGTAAGCGTCCATGCCGAATGCGACCACCAATGCCAGGCCGAGCCAGCCGCTACGTGCGACCAGCAGGCCACCCAGGAACAGCACGGCCAGCGTGGCATCGGGCAGGTACACGGCGCTGCCGAAATGCTGGGTGCGCGTCAGGACGATGACGGCCAGCAAACCGATCGCCAGCCATAATGATTTTTTGTTCTCAGCCAACATGTATAACTCCTTATTTGAGTGACGATATTGTAAACCTTATCCGGCGTCTTTACTTCGCCGGCGCGTAACGCACACTGACGAAGAGGTTCGACCCCGCAGTGTTGTAGATGAAGCCGCCGGCACTGGGGTTGCCGTCGTAGGCCAATGCATAATCCTTATCGAGCAGATTGTTCACGCGCGCCTGCACTTTCCAGTCCTGATTGATCTTGTAATCCGCAGTCAGGTTGAGGATGGCGTAACCCGCCAGCCGCTGGGTGTTGGCGGCATCGTTATAGCGCATGGACGACGCGATCATCTCGCCGCCGAAGCGCCAGTCACCCCACTGCCTGGACAGGTTGAGGCTGGCATGGCGATTCGCGCGCCGGACCAGCAATGCATCGGTGTCGTCATCGCGCGGCGATTGCACATCGACGTTGCCGCGCAATTGCCAGCTGTCCCAACGCTGGCTACCCGCCAGGGTCATCCCCTGGATACGCGCGTCATTGACGTTGAACGGCTGGAACAGCAACAGATCGACCGCGATCAGGTCGCGGATCTTGTTCTCGTAGGCGGTGACGGAAAAGGTACGCTGGGTATCTTCGTATCGCAGGCTGGCTTCCATGTTCCTGGATTTTTCCGGCTTCAGCTGTGGGTTACCGAAGAAGGGGAAATACAGGTCGTTGAGGCTGGGTGCCTTAAATGCCGTGCCATAACTGGTCGTCACACGCCAGTTCGGATTCAGCTTGAAGCCATAACCCAAGCCGCCGGTATCGTTGGTGCCGAACTGCGAGTTATGGTCGCTCCGGTAGTTGGCTTGCAGCGAGTGTTTGCCCACATTGACCAGGTAACCACCCATGTAGCCCTCGTTGTCGCGGGCTTCAGTGGCAAAGCCAGCCGTGGTCTCGATGCGCTGTTCCAGTTTGTCGTAGAGCAAGGTCAACGTGCCCAACGGGAGGGCCACTTCGTTCTGCCACGAGTACTGGCGCTGTTTGGTCTTGAAATACGAGCGGCCGAACTCGAGGAAGGATTCGGATTCGTCGATGCCTTCGCCGGCTTTCAGGGTGGAGAGCCAGTTGGCAGTGAACTGGTTCTTGCTGTAGACCGAGTAACTCAGTTGCGAGAGGTTGGCATGGTCGGAAAAATTGGTGGCGTTGAAGCGGCTGTCGAATTTGCTGCTGCCTTCACTCTGGTAGAGCTGGATACCGATCTCGTGGCCGATGGCGATCTTGTGCGAGAGCGATCCCGAGAAGGCCAGGTTGCGGTAGCCGTCATCGTCACGGAAGCGCGGGTTGCGAGTGCGGTAGGCGGAGTAGCCGTCCGTATCCAGACTGGATAGATTCAGCGAAAAGCTGGTGTCGCCGATCGTGCCGCCGACGCCGGCTTCGGCAGTCTTGGTGTTATAGCTGCCATAGCCGGCACCTGCGTAGAATTTCGGTGCGCCCTCTCCCTTGCGCGTGAAGATCTGGATGACGCCGCCGATCGCATCCGCCCCATAGAGGCTGGAGGCCGGTCCGCGCAGGATCTCGATCCTGTCGATCTGGGCCAGGGGGATGTTCTCGAACGCCGTCGTGCCCAGAGTGGCCGAGTTGACGCGCATACCGTCGATCAACACCACCACATGATCCGTGTTGGTGCCGCGGAGAAACACGCCAGAGACTTTACCCGGCCCGCCGTTGCTGTTGATCTCGACCCCGGGTTGGGCCTGCAGCAGGTCGGTGATGGTTTGTGCCCCGGCACGTTCGATCTCTTCACGCCCGATGAGCGTGGTGTCGCCGATCACGGTTTCCTTGGTCTGGGGGATACGACTGGCGGTGACGACGATGTCACCGGTCTGGAATTGCAGTGGCGCGGCATAGGAGTTGGACGAGAATAGCAAGCCGAGCAGGCTCGCCATGGCGGTTCTTTTCATTGTTCTGGTTTCCCTAAATCACATGCGACCCCGCATGTCTTTATCTGATAGAGGAAATACCGGGAACAAAAGCAGAAACGAAAGCGCACTGAGACTACTGGCGCATGCGTGTCAAAACCGTCACCCCGCGGTATTTCCATACTTAGGTCATCAGGCCGGTCTCCGGGCTCACAAGTCTTGATCCACGCCTTCCCAGGCGGATGCCCAGTGGCTGATTGTGGATCCTCACTCGTTTACCGTTGCGGGGGCAGCACAGGCATTGTTCCAGTAGATGGAACGCACCTGTTTCCCAGTTTCACCCGATCGCAAGACATGCGATAAGGGCACCTGACAACTTGCATCGATTATAGATTATGCAAACTGAAAGCTGAAAATTTATTTTCCATGTAACATGCTGTATTACTTTCAAAAATCCTTGTTAGCAGTTGACCATACAAGGATTTTCAAATTATAGTGCAGCCATGGAAGCCGATCTAAAAGCCCTCGAAGACAAGCTCAAGCAGCTCATTGCGCTTTGCCAGTCATTGCGCGAGGAGAATCTGGAATTGCGTCAGGACCTGGCGCAAGCCCAGGATGACGTCAAACAGCTCAAGGACAACATGGCGCAAGCGGGCTCCAGACTTGAGGCCTTGCTGCAGCGGCTACCAGAGGAATCCCTATGAGCGATATGCAGGGCGTCGATGTCAACATCATGGGCCGTGAGTTCAAGGTCGCTTGCAGCGACGATGAACGTGAAGGCCTGATCACGGCGGTCAATTACCTCGACAAGAAGATGCGCGAGATCCGCGATACCGGCAAGGTGGTCGGGGTCGAACGCATCGCCATCATGGCGGCCCTCAACCTTGCGCATGAGCTGCTGACCACGCGCAGCGGCGGTTTTGACATTGGGGATTTCAAGCGTAGAATCGTATCCATGCAGGAACAGATTGACGAGGCGGTAGCCGAGCAAAACAATTTGTTCTGACTTCAAAGTTTCCAACAACTAGCAGTTGTCATATTCAGGTGCTAGTTTCCGGTTTGTTCCCTGCGATGTTGCTTAGGCTATATATTCCTTGAACTAGTCTCTGGCATCGGTTTCGGTCAATCGAGTCGCGGTGTGCGCGCTCAGCTTTTCAAGCGCGGGTGTGCCTGAAGCGCTCTAGTCCGTCACCACTTGAACCTTTTGGTTCAGGATGCTGGCTTAGGTAATGTTTGCAGGGACATCTCTATCGCAAGGCGTGGTATTTCAGGTCCGCCAGGCTGATGATCTCGAGCGCACGTTCATGTGTGGCTTCGAGGATGACAGGCGGCGCCAGGCCTGCGTCGGCAGCTTCCTGCCAGCGTGCCGCACACAGGCACCAACGATCCCCAGGTCTCAATCCCTCGAACCCGAACTCCGGCCTCGGCGTGCTCAAGTCATTGCCGCGTGAATAGGAGAAGGCGAGGAACTCTTCCGTCACTTGCGCGCAGACCGTATGGCTGCCGGTGTCCTCAGGCCCGGTCTCACAACAGCCGTTGCGCGTGAATCCGGTCATGGGGTCCAGGCTGCACACCTGTAATACGCTACCTAGTACGTTCTTTGCCATTGGTTCAGTGCCTTCGAAATTTAGAGTCTGGCGTTTATCATACGAAAATATCCAACTCACTGAGAACAATAATGCGTTACTGGCTGATGAAATCCGAACCCGCCGACGTCTCCATCGACGATCTGGCCAAGATGCCGAACCAGACGGTGGACTGGTATGGCGTACGTAATTACCAGGCGCGTAATTTCATGCGCGATCAGATGAAGGTCGGGGATGGGGTGCTGTTCTATCATTCGAACTGCGAAGAACCGGGGATCGCCGGTATCGCCGAAGTCTCGGCTTTGGCGTACCCGGACCGTTTGCAGTTCATCAAGGGGCATAAGTATTACGACCCTAAAGCCACCCCGGAGAATCCGCGCTGGTTCAACGTCGACGTCAAGCTAGTGCGCAAGACACGTTTGCTCAGCCTGAAAGCCATGCGCGAGAACCCGAAGCTTTCCAATCTCAGGATCCTGCAGCGCGGCAATCGCCTGTCCATCACGCCGGTCGACCCTGCCGACTGGGAGACCATCATGGAATTGTTGAAGTGATGCGCTTGCACCAATAGAAAACGGCCCTGACGGGCCGTTTTTTTATGACTTAGGCTGATTGACAACTCAAGGCTGGTCAAGGCTACCCATGGATTTCGGGTAAGTCACCAGACCCCAAGGCATCTTCTTGTCGCCGATGCGCTTGGTCACTTCCAGCTTATCCGCGTCGATCACGAGGACTTCGTCGGACTTGCCGCAGGCCAGCAGGATCTGTTTGTCATCCGGGGTGAAGGTGAAGTGCCAGCAGCGGTTGCCGGTAGGGATGTCCTTGATCTTGTCGAAGCTCTTGGCGTCGAACACTTCCAAGGTCTTGGCCTTATTGGCCGCCACGAAGATGCGCTTGCCGTCCCGGTCGAAAGCGATGCCATAAGGACTCTCACCGGTCTTGACGGTCTTCACCGGCTTGAATCCGCTATCCAGGATCAGGAAGCTGTTGCCGTATTCCAGCGTCGCCACATAGAAGCTGCCATCGGGCGAAGTCTTGATGCCGCGGGGGCGCAGGCCGAAATCCTTGGTGGCGATGGTGTGCTGCAGTTCGCCGGTCTCGAGATCGTGCACGGTGATGGTGTTATCGGCTTCATTGGTGATGATCAGATGCTTGCCATCCTTGGAGAACTCGATGCCTTCGGTCTCAGGACCACCAACGATCTCACGTATCTTCTTGCCGGCCTTGATATCGACGACTGCGATACGGGCCGGTTCAGCGGCCTCATCGTCGTCATCTTCCTCTTCCTTCACCGCTTCACCGGGTTTCGGAGGAGGGCCGCCTTTGGAGCTGGGTTCGAAGGAGATGAAGGCGTAATCGCCTTTCACGCGCACGAACTCCGGGTTCTTGCCGATCTCGACATGCTGGACCAGCTTGCCGGTCGCGGTGTCGACGACGGAGATGTTGCCGTTATCCTTGTTGGCGGTGATCAGTAGCTTGCCGTCATCGGTCACGCCGACGCCGCGGGGGCCTTCACCTTGAACCTCGATATCGCCGATGGTCTCCATCGTGGCGAGGTCGATGACCGTGACGCCACCATCCTGATTGGTGACATACGCGACATTCTCAGCCTTGAGGGAGGACGACTCCGCTGCAGGCACAGCTTCAGGTTGCGGGGTTTCTGCCTCTTTCGAGCAGGCGCCGAGCAAGCTGGCGGAGGCAAGGATCGCTGCCACCGATGCAAGGCGCAATCGGGCGGCGATGGGTTGATTATTCATATGTGGGATCTCCTCTTATAGATTCTTTGAAACACCGATAAAACACAATGTCTAGGGTTGGTCTGTCTCGAGCCGCATAGGTTCATTATGCATCGCACCTACCAAACCGCTGATGCCTTATGTGATCAAGCAATTTCCATTCTTGAAGCTGTGTACGGATTAGTCATCTTATAAACAACGGCTTAGCCGGATCATTGGGAAGTACGGGGCAAAGTCGGCTGCTTGCAGCCACCATGTGGCTGTTCAGCCCAAAAATAGCCGATAGGCCGGGTTGTCGCTCTCGTCCCAGTAGGGGTAACCCAGGTTGTCGAGGAAGGCCTTGAACGCGACCTTGTCCGCTGGCGGTACCTGCATGCCCACCAGCACGCGACCGTAATCGGCACCATGGTTGCGATAATGGAACAGGCTGATGTTCCAGTCGTGACCCATGGTGTCGAGGAACTTCATCAAAGCCCCCGGCTTTTCAGGGAATTCGAAGCGGTACAACTGCTCGTGCTCGGCCTGCGGCGCATGGCCACCCACCAGATGCCGCAGGTGCAGTTTCGCGACTTCGTTGTCGGTGAGGTCGAGCGCCCCTAGTCCCTGCGTCTGCAGCATCTGCACCAGGCGGCTGGATTCGTTGCGGTCATGGATCGCGACACCCACGAAGATGTGGGCTTGCTTGGGATCCGAATAGCGGTAATTGAATTCGGTGATGCTCCGATCGCCGAGCAGTCGGCAGAACTTCTTGAACGAGCCCGGCACTTCAGGGATGGTGACCGCCATCACCGCTTCGCGCTTCTCACCGATCTCGGCGCGTTCGGCGACGAAGCGCAAACGATCGAAATTCATGTTGGCACCGGAAGCGATACCGACCAGCGTCTTCCCCTGGGTCCGGTTGCGTTTGACGTATTCCTTCAGACCGGCGACAGCGAGGGCGCCAGCAGGCTCCAGGATGGAGCGGGTGTCTTCGAACACATCCTTGATCGCGGCGCAGATGGCGTCGTTATCGACCAGGATCATCTCATCGACGTATTCCTTGGCCAGCGCCAGAGTATGGACCCCGACCTGCTTCACGGCGGCTCCGTCGGCAAACAGCCCGACCTGCTCCAGCATGACGCGTTCACCCTTCTTCAAGGATTGCGCCATGGCGTCGGCGTCGGCGGCCTCGACGCCGATCACCTTGATCTCGGGGCGGACCTGCTTGACGTAGGCGGCGATACCGGCGATCAAGCCGCCTCCACCGACACAGCAGAAGATGGCCTCGATCGGTTCGTGATAATCGTCGAGGATCTCCATCGCGATGGTGCCCTGACCGGCGATGACATCGGGGTCGTCATAGGGATGGACGAAGGTGAGGCCCTGCGATTTCTCCAGTTCCAGCGCGTGGACATAGGCGTCGGAGTAAGAGTCTCCGAACAGTACGACCTCGGAGCCACGGCTACGCACGGCATCGATCTTGATCAGAGGGGTGGTGGTCGGCATGACGATCACTGCACGGCAGCCAAGTTTCTGGGCCGCCAGGGCGACGCCTTGTGCATGGTTGCCGGCGGATGCTGCGATGACCCCACGATCCAGTGCCTCCTGGGAAAGATGGGCCATCTTGTTGTAGGCGCCGCGCAGTTTGAATGAAAAGACCGGTTGGGTGTCCTCACGCTTGAGCAGGATCTTGTTACCCAGACGCGCAGAAAGGTTCGGCTGGATCTCCAGCGCGGTCCTCTCAGCAACATCATAGACGCGGGCCGTGCGGATTTTTTCCAGGTAGTCGTTTTTCATTTAGCGGTTCGGGGGTGTATCATTCAAAATTGCTCTCGATTATAAAGAAAACGTAAGGATTAAAGTAAAAATGGCAACACAAGACGAATTAAAACAACAAGTAGCAGAAGCTGCTATCGCCTATGTCAAGAGTGGCATCATCGGTGTCGGCACCGGGTCCACCGCCAACTATTTCATCGACGCGCTAGCCAAGGTCAAAGGCAAGATCGACGGCGCTGTCGCCAGCTCGGAAGCCACGGCAGAGCGCCTGCGCAGCCACGGTATCAAGGTCTATGACATGAACCAGGTCGACAGCCTCGACATTTATGTCGACGGTGCCGACGAGATCACTGAGCATATGCACATGCTGAAGGGCGGCGGCGGTGCGCTGACCCGTGAAAAGATCGTCGCGGCAGTCGCCAGATCGTTCATCTGCATCTGTGACCAGAGCAAGTTGGTGCCGGTGTTAGGCGCGTTCCCACTGCCGGTGGAAGTGATTCCGATGGCGCAAGCCCAAGTGGCGCGTGCCCTGGTGGCGATGGGCGGCCAACCCAAGTTGCGTGATTTCACCACCGATAACGGCAACAAGATCCTGGATGTGTCCGGCCTCAAGATCGTCGATCCGGTCGCGACCGAAGCCCAAATCAACCAGATCGTGGGCGTCGTCACCAACGGCCTGTTCGCGGCACGTCCGGCCGATGTCTTGTTGCTGGCCACGCAAGATGGGGTCAAGACTTACAAGCGTTGATAGGCTGCAGTAAAAAGAACCAGCCAAGTACATGAAAATGTCACAATCGGATGTTAGTCTGAAAGACTGACACAAAAGCGTTAAAGGACTGCGTGATGCAATTTGAACATACCTACAAGCAATACGATGCCGAACTGGAATCCGTCCGCGCCAAGGTGCTGCAGATGGGCGGCCTGGTCGAGCAACAGATCGTCAACGCCCTCGACGCGCTGGTCAACGCCAATGCCAAACTCGCTGACGATGTCGTCTCCAACGATCACCGCGTGAATGCGCTGGAAGTCCAGGTGGATGAGGATTGCAGTCACATCATCGCAAGACGCCAGCCCGCAGCCGGCGACCTGCGCATGATCATGATGGTGGTCAAGACCATCACCGACCTTGAGCGTATCGGCGACGAAGCCACCAAGATCGCCCGTGTCGCCCAGAAGATCTATGAATCCGACCGCATGTACACCCCGCGTTTCAACGAGATCAAGACCATGGTCGGTCTGGTGCGCGAGATGCTGCGCACTTCGCTCGATGCCTTCGCCCGTCTCGATGTCAGCAAGACCGTGGATGTCGCCAAGCAGGACGAGCAGGTGGACGAACAGTTCCGTGCCGCCATGCGCCAGCTCATCACCTTCATGCTGGAAGATCCACGTACCATCTCCATGTCTCTGGAAGTGCTGTTCGTCGCCAAGGCGATCGAGCGGATCGGCGACCATGCCAAGAACATCGCGGAATACGTGGTCTACATGGTCAAGGGCAAGGATGTGCGTCATACTACTGTGCAGGAAATGGAACGCGAAACACTGCAACCATAGGTGTCAAACAGTAGTATTCGTTAAAGGTCGGTTTTGGCTGACAAAAACCCCGTCTTCCCTGAGATTGCCGCAGTCGATCTTGGCTCCAACAGTTTCAGGTTGCAACTTGCCCGTGTCGTCGATGATCAGTTGATCTTCCATGATTCCTTGCGCGAAGCCGTACGGCTGGGCGCAGGACTGGGCAAGGATAAGCAGCTCGATGCCGATGCACAGAAACGGGCGATCGATTGCCTCAAGCGTTTCGGCGAGCGCTTGCGTGGTTTACCTCCGCAAGCCGTTCGTGCCGTCGCCACCAATACCTTCCGTGTCGCCAAGAATTCCGCGCAGCTCCTGCAGCAAGCGCAGGAGGCCTTGGGATTCCCCATCGAGATCATCGCCGGGCGCGAAGAGGCGCGCATGATCTTCGTCGGCGTCAGTCACGACTTACCGCCGGCCACGCACAAACGTCTCGTCATCGATATCGGCGGGGGGTCCACCGAATTCATCATCGGCCAGGGGTATGCGCCCATCGAGATGGAGAGTCTGTACATGGGCTGCGTCAGTTTCAGCCTCAAGTACTTCCCCGATGGCAAGATCACTGAAGCCAGCCTGGAAAAGGCCCACATCGCTGCCGCCAGCGAGATCCAGAACATCCGCAAGAATTTCATCGCCGGCCATTGGCAGGAGGCGGTCGGCTCCTCGGGCACGGCACGCGCCTTGGGCGAGATCATGCGTCTTAATGGCTTGAGCGACGGCGAGATCACCCGGGAGGGGCTCTGGAAGCTGCGGGAATGGCTGCTGGCTGCCAAGGATGCCAGAAAGCTGGAGCTCGCAGGATTGAGTGCGGACCGGGCCACGGTATTACCCGGCGGCTTGACCATCATGCTCGCGGCGTTCGAGTCCCTGGGTATCGAGCGCATGACGACCGCGACCAGCGCATTGCGCGAAGGTGTCCTTTACGAGTTACTGGGCCGTATGCATCACCAGGATACACGCGAGGCGACCGTCTCGCAGTTCATGCGGCGTTACCAGGTCGACGAGAAACAATGCGCGCGGGTCGAGCAATTGGCTTTCGCCCTGTTGGAACAGGTCAAGCATGGGTTGCACATGGATGTCGAGGCCGTACAGCAATACCTGGGTTGGGCCGCAGACCTGCATGAGATCGGTATCACGATCGCCCACAGCGGCTACCACAAGCATTCCGCTTACATCGTGGAGAACGCGGATATGCCCGGCTTTTCGCGCATGGAGCAATCGACGCTAGGGCTGCTGGTACGCGCCCAGCGCCGCTCACTGACCAAGGTGAGCCTGCCTGCCCTCGATGACGACCGCTGTGTGATGATCCTGATCCTGCGGCTGGCGATCCTGTTCAACCGCAATCGTCTGGACGAACACTGTCCGCCGCTGGGCCTGACCTGGAACAGCAAAGGCTTCAGGCTCGAGGTGGAATCGGGGTGGCTGGAGGCTAACCCGCTGACCCAAGCGGAATTGAACAATGAAGTGGGATACTGGAAAGAGGCCGGGATCGAGCTGCAATTACTGGGCTGAACCGCTTAATTCTCCAGCGGCAAGTCTTGCCCGTACTCCACTGCCAGATGCGTCTGTGCACAGAAATGGTTGCCGCGTCGCGCTGGCCTCAACCGGTAGCTGCTGTCCGGTAGCATCTCCCACGCATTCACGTTGTCTTTCAGGTAAGGCTCCAGGCCCTCCTTGAAGATACGCTTCTTGAGTTTATCGTCCAGCACCGGGAAACATACCTCGATCCGCCGGAAGAAATTGCGGTACATCCAGTCTGCACTCGACAGGTAGAGATTCTCTTCGCGATTGTGATAGAAGTAGAAGATGCGGGAATGCTCCAGAAAGCGCCCGACGATGGAGACCACCCGAATATTCTCCGATACACCCGGGATGCCGGGCCGCAACGCGCAAACGCCTCGCACGATCAACTCGATCTGCACGCCGGCACTGGACGCGTCGTACAAGGCGCGAATGATGTCAGGATCCAGCAACGCATTCATCTTGGCGACGATGCGCGCCTTCTTGCCGGAACGCGCCAACTCGGCTTCCTGATTGATCGCCTTGATCACACGCTGATGCAAGGTGAAGGGCGATTGCCACAGATGGCGTAACTTGCTCGCCTTGCCGAGACCAGTGAGCTGCGCGAACACATCGTTGACGTCTTCGCAGATATCGTCGCGACAGGTGAGCAGGCCGAAGTCGGTGTAAAGGCGAGCGGTACGCGGATGGTAATTGCCCGTGGAAAGATGGACATAACGGCGCAGCTTGCCTTCTTCGCGCCGCACGACCATGGCCATCTTGGCATGGGTCTTGTGTCCCACCACCCCGTAGACCACATGAGCGCCTGCGGCTTCCAGCTTGGCTGCCCAGTTGATGTTGGCTTCCTCGTCGAAACGCGCCAGCAGTTCCACCACCACGGTCACTTCCTTGCCGCGCTGGGCGGCTTCGATCAAGGATTGCATCAATGTGGAATCGGCGCTGGTGCGGTAGAAGGTCTGCTTGATGGCCAGTACATCGGCGTCCATGGCGGCCTGCTGGATGAACTCGATGACCGGGTTGAACGACTGGAACGGGTGATGCAACAGGATATCGCCCTTGCGGATGGCCTTGAACAGGTCCGGCTCCTTGACGATCTCCTTGGGCACACTGGGCGTGTAATGCGGGAATTTCAGGTCGGGACGATCTACCCAGTCCGGGATCTGCATGAGCCGCACCAGGTTGACCAGGCCGTTGACCTGGTAGAGGTCCTCCTGCGCCAAACCGAATTGACCGAGCAGGAACGCCGACATCTCGGGCGAACAACTGTCGGCGACCTCAAGCCGAACGCCGTCACCATATTGGCGGTGCGAGAGTTCCCCTTGCAAGGCTAGGCGCAGATCCTTGGTGTCCTCGTCGTCCAGCGTCAGGTCGCTGTCGCGCGTGACACGGAACTGGTAGCAGCCTTTGACTTGCATGCCGGAGAACAGCTCATCCACGTGGGCATGCAATATCGATGACAGGAAGACGAAGCCGTATTCACAACCGGAGATCTCGTCCGGCAGCCGGATCACGCGTGGCAAGGCGCGCGGCGCCTGGACGATCGCGACGCCGGAATTCCGGCCGAAGGCATCTTTCCCCTCGAGCTCCACCGCGAAATTCAGGCTCTTGTTGAGCACGCGCGGAAAAGGATGAGCGGGATCGAGTCCGATCGGGGTCAGGATGGGCATTAGCTCGCGGAAGAAATACTCCTTGATCCACGCGCGTTGCTCGTCGTTCCAGTGTCCACGGCGCAGGAAGCGGATATTCTCTTCCGCGAGACGCGGCAACACGACATCGTTAAGGATGCTGTACTGGCGATCCACCAGTTCATGCGCCTCGGCGCTGACGCGGGCGAACACCTGCCGCGGCGGCATGCCGTCAGCGCCGGTGTAGGCCGAGTTGTACTTGATCTGTTCCTTGAGGCCAGCGACGCGCACCTCGAAGAACTCGTCCATGTTGCTGCTGAAGATGCACAGGAACTTCAAGCGTTCGAGCAGGGGCACGCGCTCGTCCTCGGCTTGTGCAAGCACACGCCGGTTGAACGCGAGGATACCGAGCTCGCGATTGATGAAATATTCGGGATTCAATTTGATGGAGGGCGGCAATTCATGACCTCGCTACTATATGACCCGAATATGACAGGTTGATGAAAATCCGGTGGCTAGGATTTGGGCGGTACATAGCCGGAGGCTGTATCCGCGCCGCCGCCGAAGAAGTAGGCTTGGGTCTGTTCCGCCAGGTATTTGCGTGCGGCAGGGTCGGCCAGGCTGAGGCGGTTCTCGTTGACCAGCATGGTCTGGTGTTTGATCCAGGCAGCCCAGGCTTCCTTGGAGACGCTTTCGTAGATGCGTTTGCCCAACTCACCAGGGTAGGGTGGGAAATCCAGACCTTCAGCTTCGTGACCTAGTTTGATGCAGTTGACGGTGCGTGCCATGATGATTCTCTATGTCGATGACGAAAGCCACTATCATAGCCTAAGCCGGCTGACAGAGCCTAGGTCATGGCCAGTTTAAGCGAGGTCGGGGCTTAGGCTCAGTTAAGGGCAGCACGGGTCCGCGTCACCTTGAGAGAGCCCGCGGAGTCATCCAGTGCGAACTGCCCATGCACGGTTTTCAGATACTCGTCCGTGGCTTTCCGGCACCCACCCCAGTCATGATAATCGTCGAGGATGATGCTGCCACCCACGACGAGTCTCGGGAATACGCGCTGCAGGCAGGTCATCACCGGCTCGTACCAATCAACGTCGACATGCGCGAGCGCGACCGGCTGGGTGATGTGCATCGTATCCTGCAGCAATCCCTTGATCAGCCATACCGAGTCTTTCTTGTAATCGACGCCGAATCGTTTCAGATTGTCTTGCACTACTTCGTAGAGATTAGGCTTGTAGCCGTAGTATTCGTCGCCATCGATCCCGGTCGACTTGCCTTCGACGATGGTCTTGTAGCGGTCATGCACGTCGTCGGTATCGTGGTCGGACGGTGGCGGGATCATGCCGAAGACGTCATACACGTAGAATGCACGCTGTTTATTCTTGATAGAGCCGATGAGCACGGCAGAGCCGCCCAAGGCACAGCCGGCTTCGATGAAGATACCGGGGAGCGGCTGTTGCTCGATCTGCCGACAGGTATTGGCAAGTTCCGCCAATTTGGCGTCCGATAGGTAGGTGATCCGCTCGTCGCGAATGCGCGTGATGAGGGCCTGGTCGTCCTTGTGCAGATTGGCCGGTAGTCCATTCCCGATGATGGGGCTGGCGATCTTCTTCAGGCAACGTTTGATGGTTTGCAGCATGACTTCTCCTTCGTGAATCGATGCACACGCATCCGGTTTCCCCGAATGGTTGAAGAAGTCTGGGCAATTGTTATGGATGTCCCCTGCCCTGGGAATGGCTCTGGGAGCCGAGATAGAAGGTATTAAAATACCCGATTGAAAGTACGACCGCAACACGCGAAAAGTGTTTCAGGAATTTTCAGGTGGCCGGTGGCGGTATGGCCGCTCGGTAGAACTTCCGGTTCTGAGTCGATGTGGACAGGCACATTGCCTGTCCACATGATGCCCTTTTTAGATCAGAACTCTCCCCGCAGGCCCAGCAATAGCGAGCGACCGCCAAGTGGCGCGATGTCCTTGAGGAAGGACGTATGCTCGCGGATCTCCTGGTCGAGCAGGTTATTGGCGCGTGCGAACGCTTCGAGGTGCAGGCTGGTCGGCAGGCGATAGGTAGCAGTCGCCGTGACCAGTGTGTAGCCGTCGGTCTCCAGTTCATTGACGGCGGTACGGTCCTGCTTGAACGCACGCAATACGTCGAAACGCGCGCCGAAACGGTTGAACTGGTAGTTCAGGCCTGCGCCCAGCCGTAACGGAGAGATCCGCGGTAAAGCATCGCCGGTATCGCGATTGGTGGCACGGACATAATCGCCACGCAGGTTGAAGTCCATCGCACCGGTCCCTTCGTAGACGCGGAACTTGCCTTCGGCTTCCAGCCCTTTGAAGATGGCCGGCACTGGCGTGAAGCGCGCTTCCGGCAGGATCTCCTCACCCGAGCCGTCAGCGATCCCGTCCCCATCCACATCCAGTGGGTTCAGCTCGCCATCGACGCCCCGCGTATTGCCGGTATTGGCCAGGCTGATGAAGTTGCTGAAGCGGGTGTAATAGGCACCGACCGACATCGAATGTTTGCCCGATTTCCATTGCAGGCGGGTGTCGATGCCGTTGGAGCGCTCCTTGGCCAGATTGCCGTCACCGATCTCATATTGCGCTGTCGCGAGGTGGGGGCCATTGGCAAAGACTTCGAAATAACTCGGCGCACGCTCGTTATGCGAGAGATTGCTGCTTACCGACCATTGCTCGTTCAGGGTGTAGAGGGCGCCCGTGGCAAAGCTGTTGGGCCGGTAATGCTTGTCCTCAGCCCCACCGAAATTGCCGCCGCCCACGGATTCCAGGTTCACGCTCTCGGCACGTCCGCCCAGACTGAGTTTCAGGTCCTTATCGCGCAATAGGTCCACCGGTAGCTCTTCGTAGATGTAGAGCGCCTTGCTGAACGTCCGGTTACTGGGGACGAAAGCTTCGTCGCCCAAGGCTTCGAAACGCGAGTTCTGGAATTGCGCGCCGATCACCCCGGACA
>CBFGLF010000036.1:0-14970 GCA_965649545.1 uncultured Methylotenera sp.
AAAAAACGGCCTGGATGCTGAGAAGCCTGCTTGAAAAATAAGATTTCGTACCTATTTTTGATTTTTATCGGGAGTTTTAACGTATGGCCACCAAACACGCCCGCCTGCTGATCCTGGGCTCCGGCCCGGCGGGCTATTCCGCTGCCGTCTACGCGGCACGCGCCAATCTCAAGCCGGTGCTCGTCACCGGTATCGCTCAAGGCGGTCAGTTGATGACCACGACCGAAGTCGATAACTGGCCGGCTGATGCAGACGGCGTGCAGGGTCCGGAGCTCATGGCACGTTTCCAGAAGCATGCGGAACGCTTCAACACCGAGATGATCTTCGATCATATTCACACTGCCAAGCTCAAGGAAAAGCCTATCCGCCTGATCGGCGATGCCGGCGAATACACCTGTGACGCATTGATCATCGCCACTGGCGCTTCTGCGCAATATCTGGGCTTGCCGTCCGAGGAGAAGTTCTCCGGCAAGGGCGTCTCCGCCTGCGCGACTTGCGACGGGTTCTTCTATCGCAATCAGGAAGTCGCCGTGATCGGCGGCGGTAATACCGCGGTCGAGGAAGCCCTGTATCTGTCCAACATCGCCAGCAAGGTGACGCTCGTGCATCGCCGCGACAAATTCAAGGCCGAAGCGATCCTGGTGGATAAAGTCATGCAGCGCGTGCAGGAAGGCAAGATCGAGTTGCAACTGCACCATGTGCTGGACGAGGTCCTGGGCGACGATAGCGGCGTGACCGGCATGCGCATCAAGAACAACCAGACGGGCGAATCCAAGGAGATCCCGCTCAAGGGTGTGTTCATCGCCATCGGCCACAAGCCCAACACCGACATCTTCGCGGAGGAACTGGAGATGGAAGGCGGTTATATCGTGACCAAGGGCGGCCGTGAAGGCAATGCGACCGCGACCAGCATCCCAGGCGTGTTCGCTGCCGGCGATGTGCAGGACCACATCTATCGCCAGGCGGTGACCAGTGCAGGCTCCGGTTGTATGGCTGCGCTCGATGCCGAACGCTACCTCGATAGCTGAATCGGCAACCTAGCGAGATACTAGGCGAACGACGCACTATCGAGGCAGAATGTTGTCTCTTTAGTGCGTTTTTTCATGGCGGTCACTTTGTCGAACTCCGATCAGAACGAAGACGATATCGAACTGTTCCGTGCAGCAGTCAAAGGCGCACGCCCGGTGAAATCGACACGCATCCCCCTGTCGCCCCCTCGCCCCAAACCCGTTCCTAAACAATTCATCCGCGATGAGCAGCAAGCCTTGCTGGACTCATTGAGCGATGACTATATCCCTGCCCATGAACTGGAAAGTGGCGAAGAGTTGCTGTACCTGCGCGAAGGGCATTCGCCGGACATCCTGAGTAAATTGCGTCGCGGTCATTGGGTCGTCCAGGCCGCCATCGACCTGCATGGCTTGATCGCCGACGAAGCGCGTCTTTACGTCGCCAGCTTCCTCGCCGACTGCAAGAAACGCGGCATCCGCTGCGTGCGCATCGTCCATGGCAAAGGACTTGGTTCCAGGAACCGTGAACCTGTGCTCAAGCACAAGCTGCGCAACTGGCTGATGCAAAAGGATGAAGTGATCGCGTACGCGCAGGCTCGCAAAGAGGATGGTGGCAGCGGCGCGGTGATCGTATTGCTGAAGGCCTAGAGCCTAAAGCACTGGATCAGGCAGACCGCTTCTGCCGCGATCCCCTCCCCGCGTCCTGTGAAGCCGAGTTTCTCCGTCGTCGTCGCTTTGACGTTGACCGTATCCAGCAGCACCTGGCAATCGGATGCGATATTGGCGCGCATCTGGTCGATATAGGGTGCGAGCTTGGGCGCTTCGGCGATGACGGTGGCGTCGATATTGACGATGGAAAAATGTTTGGCCTGCAACAGCTTGGCCACGTGCGTGAGCAATTGGCGCGAATCGATGTCCTTGTAGCGCTCGTCGGTATTGGGGAAATGCTTGCCGATGTCGCCAAGAGCGGCGGCACCAAGCAAAGCGTCACAGATGGCATGCAACAAGACATCCGCATCGGAATGCCCCTCCAGGCCCTTGTCATGCGGGATATCCACACCGCCGATCACGCAACGCCGCCCTTCCACTAGCTGATGTACGTCGAATCCTTGTCCTATTCTGATCATGTCGGTCTCCTGGGTGCTTAACGTGAGTGATCCGCGGCGAGGATGGCTTCCGCTATCGCCAGGTCCTGCGGATACGTGATCTTGAGGTTCCTCAGTTCGCCCGGCACGAGCCTGGGCTTGAATCCGAGGGCTTCGATGGCCTGGGCTTCATCGGTTGGTGCGCCGCCCGCCTTTTCCAGCGCTTCCTTCAACATGCCGTAGCGGAACATCTGGGGGGTCTGCGCTTGCCACAGGTGTTCACGTGGCTCCGTGCGGCTAACGCGGTTCTGGTCATCCGCCCGTTTCAGCGTGTCGGCGAGCGGGATGGCCAACAGGCCACCGACCGCATCGTCTTGCAGCGTATCGAGTAAACGATCCAGCAAAGGCCGGTTCAAGCCGGGTCGGGCGGCATCATGCACCAGCACCCAGTCCTGTGGATCGACGCTTTCCGCCAGCGCCTTGAGACCGTTCAGTACCGTCGAAGCTCTCGTTTCTCCGCCGCAACGCAGCAGATGCAGTTTGGCGTCTGTGATGGTGGTCAACCTTTGCCAATCGGTGTCGGCTTTGCTCAAGACGACATTGACGCTGGCGATGCGAGGCGAGGTGATAAAAACGCCTAGGGTATGGGTAATAAGGGGATGCCCCAACAAAGGCAGGTATTGTTTAGGTAACTCGGCCCCCATCCGGCTTCCAGAGCCGGCCGCAGGGATGATGACGTGAAAATTGGCCATGCGGAATCTTAGCATGCGGAAATGACGAGCCGGGGCGCAGATTATTCACGCAATGTATGTAAATCTCGGGATTCCGTTGACTATATCGCGACCAACAAAAAAGCCATGCTTGCGCATGGCTTTTTCGAGACTGCGATACGACTAATCGTCCTGACCGGCACCGCTGTTCGGCGTTGCCGTGATCTTGTGGATGGACAGGTCGGCGCCGGCATATTCCTGTTCCGCATCGAGACGGATACCGACGATCAGCTTCAACAGACCGTAAACCAGGAAACCGCCTGCCAGTGCCACTGCTACGCCGAGGCCCGTGCCGATGAGCTGCGACGTCAGGCTGACGCCACCCATGCCGCCCAGTGCCTTGGCGCCGAAGATGCCTGCAGCGATGCCGCCCCAGGCGCCACACAGACCGTGTAATGGCCATACACCGAGGACATCGTCGATCTTCCAGCGGTTCTGTGTCAGCGTGAAGGCCCAGACGAAGATCGCGCCGGCGATGAGGCCCGTGACCAGCGCCCCCAAAGGATGCATGACATCGGAACCCGCACAGATGGCGACCAAGCCGGCCAGTGGGCCGTTATGCACGAAACCCGGATCGTTCTTGCCCAGAACGACTGCAGCCAGCGTACCGCCGACCAAGGCCATCAAGGAGTTCAAGGCCACCAGACCGGTCACGGCGGCAACCGTCTGCGCGGACATGACGTTAAAGCCGAACCAGCCCACTGTCAGGATCCAAGCACCCAATGCCAGGAATGGGATGTTGGAAGGCGGGAACGCATGCAGGCGACCGTCCTTGCCGTAACGGCCCTGACGTGCACCCAGCATGATCACCGCACCCAGCGCCAGCCAGCCGCCCATGGCGTGCACGACGATGGAACCGGCGAAGTCATGGAACTTGGCACCGAAACTCGCCTCCAGCCAATCCTGGAAACCGTAATGACCGTTCCAGGCGATGCCCTCGAAGAAGGGATAGACGAAACCGACCAGGATGAAGGTGGCAGCCAGTTGTGGATTGAACCGTGCACGCTCGGCGATACCGCCGGAGACGATCGCAGGGATGGCCGCGGCAAAGGTCAGCAAGAAGAAGAACTTGACAAGCTCATAGCCGTTTTTGTCCGACAGCGCCTCGGCGCCCTGGAAAAAACCGATGCCATAGGCGATGCTGTAACCGATGAAGAAATACGCGATGGTGGAGACGGAAAAATCCACCATGATCTTGACTAAGGCGTTCACCTGATTCTTGCGCCTGACCGTACCCACTTCAAGAAATGCGAAACCGGCATGCATCGCAAGCACCATGATGGCGCCTAATAATATGAATAGAACATCACTTCCAGACTGTAAAGCTTCCATTTAGGTCTCTCCCCCTCTGAATTTAAATCCGAAAGTCAATAGCAAAAAGCGCGCCAATCCTCATATGTTTGTTTCGTATACGATTTTTTCATGCACCATTTCCGGCATTGCACCTTACGAGTGCGATTCATAGTGCATTGCACTGTTTGTGTGCAATTATGTTCAAATGATTGGGGTGCTCACCAAGATAATGCGCATGAGGTTAAGAATTCCTACACGCATTTCAGAAAAGGCTGACATCACTGAACAAGTGATAGGGGTAAAGTTAGTACATGGGCGTTTGACATATTCGTCCATACTTCCACTTCAAGGTGCCTACATCTCCCCGAGTAGGCACTTTTTTTTGCCTACCGTTTCCGGAAGAGTCAGACCTATCATGGCAACCAAGCGAGCAATCTAGTTCAGCGGGTGCTCTACCAGCCCCAGGCCCTGAAACCTGACATAACAAAAGGCCCTGTCATGAGACAGGGCCTTTTACTTTGGGTTGTACCTCGATTATCTGGGCTTGATCACATCAGTTGCCTTGAGTTGTACCGGCATCTCCAACTGAATATCGATCTCGGATGGGGTGGTCAACGCATATTTGTCCTGGCCTGGGGTATTCCGCATTTGCCCATCTTCAGCCGACCTTTCACTCACTTCCAGCTCGGTGAATCGCAAGTCCTCAACCAGTACGATGGACGATGCGCTCAACAGAAAAGCGATCACGAATAAGCTAAACGCAATACATTTGCATGTCGTATAACTCATGACAGCTCCTTCAAGGTGGTGGCGCTAAGAAGAGATTCCCAGTGGAAAATCTACAATCCCTCTGTGTCCATTTGATGATGCTTCTTGATGAACCGCTTGAGGTGTCAGGTGATCATAGTCAGTGTGAGCGTCAGCGCTCATAGGCGGAATGCCTGAACTGACGTAGGAGCAATTTAAGCGCTCTCCAAGTCGGTCCCCGGCAGACGGCGGCCATTCCATGCCTTTGGTCATTCAAAAAATAAAGGCATGGACGTGACATCCATGCCTTTACCCTGCTTAACTTTAGTTAAAGTACCTTCAGTGCTTGGTATACATCTTCAGGGCCAATGATTTCAGGTGCTGCTCATCGAGGCTGCCGTTCAGCTTCATGAAGCCGTGCTGCAAGTCCTTCTTGCGCGCTGCCATCTTTTCACCCAGTTCCTCCAGGTCGCACTTGGCTTTCTTCACTTTTGGGAACATCTCCTTTTCTTCTTCCTTGACGTGATGCTCGATGTATTCACCGAGCACGATGACCTTGGCGTCGTACATCGCATCTTCAGGGTCCATGGACTGGATCTGTGCAATGAGGTCCTTGGCACTGTCGTGTTCCACCTTCGCTTCGTTCATCATGTCTTCATCATCGATCGCAGCGCGTGCCACCGGGTAGAAGACCTCTTCCTCAACCTGGGTGTGGATGATCAACTCCATACAGATCTTGTTGGCGACCGCCACCTTACCGTTAGTGTCGGACTTGCTCGCCAGCTTCTCGAACTCCTTGAACATCTTCTTCACTTCGGCGTGGTCTTTCATCAGCAACTTGACGGCGTCATTCGCAGACGTGCGGGCGCTGGTTTTAGTTTTCACTGGGCGTTTACTGGTAGATGTAGTGGTTGTAGCCATGTGTTTCTCCTTGATGGATGAATCGCGAAGGGATCAATCGAAACAGCAGGGTACGCTTCGTCATCGCCCCCTATCATCCCTGCCCGGCTGATTCGCTTGTAGGAGAAATTGAACCGGGAGACAAAACAAAAAAATACCCGACGAGTAGTACGCGCCGGGCATTGCTTTTCAGGAGAAAGCGATCAATGCGGCATCGCGGCGACCTGATCACGCAAGCGCTTGACCTGATCATGATTGGTACGCAGGCCCTGGTACTGGCGTTCGATGACGGAGCGCAGATTCAGTGGCCAGTCCTCTTCAAGCGCTTCCTCATAGTTGTTCAGGGCGATATCCTCGCCACGTTCGCACTCATCCAGCACGGCTTCTTCGTCCTTGCCCATCAGGGTGGTCTTGAAGTCGATCCAGCGGCGATGGATGGCGCCTGCGACTGTAGGCTTGGTTTCCGGGTCGCCGTCGTACTGGATGACGATCTGTTGCAACTCGTGTGCACTCTTGGCGCAATCCATGGACCGTGTGATGAAGAACTCTTTTAACGCAGCGTTCTGGATGTCGTTGGCACAAGTGCGGAAGCCTTCCTCACCGTCCTTGCAAGTTTCGATCAGGTCATTCAGGTTGGAAACGATTTCGTCGTTCGTCATGTCGATGTTCCTTTCATGATGGTTGGATCACAACGCCCATTATTTGTAGCCAGTCTGGCCATAGGAATAGGCGCTGTGAATGAGATTGCATGCCCATCATAGAGAGCGAGATCGTGCGACGTTATCAAGGTATGGCTGATTCAGCTGTAGGAGAAATTGCCGAGGGCGAGTCATTCAAATTTCTCCTACAAGAAGTCGGGCAGCTCGCCGATAAGACCCCCTACCCAGCTTTTCTATGATGGCATCGCCACCGATTGGGATGGCTTCGCCAGCCAATCGGATGTTTTGCCCGAAACGAGCACCCATACCGATCGCTGTGCATCACCACTCAGTGGCGATCACAGCACCAACCCCCAGAGAATCCAAGGAAGCGACATGTCATTATTCAATATCGAGGTCTGGCCGAAAGCCAAGCAAACCAGCATGCCTGAATGGAAATGCGAACTGGATGCAGAGAATATCGAGCAGGCCTACATGATCGGCGGCAAACGGTTTCATACCGAACGTCCCGAGCTCGATCCGGAAGAGTTCATCATCAAAGCCACCGACTACCACCAATGAACAACCTCGATAAACCGTTGCTCAAACTGGATGGTCTAGATGTCCAGGACCTCTATCTGGAAGATGTCGCCAAGGTCTACGAGCATAGCGACAAACGCGGTTACCGCTATCTCACCATCTTCATGATCGATGGTGTCCACGTCGCCGTGCCTGCGACGCCTAACAACATCGAGTGCCTGCTGCGCGGCGGCCATCACATCTTCGAATACAACGTCGCCAATAGCATGCTGGTCCAGGAGGAGTCGCCGGAGAGCTATGACTTCCACCGTCAGATCAATGCCTGGTAGCCGCTGATCACCCCCATGGAATGGCCAGCCATCGATTGGGCGACGATGTTCACCCTGAGCGCCAACCCGCTGGAGATCTTCCTGCGCGGCTCCATGATGTTCTGGTTCCTGTTCGCCATCTTCCGCTTCATCCTGCGGCGCGGCATCGGCACCGTCGGCATCGGCGATTTCCTGTTCGTCGCCATCGTGGCCGATGCTTCCCAGAACGCGATGAGCAGCGACCATCTCTCAGTGATCGACGGGTTGATCCTCGTCGCCACCCTGGCGTTCTGGAATTACTTGCTGGATTACCTGAGCTTCCGGTTCAGCACCTTGCGCAAGTTCATCGAACCGGGCTCGTTGGTGCTGGTCAAGGATGGCAAACTGCAGCGCCGTAACCTGCAACGCCAGTTCATCACGACCGAGGAGATCTACGCCAAGCTGCGTGAGGGCGGCATCCCATCGTTATCACAAGTGGTCGAGATGCGTCTGGAGACCAACGGCGAGATCAGCGTGGTCTGCGATGACACTCAAAAATGATCAGCCGTTGACCACTTCCCCGCCGTTCGGGTGTAACACCTGGCCGGTCATGTACGACGCGTCGTTCGAGGCGAGGAAGACGTAACAAGGCGCAATCTCGCTGGGTTGACCCGCCCTCCCCATGGGCACATCCGTCCCGAACTCGCGTACTTCCTCGGCAGAGAAGGTGGAAACGATCAGCGGTGTCCAGACCGGGCCCGGCGCCACCGCGTTCACATAGATCCCCTTATCGATCAATTGCTTGGACAAAGAACGCGTCATCGATACGATCGCGCCTTTGGTGGCGGAGTAATCCACCAGCCGGGGGCTGCCCCGATAGGCGGTAACGGAGGCGGTATTGATGATGCTGGCGCCGCGTCGCATATGCGGCAACGCCGCCTGCACCACATGGAACATGGAAAACAGGTTCACACGAAAGGTACTTTCCAGGTCTGCCTGCTGGATGTCGAGGATATCAGCCTTGGGATGCTGCTCGGCGGCATTGTTGACGACGACGTCGAGCCTGCCGAAATGTCGCACCGTACGTTCGATAAGTGCGCTGCAAAAATCCGGGTCGCTGAGGTCACCTGTCACCAGCATACATTCCGCACCAGAGCGTTCCACCAGTTGCTTGGTACGACGGGCATCATCATCCTCGTTCAAGTATTGGATCACGACATCCGCGCCTTCCAGCGCATAGGCGATGGCCACCGCCCTGCCGATACCGCTATCGCCGCCCGTGATCAAGGCGACCTTGCCGAGCAGTTTCTGGCTTGGCATGTAGTCGGGCTTCACGTATTCCGGCTGCGGGAACATCCTGCTTTCATGACCCGGTTGCCGGGACTGATGCTGCGCGGGTTGCCCACCGGCTGCAGCGTCTTTCTTTGCAGAACCTTGTTTCATGATGTTCTCCTAGAACGAGCTTGTTTGACGGCTCCATGGATAGCCATGGATATTGAAAGACCGTGTGATGGCATGCGCTGATGTAGCAATGGTCAGCGCTTAGCGAGTAAGCCGAGTAAGTGATGCAAGCAAGTCTGGCTAGTGCACCGTGCTGTCGGTCTGCATGCTGTCCGGCAAGCGCACCAGGTGACTGCGCAAGGCGTAGGCAATCAGGTCGGCATGACTGGTCAACGCCAGTTTTTGCAGCAGCTTCGATTTGAAGATACTCACGGAGCTGGACGTGATCTGTAATTCCTTGGCGATCAGGGTGGTCGATTTGCCCTTCAGCAGTTTCAGGAATATCTGCAACTCCCGAAATGACAAAGTCTCGTAGCCTGGGACGGTTTGTCCCGCGACCCGCATCGAGACTGGCGCATTCTCCTGATAGATCGCCGGGAAATCGCCGGCCAGCACTTGCTCGATCGAGTTGCGAAGCACATCGGCCCGCGCATGCTTGGTCAGGTAACCCTTGCAACCGAGCCGGAGATAATGTGCGACCTGCATGTCGCCGTCCTCACCGTTCACCACCAGCACCGGCACGCCGGGGAGTAGTGCCTTCAGGTCACAGAAGGACTCAAGGCCGTTCTTGCTCGGATCCGATATATCGATCAACACCAGATCGATCGGCTGTACCGAGATCGCGCACCTCGCTTCTGCCATATCGGCCGCTTCCATTAGCTGGACGCTGCTGTCGGCCTCGATCAGTTTGCGCAGGCAATAACGCGTGAACTTGTAGCCATCCACTAATAAGATCGTTTTATTCATAGTCGTACATTTGCATCGTCGTTATTTATTATTCGGCTACCTCTGCACGTCGATCTGGCGGCCTCGGATTCATCATAGATAAGCTGCCACCAGCCCTCTGTCGGCATTTGTCTTATTTTTTTGTCAGAACGCCAACTCACAGAACTCGCAGGTTTTCCTACATGTCGCACTGGGATAGCAGGCCATCGTTCATCATGCGCATGGCCGCTTCATGCCAACCCCTAAACAGGAGGACCTTGCCATGCCAAGAGGGATCAGCGTCAAACGCGAACGAGAATTCAAGCAATTGACCAGCAAATTCAAGTCCGAACATCGATACGCCGGCCGTGAGGAGGAGGTCGCGGCGCGTATCGTCAACAAGCAGCGGCACGAATACGGCGAGACCAAGGAAGAAAAGCAAAAAGACCGTGCCGGACTCTCCCCCGATCGACACCTGCCTCTGGCTGAGTACGACCGTCTGACCATTCCCAGGATCCGGTCGCAGCTCGACCGCCTGGATCCCAGGGCATTAAGGATGCTGCGTACCTATGAGCGTGGTCACAAGCAGCGCAAGGGCGTGCTGGCCGAATTAGAGCGGCGGTTGTCGCATCATTGATCTACTTGGACGGGGAATCGCGTCCGTTGATGAGGTAGCGACAAGCCGGTGGATTCATTACTATGGGGCTAGCCTGATCACGGGAGCGACCCATGTTTGAATCTGCAGAGCTTGGCCACAAGATCGCGAAGGACGTCTACAAGCAGGCGGTGCCGGAACTGCGGGAATCCCTGCTGGAGGCACAGTACGATCTGCTGGAGTCTGGCAAATTCCCCGTCATCATCCTCATCGGCGGCGTCGACGGCGCTGGCAAGGGCGAGACGGTCAACCTACTCAACGAGTGGATGGACCCTCGCCACATCAACACCTATGCCTTCGGTCCACCGACCGAGGAAGAGAGCCAGCGACCCCCGATGTGGCGCTTCTGGCGGGCGTTGCCGCCCAAAGGCGAGATCGGCATCCTGTTCGGTTCCTGGTACACCGCCCCCATCGTCAACCGCACCTACGGCAAGATCAAGAACGAGGCGCTGGACAATGCGCTGGAAGAGATCGTGCGGTTCGAGCGCATGCTGACGGACGAAGGTGCCCTCGTCATCAAGCTCTGGTTCCATCTTTCCAAGGAACGCCAGAAACAGCGCATCAAGACCTTGCAAAAGGATACCGATACGGCCTGGCGCGTCAGCGAACAGGACCTGAAGCATCTCAAGATGTACGAGAAGTTCCGCAATATCTCCAGCCGCGTGCTCAGCGAGACCAGCACGGCCAACGCGCCCTGGATCGTCATCGAAGGCTACGACGCCAACTACCGCAATCTCACGGCGGGCAATTACATCCTCGAGGCCATTAAAAAACGCCTGGAGCACAGCCGCAAGAAAGTCCGCAAGGCCGCGGCACCGCCACTATTGAAGCCGCTGGATGCCGTGCGCATCATCGACACCCTGGACCTGACCCAGACCCTCTCCAAGCCGACTTATGAGAAACAGCTGGAGAAATACCAGAGCAAACTCAACTGGCTGACGCGTGAAGCCGGATTCAGGAAACTCTCGGTGGTCAGCGTCTTCGAAGGCGCGGACGCCGCAGGTAAAGGCGGCAGCATTCGGCGTATCACCCAGGCGCTGGATGCGCGGCATTACCAGATCATCCCGGTCGCGGCGCCGACCGAGGAAGAACGGGCGCAACCTTACCTATGGCGGTTCTGGCGCCATATCCCGGGCAAAGGCCGCGTGACGATCTTCGATCGTTCCTGGTATGGACGGGTGCTGGTCGAGCGCGTCGAAGGCTTTTGCAGCGAACAGGACTGGATGCGGGCGTATGCCGAGATCAATGACTTCGAGGAACAACTGGCCAACGAGGATATCCTGCTGATGAAGTTCTGGCTGCAGATCAGTCCGGAAGAACAGCTCAAGCGGTTCGAGACTCGCCAGCAGATCCCGTTCAAGCGCTTCAAGATCACGGAAGAGGACTGGCGCAACCGCAAGAAATGGGATGACTACCAGACCGCGGTGTCCGACATGGTGGACCGTACCAGCACCGCTGTCGCCCCCTGGACACTGGTGGAAGCCAACGACAAATACCACGCACGCATCAAGATCCTGCGCACCTGGTGCGACAACCTCGAGAAGTTACTGGATTAAAGAGCGGCTACTGGACTAGGGCGAGGTTGCTATAACAGACAGATGGTCCACCCGGGCAAGTCACACGTACTGGCCGGTGGTTTCGCGCAAGATGTACTTGGCGGCGTCAGGATCGCCTGCCCAGAAATAATAGAACTCCCGCACCACAACCAGGAACAGACGGCGCGTGTCCTGCAAGGTGAACAAAGGCACGGTGCAATCCACTGCGATGCGGTAGATGCGGTGGTTCCGCTCTGGCGCGTCGCGCAGGCGGATCAGTAGTAACTTCACGAGTTTGACCCGGGTATCGACCAGCGTCTGTGCAGCGCCTTCCTGACGTAAGGCCAGCGTGTAGGCTTTCAGGGGCCAGGTCTCGGACGTGCTGAACTTCTCCTTATCCAGCATGTTCCAGAGCACCTTGAGGTTGGTTTCCAAGGGCTGCCATTTGATCGGCTCGATATCGAACGCGGACTCCGAGTTGAGCGCAGCGATGGCCTTGATGTCCTTGATCCAGAAGTGGTAGTAATCGCGCGCCATGGCGATGAATTCCGGCCAATCCTTGCGGTCCAGCTTCTCGAGCACGGCCTCTAGGGCATCGCGGTACATATAGCCGTCGTTGGCCTTGCCCTGGATCAGTTTGGCCAGCTTGGTCAGCAGGTCAGCCCGTTTCTTCAGGTACTCGTTGGTGGCCCCCTTCTTCTGCAAAAGATTGAGGTAGGCGTTGAGGGCTTCTTGTTCTCGAGCTTCGATCATCGTGCTGCTGCATTCATGGTGCGGGGAAGGAACTCATAATGAATAGGTTTCAAGTGCACTATAACCGATAAACTCCCGCCGAGTACAACCCCGATTTACATACACTTTCCGGCAATACGAGCGGCATAAATACGTGTTGAAGCGGAACCACGTCACCATTAAGATGATGCCTGCCTGCCCTTAATTTCCATCCATCTGGAGTCCAGTCGCGTGAATAACGAACAAGCCCTGACCTACATGCATAACCTGTTACGCATGATGTTGGACAAAAAAGCATCCGACCTCTTCATCTCCGCTGATTTTCCGCCCGCCATGAAGATAGACGGCAAGATGACGCCGGTCACCCAGCAGAAACTCTCCGGTGAGCATACGCGGGCTTTTGCCAATGCGATGATGAACGAGAAGCAGCGTGCCCAGTTCGCGGTGGACAAGGAATGCAATTTCGCCATCTGGCCCAAGGAGATCGGCCGTTTCCGCGTCAACGTGTTCGTCCAGCAAGAGAATGTGGGCATGGTCTTGCGCACCATCACCACCAAGATCCCCAATTTCGACGAGATGGGCCTGCCCAAGCAGTTGAAGGAAGTCATGATGGCCAAGCGTGGCCTCATCATCCTGGTCGGCGGCACCGGCTCGGGCAAATCCACGACGCTGGCGGCCCTCATCGATTATCGCAACGAGCACAGCCACGGGCATATCATCACCATCGAAGACCCGGTGGAGTATGTGCACCCGAGCAAGAACTGTCTGATCACCCATCGCGAGGTCGGCCGCGATACCAACGACTGGTTCTCCGCTCTGAAGAACACCCTGCGCCAGGCGCCTGACGTGATCCTCATCGGCGAGATCCGTGATCGCGAGACCATGGAGTTCGCCCTCGCCTTCGCCGAGACCGGCCACCTGTGTATGGCGACCCTGCATGCCAACAGCGCGAACCAGGCACTGGACCGTATCGTCAACTTCTTCCCGGAGGAACGCCATGCGCAGTTGCACATGGACCTCTCGCTCAACCTGCGCGCCTTCGTCTCGCAGCGGCTGGTGCCCAAGAAAGGCGGCGGGCGCTGCGCCGCCATCGAGATCCTGCTCAATTCGCCGTTGGTCGCCGACCTTATCCTCAAGGGCGAGACCAATATGGTGAAAGAAGCCATGGCAAAATCCGTCGAACTCGGCATGCAGACCTTCGATCAGGCCTTGTTCCAGCTCTGTGAAGAGGGCCGCATCACAGAAGAAGATGCCTTGCGTAACGCGGACTCCATCAACGAACTGCGGCTGCGTTTCAAACTGCACAGCAAGAACGCCAGCACCCAGGACTCTTCATCGCGGATCGACCACCTCTCCTTGCACGAAGATGC
This sequence comes from uncultured Methylotenera sp., assembly GCA_965649545.1. Classification (GTDB taxonomy): domain Bacteria; phylum Pseudomonadota; class Gammaproteobacteria; order Burkholderiales; family Methylophilaceae; genus CABHOJ01. Next base: position 13,765 of record CBFGLF010000036.1, read on the forward strand.
ACCCGAGGAAGAGGAAGAAGCGCCAACCGCGCCGGCCTGACCATGGAACTCATTCTGCTCCTTGCCATCGCACTCGGCGCATGGCTGTGGTTCGATGCTGTTGGCGCGCGCGATCAGGCCGTAGAACGCGGCCGAGACCTTGCCGAACGGTGGAACCTGCAGTTCCTCGACGAGACCGTTTCGTGTAGCCGTATCTGGTTCGGCCGTAACCACAAGGGTCATATGCAACTGATGCGCACGTATGAATTCGAGGTCAGCACCAACGGCGCCGACCGCATGCCGTGCCAGCTGGTCCTGCTCGGCAAGGACCTCCAGAGCTGGTACATCCCGCCTTATCTGCAACCCCTCCACTAGCCAGGATCAACGATGCCGTCGCGAGGGATTCGAACAGCAGTCTCACGCAGCAAAAGCCATGCGTGGTTGACCGTCTTTGAGCGCATTACCCTTGCGCATGCGGCCACTATGTATGCCGGCATGACTGCAGCTTTAAGCATGACTGTGCTTACAGGAGCGCGCTGAGATGTATACCGGACGCTTCGCCCCCTCGCCCACCGGCCCACTGCACTTCGGCTCACTGGTCGCCGCGGTCTCGAGCTATCTTGAGGCGCGTCAGGCCGGCGGCAAATGGCTGGTGCGTATGGAAGACCTCGACACACCGAGAGAGATGCCGGGCGCCGCGGCCGATATCCTGCGCACGCTAGAGGCTTTCGGTATGCAGTGGGATGACGCGGTGGTCTACCAGAGCCAGCGGCTAGATCATTACGACCAGGCGCTGGAGCGTCTGCGACGACACGATCTCGTCTACCCGTGTGCCTGCTCGCGCAAGGAGATCGCGGATTCCGCGATCAGCGGCATCGATGGCCTCATCTATCCTGGCACTTGCAGCCACGGCCTGCCCGCCGGCAAAACGCCGCGCGCCTGGCGCGTGCGGGTCAAGGATGAAGTGATCGAATGCCGCGACCGTATCCAGGGCCTGATCAGCCAGAACCTTGCTAGCGACATCGGCGATTTCGTGCTGAAACGGGCGGATGGCATCTTTGCCTATCAGCTGGCGGTGGTGGTCGATGACGCGCTGCAGGGTGTGACCGACATCGTGCGGGGTGCCGATCTGCTGGATTCGACGCCGAGGCAGATCTATCTGCAACAGGTCTTGGGACTGCCGCGAACCAGTTATAGCCACGTACCGGTGGCCGCGAACCAGCGCGG
>CBFGLF010000037.1:0-14880 GCA_965649545.1 uncultured Methylotenera sp.
CCGCCATGCGGTGGCGCACCATATTGCAGGGCGTCGAGCAGGAAGCCGAACTTCTCCTGCGCTTCTTCCTTGCTGATCTTCAATGCGTCGAACACCTTGGACTGCACTTCCTGCTTGTGGATACGTACGGAACCGCCGCCCACTTCCCAGCCGTTCAACACCATGTCGTAGGCCTTGGACAGGGCCGCACCGGGGTTGGTGGTGAGCAGGTCTTCGTGACCGTCCTTGGGGGAGGTGAAGGGGTGATGCAGCGCGACCCAGCGGTCGTTCTCTTCGTCGTGTTCGAACATGGGGAAATCCACCACCCACAGCGGCGCCCACGCACGGCCGTCGACGTGACCCTTGTCGTGGCCGACCTTGAGGCGCAGCGCGCCGAGGGCTTCGTTGACCACCTTGGCCTTGTCGGCGCCGAAGAACACGATATCGCCGTTCTGCGCGCCAGTGCGTTCGATGATGGCCTTGAGCGCGGTCTCGTGGATGTTCTTGACGATAGGCGATTGCAGGCCTTCTTCATTGAGCTTGGTGGTGTCGTTGATCTTGATGTACGCCAGGCCCTTGGCGCCGTAGATCTTGACGAACTCGGTGTAGGCGTCGATCTCGGAACGGCTGATGGCCGCGCCATTCGGTACGCGCAGCGCAGCGACACGGCCGCCGGCCATGTTGGCGGCACCGGAGAACACCTTGAAATCGACATCCTTCATGACGTCGCTGAGCTCGGTGATCTCGAGCGTGACGCGCATATCCGGCTTGTCGGAACCGTACTTGTTCATGGCTTCGGAGAAGGCCATGCGCGGGAACTTGGCCGGCAGCTCGACCCCCTGCACGCTCTTCAGCATCTGGCGGATCATCTCTTCGACGATGTCCATGATCTCATTCTCGTTGAGGAACGAGGTCTCGATATCGACCTGGGTGAATTCAGGCTGGCGATCGGCGCGCAGGTCTTCGTCACGGAAGCACTTGGTGATCTGGAAATAACGGTCGAAGCCGGACACCATCAGCAATTGCTTGAACAGCTGCGGCGACTGCGGCAGCGCGAAGAACTGGCCGTGATGGACACGCGACGGTACCAGGTAGTCGCGGGCGCCTTCCGGCGTGGAACGCGTCAGCATCGGCGTCTCGACTTCGATGAAGCCGTTGCTGTCGAGGTAATCGCGCAGGGTCTTGGCGACACGGTAACGCAGCATCAGGTTCTTCTGCATGGCCGGACGGCGCAGGTCGATGTAGCGGTGTTCCAGGCGCACGGCTTCGGACAGGTTGTCGTCGTCCAGCATGAACGGTGGCGTCAGGGACGGGTTGAGGATCTCGATCTCGGTCGCCAGCATCTCGACCTCACCGGTCGGGATGTTGGGATTGACCGTGCCCTCGGGACGGGCGCGCACCTTGCACACCACCTTGAGTACATATTCGCTACGCACGGTCTCGGCCAGCGCGAACGCTTGCGGGGTATCGGGATCGATCACGATCTGCGCCATGCCTTCGCGGTCACGCAGGTCGATGAAGATGACACCGCCATGGTCGCGGCGGCGATGTGCCCAGCCGCAAAGGGTGACGGTTTGGCCGATATGTTCGCGGTTCAGGTGTCCGCAGTAGTGGGTACGCATCATGAGAAATCTGCTTTAAATGTTTTAGTTTTAAGAAAAATGAAATTAAGGATCAGGCGTCCGAACTGGTGGTGTCGAGATTGGTGCTATCGAGCCCGGGCCCGCCGATGTGGTGATGCGGCTGCATGGGTGGCGCCACGACGCCCATCGAGATGATGTACTTCAGGGCTTCGTCGACGCTCATCTTGAGTTCGATCACATCGGCCGCAGGCATCATCACGAAGTAGCCGCCGGTCGGGTTCGGTGTGGTCGGCACGTAGACGCTGACATACTCGCCGGTCAGGTGGTTCACCACGTCGCCGCCGGGCTGGCCGGTGACGAAAGCGATGGTCCAGCTACCATGCCGCGGGAACTGCACCAGTACCGCCTTGCGGAACGCGTTACCGGAATCGGAGAACAGCGTATCGGACACCTGCTTGACGCTGTTGTAGATACTTTTGACGAACGGCACCTTGCCGAGGAAGGTCTCCCACAGGTCGATCAGCTGCTTGCCGAAGAAGTTGGTGGCGAGCAGGCCGGTGACGAAGATGATGAGCAGCGTGAGGATCGCCCCCAGGCCCGGGATGCGTCGGCCGAACTGGGCCTCCGGCCGCCATTGTTCCGGCAGCAACAGGAGGCTGTTGTCCATCAGCCCGATGATGGCGGTGATGACCCACACCGTGATGAACAGTGGGACCAAGACCAGCAGCCCGGTAATAAAATAGCGTTTCATCGAATTCCTAAGTTAGTGATTGAGCACGCCGCTTACGGTCATGCGCATGCGGTGATTCAGTGGCAGGCGCATCCGGTGCCGCAGGCGGCCGGTGCAGCTTCTTCCGTCTTCTTTTCAGGTTTGCTGCTGCCGCCCTTGAAGTCGGTGGCATACCAGCCGGAACCGGTCAATTGGAAGCTCGGTGCAGACACCATCTTGGCGAAGGTCTCCTGACCGCAGGCAGGGCAAGCGGTCACGTTCGGCTCGCTGACCTTGCGCATGACTTCTTTCTTCACGCCGCAACTGGTGCATTGGTAATCATAGATAGGCATATGACACTCCTAAAAAAATGAAATTATACAGGAACACCCTACCCGACAACATGGCGATTAGCGGCGATTTATCAAGCGCTTAAACCAATTGTCATAAAAAAAGTGTGAACTCGGCCGGATCGAGACTGTCCGGTTATATAGGTGCACGGCCCGTACCTGTAGTTCATCAATGCTGCCCTTATCACCCATAAGCGCGCAGTCTCAATAAATTATAAAAATGCATGGCTTGTGGAAGCGGACAAAATCCTGCGCTCAGGCTACTGCTCATTTAGGGAACGGACCACGTAACGTGCTACACAACATCATCGATACTCAAGCGATCGTCAGCCAGGCCACGGTCGCGCGGCATAGCCAGCATACCGTCGTCATCTTCGGCGAAGTCCTGTTTGACGATTTTCCGGATGGCGCCGTCCTCGGCGGCGCGCCTTTCAACGTCGCCTGGCATTTGCAGGCCTTCGGCATGCACCCGGTCGTCATCTCGCGCACCGGTACCGACGCCCAGCGCGAGCGTATCCTCGAACACATGCAGCGCTGGGGCATGGATACCATCGGTATCCAGACCGACCCCCTGCACCCCACCGGCAGGGTGGCGGTCCATGAGGACGACACCGGCCATCGCTTCGAGATCCTGCCGGACCAGGCTTACGACTATATCCACCCGACCATCGCCCGCATGGTGGAACTCAGCGTGCACCCGCGACTGCTCTACTACGGCACGCTCGCCCAGCGCAACAAGGTCTCGCGACGGGCGCTGGCGGCGCTGTTACGCAGTGCCAGCGTGCCACGCCTGCTGGACCTCAACCTGCGCGCGCCGTGGTATGACACCCGGTTGATCAATCGTTCGCTGGAAAGCGCCGACATCGTCAAGATGAGTGACGACGAACTGGCGGTGCTGGCCAAGAGCCTGCGCCTGCGCGGCAACGACCCGATCGCCCATGGCGATGCGCTGGTGAAACGCTACGCGCTCGATCGCATCCTCGTCACCTGCGGCGACAAGGGCGCCTGGCTGCTAGACAAGCAAGGCATGCTGGCGCGCGAATCGGCCGAGGCCGGCGAGATCACCATCGTCGATACCGTCGGCGCCGGCGACGCGTTCTCGGCGGTCTATATCACCGGCATGCTCCTCGATTGGCCGATCTACATCAGCATGCAGCGCGCGAGCACGTTCGCCGCCGCCGTCTGCGGCGTGCGCGGCGCTACCCCGCAGAACCCTGCGTTCTATCAACGATTCAAGAAGGAATGGGGGCTGCCGGTATGAGTGCGCTGCATGACCAGAAACTGTACATCCTGATGATCAGTGTCCACGGCCTGATCCGCGGCCACGAGATGGAGCTGGGCCGCGACGCCGACACCGGCGGCCAGATCACCTATGTGGTCGAACTCGCCAAGGCACTGGGCAGGAACGCCAGCGTCGACCAGATCGATCTGCTGACACGCCTGGTGGACGACCCGAACGTCTCGCCGGACTATGCCGTACCTGAAGAGAAACTCAGCGACAAGGTGCGCATCCTGCGCCTGCCGTGCGGCCCGAAACGCTACCTGCGCAAGGAATCGTTGTGGCCGCACCTCGACCAGATGGTCGACCGCTGCCTGCACTTCCTGCGTCAGCAGGGACGTCTACCAGACATCATCCACACCCATTACGCCGACGCCGGCTATGTCGGCCTGCAGCTGTCCAATTTGCTTGGCATCCCGCAGATCCATACCGGCCACTCGCTCGGTCGGCCGAAGCGCCAGCGCCTGCTCGACAGCGGCCGCAGGGAACTGACCATCGATCGGCAGTTCAACTTCAGCCAGCGTATCCGTGTCGAAGAGGAAGTGCTTTCGCATGCCTCGCTGATCGTCGCCAGCACGCGGCAGGAAGTCACCGACCAGTACGGCATGTACCAGCAGCCGGACCAGCGTTACAGCGTCATTCCCCCCGGAACGGACACGGCGCTGTTCTTCCCGCCCGGGCGCAAAGCGATCCAGCCGGAAGTGACGGGGATGATCGACCGCTTCCTCAGCGATCCCGACAAGCCGGCCGTGCTGGCCATCTGCCGGCCGGACGGTCGCAAGAACATCCCCGGCCTGCTGAAAGCCTACGGCGAACATCCAGAGCTGAATTCGCAAGCCAACCTGGTGATCGTCGCCGGCACCCGCGAGGATATCCGCGGAATGGGCGAGGCCCAGCAAAGGGTACTGAACGACCTGCTGCTGGACATCGACAAGTACGATCTCTGGGGCAAGGTCGCCATCCCCAAGAACTGCAGTGTGGAATACATCCCCGAGCTCTACCGCCTGGTCGCGCGCCGCCGCGGGGTGTTCGTCAACCCCGCCCTGACGGAGCCGTTCGGCCTGACGCTGATCGAAGCCGCCGCCAGCGGCATCCCCTTCGTCGCCACGGAAGACGGTGGGCCACGCGACATCGTCAGTAATTGCCATAGCGGGCAATTGATCGATCCGCTCGATAGCGACGGGATCGCCCAGGCCATCGTCGGCATCCTGCAGGACCGCAAGCAATGGCAGAAGCTCTCCAAGAACGGCATCGCCGGCGTGCGCCGGCATTACACCTGGGATGGCCATGTGGCCAAGTACCTGAAAGCGGTGCGCGGCGTCTTGCACCACGCCCGTAAACGCATGCGACGCGAGATGGCGCTCAGCCTGCGCCTGAAACGCACCCCCATCCCGCTGGCGCAGAAAGCGCTGGTCAGCGATATCGACAACACCCTGCTCGGCGACGAGCGCGGCCTGCGGGAGCTCATCGACTTGCTGCGCAAGCACAGCGACCAGATGGCCTTCGGGATCGCCACCGGCCGCAACATCGATAGCGCGGTGAAGATACTGAAGAAGTGGCAGGTGCCGATTCCCGACGTGCTCATCACCTCGGTCGGCAGCGAGATCCATTACTGGCCTTCGCAGCGGCTGGATCTGGGCTGGAGCCATCACATCAGCTATCAGTGGCGACGCGACGCGTTGCAGGCGTTCTTCGACCAGGTGCCGGGCCTCACCTTGCAGGCGGCCGACAATCAGCGCGAATTCAAGCTGAGCTACAACGTCGACCCGACGCTGATGCCCTCCATCAAGGAGCTCTACAAGCAGTTGCGCCAGACACGGCTCAAGGCCAAGCTCATCTATTCGCACGGCAGCTTCCTCGACATCCTGCCGGAACGCGCCTCCAAGGGGCAGGCGATCCGCTACCTGGCTTACAAGTGGGGACTGCCGCTCAAGCAATTCGTGGTCGCCGGCGACTCCGGCAACGACGAGGCCATGCTGGTCGGCGACACCCTCGGGGTGATCGTCGGCAACCACAGTCCGGAACTGGAATGCATGCGCGGAATGGACCAGGTCTACTTCGCGCAGGCGCATTACGCCGCCGGCATCGTCGAAGGCCTGCGCCATTACCGATTCATAGAATCCCAACCCGAAGCTATCGAGGAGGAAGCCACCGCATGATACAAACACTGACCGAATTCACCGAACAGCACCGCGATGTCATCTACACCCTGCTGCGGCGTTATTTCGCGCTGAACCAGCAGCTACTGCTGCAATCGGACCTGCGCGGCGAGCTCGCACCGCTGCAGGAACAGGTGAAGCTGGACGAGGAGGCGCTGAGACAATTGAGTGAATTCGTCGCCCAGTTGCACGAGGGGGTGATGGTCTCGCCCTGGGCCTATTTCACCACGCGGCCGGCGGTCGGTCAGTTCGATTACCTGCGCATCCATCAGGACAACCTGATCCCGGAGCGCGTCACCCCGGCCGAGTTCCTCATGTTCAAGGAGCAACTGGCCCATAACCCGCGCCCGGCTTCCAGCCTGGAGATCGACTTCGGTCCGTTCAGCCGGGAATTCCCTAAACTGAAGGAGACCCGCTCCATCGGCCAGGGGCTGCTGTTCCTCAATCGCCAGCTGGCGAGCGGCATGTTCACCCAGCCGCAGCTGGGTGCGCAGAAACTACTGCATTTCCTCGGTGTGCATACCGTCGAAGGCCAGCAGATGATGTTCCTCAGCACGCCCAAGGACACGGCCACAGCCTCGACCACCTTGCGCACCGCGATCCAGAAGCTGGAAAGCATGGACGACCAGACGCCATGGGCGGAATTCGCCGGCGATTTCGCCAAGCTGGGTTTCGCGCCGGGCTGGGGCAATAACGCCGCGCGCGTGGCCGAGACCATGGGCCTGCTCATGGACCTGCTGGAAGCGCCCTCGCCGGCTTCGCTGGAGAGCCTGCTGGCGCGTATCCCCATGATCTCGCGCATCCTCATCGTCTCGCCGCACGGCTATTTCGGCCAGGCCAACGTACTCGGCTTGCCGGATACCGGCGGCCAGGTCGTCTACATCCTCGACCAAGTGCGCGCACTGGAAAAGGAGATGCGCGAACGCCTGCTGGAGCAAGGCGTGAATGTCACGCCCAAGATCCTCATCGGCACGCGGCTGATCCCGGAATCCGCAGGCACCACCTGCAACCAGCGTCTGGAGAAAGTGAACGGTTGCGAGAACACCTGGATCCTGCGCGTACCCATGCAGCGCAAGAACGGCGAGATCGTGCAGCACTGGATCTCCCGGTTCGAGATCTGGCCCTACCTGGAAGATTATTCCTACCAGCTGGAGCGCGAGGCGCTCGCCGAATTCAGCGGCCGCCCCGATCTCATCATCGGCAATTATTCGGACGGCAACCTGGTGGCTTCCTTGTTGAGCCAGCGTCTCAACGTCACGCAGTGCAACATCGCGCATGCGCTGGAGAAGACCAAGTACCTGCACTCCGATCTCTACTGGCACGACAGCGACGACAAATACCATTTCTCCTGCCAGTACACGGCCGACCTCATGGCCATGAATTGTGCCGATTTCATCATCACCAGCACTTACCAGGAGATCGCCGGTACCGAGCACATCGAGGGCCAGTACGAGAGCTATCGCACCTTCAGCATGCCGGGCCTGTATCGGGTGATCAACGGCATCGACACCTTCGACCCCAAGTTCAACATCGTCTCGCCCGGCGCCAATTCGGATGTCTACTTCCCCTACTCGGAAGAGGACCGCCGTCTTTCCAGCCTGTGGCCGGAGATCGAGAACATGATCTACGGCGGCGCGATGCCGACGGCTCGCGGCATTCTCAAGGACAAGAAGAAACCGCTGATCTTCACCATGGCACGGCTCGACCGCATCAAGAACCTGGCCGGCCTGGTCGAGTGGTATGGCCGCTCCGAGGAATTGCGCAAACGTGCCAACCTGCTGGTGGTCGGCGGCTATGTCGACGTCAACCAGTCGGGCGACCATGAGGAGCAGGAACAGATCCGCCAGATGCATGCCCTGATGGACAAGTACAAGCTCGACGGCAACATGCGCTGGCTCGGCATGCGCCTCGACAAGAACCAGTCGGGCGAGCTGTACCGGTTCGTCGCCGACCGAAAGAGCGTGTTCGTGCAACCTGCCCTGTTCGAAGCGTTCGGCCTCACCATCATCGAAGCCATGGCCTCCGGCCTGCCGACCTTCGCCACCTGCTACGGCGGGCCGCGCGAGATCATCCAGCACAACCGTTCCGGGTTCCACATCAACCCTAATGAGGGCGATGCCGCGGCCGCGCTCATCGGCGAATTCTTCGACCGGTGCAAGGCCAAGCCGGATGAATGGCAGCGCATCTCCGATGGCGCCCTGGCCCGTGTCGCCTCCCATTACACCTGGGAGAAATACGCGCAGCGCGTGATGACGTTGTCGCGCATCTACGGTTTCTGGAAGTTCGTCAGCGGTCTGGAGCGCCAGGAGACCGCCCGCTACATCGATATGTTCTACCACTTGCAATACCGTCCGCTGGCCGAGGCGATCCCACGTTAATCCTATGGAGGCAAGCACCATATGAGTGACCCGATCTTTGGCATCACGACCGCCGAGTGGCGCGAGTTGATGGACCTTTCCAAACCCGCACTGCACATCGTCGTGATCCTCGTACTATCCATGCTGGCGTTTCGTGTCTCGCGCAAGCTCATCAAGCTGTTGCGCGCGTTCATGCTCGACCAGGCCGAGAACAACCTGGAAGAACTGAAGCGCATCGAGACGCTGGGACGGGTGTTCCGTTACATCGCTTCGGTGGTGATCACCATCGTCACCGGCATGTTGATCCTCAGCGAGCTCGGCATCTCCATCGCCCCTATCCTCGCGGCCGCCGGCGTCATGGGCCTGGCCATCGGTTTCGGTGCCCAGAGCCTGGTGAAGGATTATTTCAGCGGCTTCTTCCTGCTGCTGGAGAACCAGATCCGCCAGGGGGATGTAGTGGAGATCGCCGGCAAGGGCGGCTACGTGGAAGAGATGACCCTGCGCTACGTCAAGATGCGCGACTACGACGGCAACGTCTATTTCATCCCCAACGGCGTCATCACCACGGTCGCCAACATGAGCCGGCAATTCGCTTTCTCGGTCATCGATCTGCGCGTCAGTTACAAGGAGGATGTGGATGAGGTGATGGAGATCATGCGTCAGGTCGGCAAGGAGTTGCGCGAGGACTCCGTGGTCAAGGAACGCATCCGCGGCGATATCGAGATGGCGGGCGTCGATGCCCTCAACGAATCGGCGGTGGTGATTCGCTGCCGCTTCCAGGTCGAACCGCTGGCGCAGTGGGACGTGCGGCGCGAATATTACCGCCGCATCAAGCGCGCTTTCGAGGAGCGCGGCATCGAGATCCCGACGCCGCATATGACCCTGTATTCAGGGACGAGCAAAGACGGTTCCTCGGCGATGAAACTCGACCATCAGGTGCCGTCTTCCGAACCGCAGGCAGCGATGCATTGACGGTGACGGCCTGATGAAGGACTGAACACAGGAACAGGAACGACCCCGACAACAACAAGCATCAAGGAGGAACGTCATGAATCCGATCCATGTCAACCCGGTGCGCATGCTGCGCTATGTCACCCACCACAGCGACAGCTGGCATGCACTGGCCGAGAAGAAACCGAGCGTCATGCAGATGCTGTGGCTCTATGTCGTGCCGATGTCGCTCATCCCGCCGCTGATGCTCAATGTCGTCGTCCGCAACTATCCCAAGGTATTCATGGATATCCTGCCGGGCGACCGCTTGCACATCGTCGGCATCATCCTCTTTCTGACACTGGTCGTCGGCGTCATCGTCATGGCCTGGATCACCCAGATGCTGGCGGACATGGTCGAGATCCGGCCCTCCTATCGCGATGCCTTCCTGGTGATCGCGGTGGCGACGACGCCGTTCTGGGCGGTCTCCTTGTTCTATCTGGTGCCGAATATGGCGGTCAACCTGGTCCTGCACGGCGTCGCCGGCATCGCCTCCGTGGCCCTGGTCTACCAGGGGGTCAAGACCATCTTCCGCCTGAAACGCAAAGGCGCGGCGGCGATGCTGACCACCGCCATCGGCTGCACCGGGGCGGTCGGCTTCGGGGTCGTGCTGGTCGGTATCCTGATGGCGTGGGGCATCGTGCAGGACCTGCAATTCGCCGTCAAAGCCTAGCGCGGCCATTGCCCGAGTCGTCGTGTAGTCTTGGGGGTGAATGCACCATAGAAAACGGCCGCGATCGCGGCCGTCTGTCTGCTCTTTAACATCCTGCTGCTTGCAAGCTAGAAGGGGATGTCGTCCTCGAAATCGTCGAATCCGCCACCGCCGGCAGGCTTCTGCGCAGGCGCCTGCTTGGGCGCGCTGGCCGGCGCGGATTGACGCGGCGCATCCTGGTTCATGTCGTCATCCATGACTTCATAGGTGTTGCCGCCACCACGGCCACCCAGCATCTGCATGCGGTCGGCCACCACTTCGGTGGTCTGGCGTTCGTTACCTTCCTTGTCTTGCCATTTGCGGGTCTGCAGACGGCCCTCGATGTAGACCGAGGAGCCTTTCTTCAGGTACTCGCCGGCGATCTCGGCTTGCTTGCCGAACATGGAGATCCGGTGCCATTCGGTACGTTCCTGCTTCTGGCCGTTCTTGTCCTTCCAGCTATCCGTCGTCGCGATGCTGAACGACGCCAGCGCATCGCCGGAGGGCATATAACGCATCTCCGGATCGCGTCCCAGATTACCGACCAGTATCACTTTGTTCACCGATGCCATCGTCTTCTTCTCCTGTTTATCTCGCTATCAAGCGCAGCGCTTCCGATTCATCGAACGCCTGCAACATATCGACCTTTAGTATAACCAAACCCTCTTCCGCAAGCACGACCGCCTCACGCACACCGGGCAGTTTGCCGAGGCTGCGCGACAGTTTTTTCGCCGCCGCGGCATTCAATTCATCCACGTGATACATCTTACTTTTTACTGCCGGCGGTGTCTTCATGCTGACCGCGAACACCAGCCACAAGCCCATCAGCACGCTACAGAACACGAACACCGAAGCGAAGCCGTGGAAGTGCGACAGGTAGCCGCCCAGCGTGCCGCCGATGAACACGCCTAGCGATTGTGCGGTGTTGTAGACGCCGATGGCCGTGCCCTTGGAAGCCGCAGGCGCGATCTTGGAGATGAGCGAAGGCAGGCTCGCCTCCAGCACGTTGAAGGCGATGAAGTAGGCGGACAGCGAGATGACGATGCCCCAGAAATGGCTGACCGAGGACGCGAACAGCAATTGCGCGCCCAGCATGATGGCGATGGCGCCGACAAAGACACGTTTGAGCTGTGCACGTTTCTCGCCGTAGATGATGGCCGGCACCATCATGGCGAAGGACACCACCATCACCGGCAGGTAGATCATCCAGTGGTCGTTCTCGCTCATGCCGCTGGTCTGCTTGATGGCGAACGGTACCACCACGAACATCGCCATCTGCGCCGCGTGCAGCGCGAAGATCCCGAAATTGAGGCGCAGCAGCTGGGCGTCCTTCAGCACATCCTTGAGCTTGCTGGGCGCGGCTTCCGCATCGGAATGGAAGCGCGTGATGAGCGGGTCAGGCACGAGGAACTTGACGTCGAGGATGGCCAGCGCGGCGAGTGCGCCCGTGAGCAGGAAGATGCCCGGCACGCCGATCCACTGGTTCAATGCCGGACCGAGGATCAACGACAGCGCGAAGGTGATGCCGATGGTGCCGCCGATCATGGCCATGGCCTTGGTGCGATGCTCTTCACGCGTGAGGTCGGCGACCAGCGCCGTCACCACGGCCGAGACGGCTCCCGCGCCCTGGATGGCCCGGCCGATGATCACCGTATAAAGGTCGTCGGCGAAACCCGCGACCAGGCTACCGATGACGAACAGCACAAGGCCGATGTAGATCATGCGCTTGCGGCCGTAGCGGTCGGAAGCCATGCCGAACGGCAGCTGGAACATCGCCTGCGTCAGGCCATAGGCGCCCAGCGCCAGACCGATGAGCAGATGACTGTCGCCGCCGGGGAGCGTTTCCGCGTAGATCGAAAAGATCGGCAGGATGAGGAACATGCCCAGCATGCGCAGGCCGTAGATCGAGGCCAAGCTCATGCTTGCCCGGACTTCAAGCGCGGACATCTGTTCTGAATGAGCCATGGAAAGTTTGAATGAAAGGCTGAAAATTGCGTATATTAACAGGTTGCCCCACTCGTCGTCAGAGCCACATGGATTACATACGTATACGCGGTGCCCGCACCCACAATCTGAAGAACGTCTCGCTCGATCTGCCACGCAACAAGATGATCGTCATCACCGGCCTCTCCGGGTCAGGTAAGTCCTCACTTGCCTTCGACACCTTGTACGCAGAGGGTCAGCGGCGTTACGTCGAATCGCTTTCCGCTTACGCAAGACAGTTCCTGGCCCGCATGGACAAGCCGGATGTCGACCTCATCGAGGGCCTGTCGCCGGCCATCTCCATCGAGCAGAAATCCACCTCGCACAACCCACGTTCGACGGTCGGTACCGTCACCGAGATCCATGATTATCTGCGCCTGCTCTACGCGCGTGCCGGCGACCCGGAATGCCCGGATCACGGCATCAAGCTCGAAGCGCAAACCGTCTCGCAGATGGTCGATCATGTGCTGGCACTACCGGAAGATACCAAGCTCATGATCCTGGCGCCGGTGGTCAGCAATCGCAAGGGCGAACAGGTCGACCTGTTCGAGGAACTGAAAGCGCAAGGCTTCGTGCGCGTGCGTGTCGATGGCGAGATCTATGAGATGGACAGCGTGCCCAAACTCGCCAAGACCGTGAAGCACAACGTCGATGTGGTGGTGGACCGTCTCAAGGTGCGCGCCGACATGAAGCAGCGCATCGCCGAATCTTTCGAGACCGCCCTGCGTCTGGCCGAAGGCAAAGCTGTGGCGATGGAGATGGATACCAGCAAGGAATACCTGTTCTCCGCCAAGTTCTCCTGCCCGGTGTGTGACTACTCACTGGCAGAGCTCGAACCGCGCCTGTTCTCGTTCAACAACCCGATGGGCGCCTGCCCCAAATGCGACGGTCTCGGGCAGATCAGCTTCTTCGACCCCAAGCGCGTGGTCGCCTTCCCCCACTTGTCGCTCGCCGCCGGTGCGATCAAGGGCTGGGACAAGCGCAACCAGTTCTACTTCCAGATGCTGACCAGCCTGGCGGCGCACTACGGCTTCGACCTCGACACCGCCTTCGAGAACCTCGCCGCGCACATCCAGCAGATCTTGCTGCATGGCAGCGGCAAGGACAGCATCGCCTTCAGATACCTGAACGAACGCGGCACCTATTTCCAGAAGAGCCATCCGTTCGAAGGCATCATCAACAACCTGCAACGCCGCTACCACGAGACCGATTCCGTCACCGTACGCGAGGAGCTGGCCAAGTACCTCAATTCCCAGGCCTGCCCGGATTGCAGCGGCACCCGCCTGCGCCGCGAGGCCCGCCACGTCAAGGTCGGCGGTCGCAACATCCACGAAGTCTGCGAGGCCCCGTTGAAGCAGGCGCTCACTTTCTTCGACACCCTCGAACTCTCGGGCCAGAAACTGGCGATCGCCGACAAGATCGTCAAAGAGATCAGCAACCGACTGAAGTTCCTGACCAATGTCGGCCTCGAGTATCTCTCGCTCTCCCGCTCCGCCGAAACCCTTTCCGGCGGCGAGGCACAGCGCATCCGGCTCGCATCGCAGATCGGCTCCGGGCTCACCGGCGTCATGTACGTGCTGGACGAACCGTCCATCGGCTTGCACCAGCGCGACAACGATCGCCTGCTCGAGACGCTGGTGAGGCTGCGCGACATCGGCAACAGCGTGATCGTGGTCGAGCATGACCAGGACGCCATCATGGCCGCGGACTACGTGGTCGACATCGGCCCGGGTGCAGGCGAGCATGGCGGGAACATCGTCGCCGAAGGCACGCCGCAGGAGATCCAGAGCAACGCGCACTCGCTGACGGGACAATACCTGAGCGGCAAGAAGAAGATCGAAGTGCCGAAGAAGCGGCACGCGCCGAATGCCAAGCGCTGGCTGAAGATGACTACGGCCAGCGGCAACAACCTGAAAGACGTCACGCTGGACTTGCCGGTGGGCCTGCTCACCTGCGTCACCGGCGTCTCTGGTTCCGGCAAATCGACACTCATCAACGATACGCTGTACCGTGTCGTCGCACAGCATCTCTACGGCAGTTCGACCGAACCGGCACCGTTCGAGACCATCGACGGACTGGAGTTCTTCGACAAGGTGGTCGATGTCGACCAGAGCCCGATCGGCCGGACGCCACGTTCCAACCCTGCCACCTATACCGGACTGTTCACGCCGATCCGCGAACTGTTCGCCGGTGTGCCGGAATCCCGCGCACGCGGTTACGGTCCGGGGCGCTATTCATTCAACGTCAAGGGTGGTCGTTGCGAGGCCTGTCAGGGCGATGGCGTTCTGCGAGTGGAGATGCACTTCCTGCCGGATGTCTATGTGCCGTGCGACGTGTGTAAAGGTCATCGCTACAACCGCGAGACACTGGAGATCCATTACAAGGGCAAGAACATCCGGGAAGTCCTGGAGATGACGGTCGAACAGGCCCATGAGTTCTTCAACGCAGTCCCCGTCGTGCAGCGCAAGCTCAAGACCCTGCTCGATGTCGGGCTTGGCTACATCACGCTGGGCCAGTCGGCGACCACGCTTTCCGGTGGCGAAGCGCAACGCGTCAAACTTGCGCTCGAATTATCCAAGCGCGATACCGGCCGTACGCTCTACATCCTCGACGAACCGACCACCGGCCTGCACTTTGCCGACATCCAGCTCTTGCTCGATGTACTGCATCGCCTGCGCGACCACGGCAACACCATCGTCATCATCGAACATAACCTGGATGTGATCAAAACGGCGGACTGGCTCATCGACCTCGGTCCCGAAGGTGGAGATGGTGGCGGACTCATCATCGCAGAAGGCAC
>CBFGLF010000038.1:0-14738 GCA_965649545.1 uncultured Methylotenera sp.
AATAAGATTCGATTTTAACCCAAGTCATAGCCAAAGCATGATCGAGTTTATCCCGTACCTGTTGACCGCCTTGATCTACCTGCTGGTTGCAGCCGATTTCTGGTTCAGCCCCAAGCTCGCCGTCAGCACGAAACGCCTTCGCTGGCATTCGTTCGCCATCGCCGCCGGGCTCGTCCTGCACGGCTATGTGCTTTACTGTTCATTATTCAGCGGCGGCTTCAATCTCGGCTTCAGCAATGCGCTCTCCGCCATCTTCTGGCTGACGGTGCTGATCTACTGGATCACCGACCTCAGGCATCACTTGTATAGCCTGCAGGCGTTCGTGTTACCGCCTGCGGCGGTGTTCGTGCTGCTGCAGAAACTGAGCCCGGAGACCCACCTGCTGCCTTATGCCGATCAGCCGATGTTCCTGGCCCACCTGATCATCGCCATGCTGGCATACAGCCTGTTCACGTTCGCCGCCATGCACGCCTTGCTCATGGCGGTCGCGGAGCGGAATCTGCACCAGAAACCGACGCTGTTCAAACTGCCGGACTTCCCGCCCCTGATGACGATGGAAACGCTGCTGTTTCGGGTCATCGCGCTCGGTTTCATCCTGCTCACGCTGACCCTGGTGAGCGGCATGATGTTCTCGGAAGAATTGTTCCACCAGCCCTTGAAGTTCAACCACAAGAACCTGTTCACCATTCTCTCCTGGGTGATCTTCGGTGGCTTGTTACTGGGTCGTGCCGCTTACGGTTGGCGCGGTCGCACCGCCATTCGCTGGACACTGACGGGCTTCGTGCTGCTCCTGCTTGCCTATGCGGGCAGCAAGTTCGTGCTCGAGATCCTGCTGCACCGCTGAACCAGCTAACGTAGGGAGATGATGGGCCAGCCCTGTTCCTCGGCATAGGCCTTCAACACAGGATCCGGGTCGACCGCGACCGGGTCGGTCACCAGCTTAAGTAGCGGCAGGTCATTATGTGAGTCGCTGTAGAACCAGCTCTTCTCGAAATCTTCCAGATACTTCCCCTGCGCCTCCAGCCATGCATGCAAGCGTGTGACCTTACCCTGCTGGAAACTGGGAATGCCCGTCACACCCCCGGTGTAGCGGCCATCGATACATTCGGGATCGGTACCGATCAGGTTGTCGATGCCGAATTCGGTGGCGATGGGCTTGGTGACGAAGCTATTGGTCGCGGTGATGATGAGCATGAGGTCGCCGTGCGCCTTGTGCTTCTCGACCAGCGCACGTGCCTTGTCCGTCATCATCGGACGTACCTTGCGCTCCATGTACTTGCGGTGCAAGGCGTTGAGCGTGTCTTTGCTATGGCGACTCAAGGGCTTGAGCTGGAATTGCAGGAACGCGTCGATATCCAGCTGGCCGGCTTTGTAGTCCTCATAGAACTGCACGTTACGGTCATGATGTTCAGCACGATCGAGCAGCCCTTCCTCGATGAGGAACTGCCCCCATTGGAAATCGCTGTCACCGGCAAGCAAGGTATTATCTAGATCGAATAAAGCAAGCTGCAAAATCTTCCCCATTTCCTGTCTATCTTGAAGAGTTTAACCGATGCGTCCTGAACTACAGAACCCGCCGCACCGGACCGCGGTCATACCGTCGTGAATTTCCCTGATCTGTTACTGCCGACCAATCTGTTATGGGCCGCCAACGCCCTCAGCGCACTGACGCTCATCCACAGCCTACGGAAGGCGGAATGGCGCATGCTGTCTGCATCTATGCTGCATGTCTTCCTCGGTGCCTGCGTCACGCTGGGCCTGCTCTGGAGCATCAAGGCCGGCATCAAGCCTGGCCTCAATTTCCATGTCCTCGGCGCCACGCTGCTCACCTTGATGTTCGGCCCCTACCTCGCACTCATCGCCATGGCGCTGGTGCTACTGCTGGTCACCCTGTTCGGCGCATCCGGGCTGGAGAGCTATGGCATCAACTTCCTGCTGATGGCCCTGTTGCCGGTGATCGTCAGCCATGCGATCTTCCGCTGGTCCGACCGCAAACTGCCCAACCATTTCTTCATCTATGTGATGGTCGACGGCTTCTTCGCCGCCGCCCTGGCCATGGCGATACTGGGATTCGCCACCTGCTTCATCCTGGCCGAGGCCGGCGCCTACACTGCAAGCTATTTGCGCAGCGAGTACTTGCCCTTCTACATGCTCATGGCCTGGTCGGAAGCGCTGCTGACCGGCATGGGCGTCACCCTGATGGCGGCTTATCGGCCTGAATGGCTGACGACGTTCGACGACAGGCGTTATCTCAAGACCCGGCGATAGGGCCAGCCATTAACCGGCGCCCTCCTTCTTCCACCGGATCGGCAACACCAGCAACACTCCGACGATGATGATGAACAAGGCCACGTATTCGACCCTGCCCAGGGTCTCGTTGGCCAGCCACACGCCGAGGAACATGGCGACGACCGGATTGACGAACGCGTAACTGGTCGCCAGCGCAGGCCTCACTGCTTTCAGCAGGAACAGGTAAGCGCTGTAGGCGATGAAAGACCCGAAGACGATCAGGTACACGATCGCCCAGACGGATTTCCCCGATACGGTTTCCGGTAAGCGTTCTCCACTCAGCGCACTGAAGATCACCAACATGATCCCGCCGGCCAGCATCTGCGACGCACTGGCCATCGCCCCTTCCGGCATGGCGAGCCGCTTGCCCCAGACCGAACCGAAGGCCCAACTCGCCGCTGCGAGCAACAGCAGGAACGTACCCCACGGGCTAGCCTGCAAGGCACCGCCGGTGCTCAGTACCGCGACGCCCACCGTGCCGACGACGATGCCGGTCCATTCGCGCCGGGTCGGCCAGTGTCCCCACACACCCGAGAACAAAGCCATCCATAGGGGCACCGTGGCGATGGTGAGGGCGGCGACGCCAGAGGAGACCGTCTGCTCGGCGATCGCCACACCGGCATTACCCACCGACAGCAACAGCGTGCCGACGGCCGTCGCGCCCAGCCATTGCTTCCATGTCGGTGCCGGCGTGCCGCGCAAACGCAATATCCCATAGAGCAGGAAACCCGCTACCGAGAACCGAATCGCCGCCATCATGAACGGCGGGAAACTCTCAATCGCGAACTTCATGGCGAGGAAGGTCGAGCCCCAGATGAAATAGAGGGCGAGCAAGGCCAGCATCACGAGGATGTGGTGGCGCGACAATGTCCGGTACGGCTGCATCTGAAAGATAGTGGCTGCCGCCCATGACGGGGCGGCATGGGCTTAAAGGTGATAGTCTCCGGCCGCTTCCGGCTGGTAACTGATCCCGAGGATCTTGTATTGACGCACACCGGAGGGCATCGGCCAGTCGATGACATCGCCGACGCGATAGCCCAGGATCGCCGTACCGAGCGGCGCCAGCACCGAGATCCGCTGCCGCGAGACATCGGCTTCCTGCGGGAACACCAGCGTGCAGGCGATCTCGTTGCCGGTCAGCACGTCGGATAACAGGACGCGCGAATTCATGGTCACCACATCGGCAGCGACTTCGTCGGAAGACACCTCCTCGCAACGCGCGAGCTCTTCTTCCAGTGTTTGCAGATTGACTGTCTCGCCACTGCCCTGGTTGCGTCTGTGCTCGATCATGGCGAACAGCCTGCCCATATCGAAACTCGTGACCTGAATCCTGCCCTGTAACATGTCTACTCCTGAAAAAATCCATCCATGGCAACCATGCCATCTCGGCTGAGTGCCCTCAGCCCATCTACTCGCTCGCGTTCGACTTCTGGTGGCTCAAACTTGCGGATGCGCCCGTTCGAACCTGGGATGCAGCTTGTTGAGGCCATTGAGGTACGCCTTCGCCGATGCGATGACGATGTCGGTGTCCGCGCCCTGGCCATTGACGATCCGGCCGCCTTTGGACAGACGTACGGTGACCTCGCCCTGCGCGTCCGTGCCGCTGGTGATGTTGTTCACCGAGTAGAGCTGCAACTCGGCGCCACTGGAGACGATGCTCTCGATGGCCTTGAACGCGGCATCCACCGGACCGCCGCCATCGGCTTCCGCACGTTTCTCCTCGCCATTGTCGGAGACCGTGACGATGGCGTGGGGCGTCTCGCCGGTCTGCGATGCGACATGCAGATAGACGAGTTTGAAGGTGTCGTCACCTTCGCCGAGCACTTCGTCGCTGACCAGGGCCTGGATATCCTCGTCGAAGATCTCCGATTTCTTGTCTGCCAATTCCTTGAAGCGCGCGAAGGCAGCATTCAAGGCATCTTCGCTCTCCAGCTCGATACCTAATTCCTTCAAGCGCGTGCGGAAAGCGTTGCGACCGGAGAGCTTGCCGAGGGTCAATTTGTTGGCACCCCAACCCACATCTTCTGCACGCATGATCTCGTAGGTCTCGCGATGCTTGAGCACGCCGTCCTGATGGATACCGGACTCATGCGCGAAGGCGTTGGCGCCGACCACGGCCTTGTTCGGCTGCACCGGATAGCCGGTGATGGTCGAGATGAGCTTGGAGGTCGGTACGATCTGCGTGGTGTCGATCGTGGTCTCGAGGTTGAACACGTCGCGACGGGTCTTCACCGCCATGACGATCTCTTCCAGGCTGGCGTTACCGGCACGTTCACCAAGACCATTGATGGTGCATTCGACCTGACGGGCACCGGCCATGACGGCCGCGAGCGAATTGGCCACGGCCATGCCGAGGTCGTTATGGCAGTGCGTGGACCAGACCACCTTGTCCGAATTCGGCACGCGGGCGATCAGCTGCTGCATCCGCTCGCCCCACAAGGCCGGGATGGAGTAACCCACCGTATCCGGGACGTTGATGGTCTTGGCGCCGGCTTCGATCACAGCAGTGAACACCTTGACCAGGAAATCCATCTCGGAACGCACGGCGTCCTCGGCAGAGAATTCCACGTCATCGGTATACTCCTTGGCCCATTTCACTGCCTGGATCGCCCGCTCCAACACCTGGTCCGGCGTCATGCGCAACTTGTTCTCCATGTGGATGGGAGACGTCGCGATAAAGGTATGGATACGGCCATGCTTGGCCGGCTTGATCGCCTCGCCAGCACGGCGGATATCGTTCTCGTTGGCGCGGGCAAGGGAGCATACGGTCGATTTCTTGATGACCTCGGCCACCGCGTGGATCGCCTCGAAGTCGCCGGGGCTCGCGGCCGCAAACCCGGCCTCGATGACGTTCACCCCGAGCTTTTCCAGCTGCCGCGCGATGCGGATCTTCTCTTCCTTGGTCATGGCCGCGCCCGGGCTCTGCTCGCCATCGCGCAAGGTCGTGTCAAAAATGATCAATTGGTCGTTTTTCATGGTTCTTCAAATCCGTTTAAAGATAGAGCTTTGCCAGCCTGGTGTAGCACGAGGCGGCGCTTGGGTACTACCGGAGTGTGGGGGGATGTTTAGCGCGCGGGGCGCAGCAGCAGGCCGGCCAGGAGGAGGCCGTAATGCGGGAGGGACAAGGTCGTGTAGCGATTGAAAAACATAGTGCGTGAAATATAGTGGTTTTCGCGCATCAAGGCAAGCCTCGGACAATTTGTATTTTCTTATCAAGTCGATAAGGGCGGTTCTGCCTTGGCGGCGATTCGACGCTTGACCCACAACACATAACCGGAAAGCCCATAGAGCAAGGCGACGAAGAACAGCACTTCAGGCGGGCTATAGGAGATCAGCACGAAGGCCAGCACGATCAGCAGGATGACCACGAACGGCACGCTGCTGCGCAGGTTGATATCCTTGCCACTGTAGTACTTGAGGTCGCTGACCATGGAGAGGCCGGCAAACACGGTGATGCCCCAGGCCAGCCACTTCATCTTGACCCAGCCGAAGAAGACTTCAGCCCCACTGACGCCGTTATCGAACGACACCCAGACCAGACCGGCCAGCAAGGCCGCCGCCGCAGGGCTGGGCAAGCCCTGGAAATAGCGTTTATCGCTGTCATCCAGCTTGGTATTGAACCGCGCGAGACGGAGTGCCGCACAGGCGCAATAGATGAACGCAGCGATCCAGCCCAGCTTCCCCATCGGCTTCAACGCCCAGACATAGAGCACCAAGGCCGGCGCCACGCCGAAGGAGACCATGTCCGACAGGCTGTCGTACTCGGCACCGAATGCGCTCTGGGTGTTGGTCAAACGCGCCACACGGCCATCCAGGCCATCCATGACCATGGCGATGAAGATCGCGACCGCCGCATGCTCGAACTTGCCGTTCATCGCCTGCACGATGGCATAGAAGCCCGCGAACAACGCCGCCGTCGTGAACAGGTTAGGCAGCAGGTAGATACTGCGCTCCCGGAGACCAGGCTCAATGAGCGGTTTTCTGCGACGAGGACGTAGGGTCGGTTCGGCCATGGACAAGCTTCCTTATGAGTTGCGGCTAGTATAGCAAAGCGTCGTGACGATGCTGTATGTTAGTATCGCGGCTTCCGTCAAGGTTCTCACAGCATGCGATTTTCTCTGATCAAACAGGATGGTGCGGCCCGCCGCGGCACTGTCCATCTTGCCCATGGCGACGTACAAACCCCCGCCTTCATGCCGGTCGGCACCTACGGCTCGGTCAAAGCCATGGATCCCGACGAGATCCGCGAGATCGGCGCGCACATCCTGCTCGGCAACACCTTCCATCTCTGGTTGCGGCCTGGGCTGGACGTCATCGCCGCCCACGGCGGCTTGCACCAGTTCATGGGCTGGGATGGCCCCATCCTCACCGACTCCGGCGGCTTCCAGGTCTGGAGCCTGGGCGAGTTACGCAAGATCAGCGAAGAAGGCGTCAAATTCCGCTCCCCGATCAATGGCGACAGTTGCTTCCTCACCCCCGAGGAATCGATGCGCATCCAGAAAGTCCTGAACTCCGACATCGTCATGATCTTCGACGAATGCACGCCCTACCCGGCCAGTCACGATGAAGCGCGCGACTCGATGCAACTCAGCCTGCGCTGGGCGCGTCGCAGCAAGGAGGCACACATGGGTAACCCCAATGCACTCTTCGGGATCATCCAGGGTGGCATGTATGAAGACCTGCGCGATGAATCCCTCGCTGGACTGGTCGATATCGGTTTCGACGGGTATGCCATCGGCGGCCTTTCCGTCGGCGAGCCCAAGGAAGACATGCTGCGCATCCTGGCGCACACCGCCCCCAAGTTACCCGCTGACAAACCCCGCTACCTGATGGGCGTCGGCACGCCGGAGGATCTGGTGGCCGCCGTCTCCCGCGGGGTCGACATGTTCGATTGCGTGATGCCGACCCGCAATGCGCGTAATGGCTGGCTGTTCACCCGTCATGGCGACATCAAGTTGAAGAACGCCAAATACAAGATGGATACCGGTCCGCTCGACCCCGATTGCCAGTGTTATACCTGCCGCCATTTCAGCCGTGCGTACCTGCACCATCTGCATCGCCTGGGCGAGATCCTTGGGGCACGCCTCAACACCATCCACAACCTGCACTACTATCAGGAACTGATGGCCGGCATGCGCCTCGCCATCGAGCAGGATCGCTTCGACACCTTCGTCACGGAGTTCGCACAGCAGCGCGGCGCGAAGTGATGCGCGCGAGTGCATGCACTATGTTAGAATTTTGCGCTTTAAGTGATTCAAAGAATTAAGGAAGGTTACCGTGTTTATCAGCAACGCATACGCAGCACCCGCAGCCGCATCCCCAGACTGGACCAGCTTCATTCCGCTGGTCGTGATCTTCGTCCTGTTCTGGTTCATGTTGATCCGCCCACAGATGAAACAAGCCAAAGAACAACGCAAGATGATCGAAGCGCTGCAAAAGGGCGATGAAGTCACCACCGTCGGTGGCGTCCTCGGCAAGATCACCAAGGTCGGCGAAGCCTTCGTCAGCCTGGAGATCGCGACCGGCGTCGAGATCAACGTGCAGAAGCACACCATCCAGACCCTGCTGCCCAAGGGCACGATCAAGTCCCTGTAATCCCGCAATCAACCGCACACTTTCGCGAGTCTCGCCATGAACCGTTACCCTTTATGGAAATACATGCTGGTGCTCATCACCCTGGTGCTGGGCCTGCTCTATTCCATACCCAACCTGTTTGGTGAATCTCCCGCCGTCCAAGTCTCCACCGCCAAGAACACCGTCAAGATCGACACCGCCCTCATGGGCCAAGTCGAATCGGCGCTGAACGAAGGTGAGGTCAAGTACGAGACCATCTTCCTCGACACCAACGGCATCAAGGTACGTTTCAAGGATCCGGATACCCAGATCAAGGCCAAGGATGTGCTGCAGGCCAAGCTGGGCAGCGATTACACCATCGCCCTGAACCTGCTTTCCCGCTCCCCGGACTGGTTGCGCAGCATCGGCGCCTTGCCGATGTACCTCGGCCTGGACTTGCGCGGCGGCGTGCACTTCCTGCTGCAGGTCGACATGAAGGCGGCGCTGGACCAGGCGGCCGAGCGTTACGTCGGCGATTTCCGTATCAGTCTGCGCAAGGAGCGTGTGGCCTATCTCGGTATCAGTCGTGAAGCGCAGACGGTGGTCGTGCGTTTCAGTAGCTCGGAGGAACTGAAGAAAGCCCAGAAGATCCTGAACAAGGAGTTCGCGGACCTGGCGTTCAAGGAATCCGATACCGGTACGGAGAAGGTCCTTAAGGCCAGCCTCAACCCACAGGCGCAGACCCGTATCCAGGAATTCGCTCTGAAACAGAACATCCAGACCTTGCATAACCGGATCAACGAACTGGGCGTCGCGGAACCGATCATCCAGCAGCAAGGCGCCGACCGTGTGGTCGTGCAACTGCCGGGCGTGCAGGATACCGCCAAGGCCAAGGAGATCCTGGGGCGCACCGCCACCCTCGAGATCCGCCTGGTGGATGAAGACAAATCCGACCTCGTCACGCTGGAGAATGCCGCCAAGGGTCAAGTACCGTTCGGCGACGAATTCTTCCTCGATCGCGACGGCCGTCCGCTGCTGGTGAAGAAGAACGTAGTACTGACCGGTGACTACATCACCGATGCAGGCCCAGGGGTCGACCAGCAGAACGGCGGCTCGGTCGTCAACGTCACGCTGGACGGTCGCGGCGCACGTATCTTCAAGCAAGTCACGCGCGAGAACGTGAAGAAGCGCATGGCCATCCTGCTGATCGAGAAGGGCAAGGCGGAAGTCATCACCGCACCGGTCATCAATGAAGAGATCGGCGGCGGCCGCGTTCAGATCTCCGGCATGGCGAGCCCACAGGAAGCCACCGACGTCTCCCTGCTGTTGCGTGCTGGCGCCTTGGCAGCACCGATGGAGATCATCGAAGAGCGTACCGTCGGCCCAAGCATGGGCGAAGAGAACATCAAGCGCGGCGTGCACTCCACGTTATGGGGCTTTGCCGCGATCGCGGTCTTCATGATCATCTACTACATGGTCTTCGGTACCATCTCGGTGCTGGCGCTGGGCATCAACCTGTTGTTGCTGGTGGCCTTGTTATCCATGCTGCAGGCGACCCTGACCCTGCCTGGCCTCGCGGCGATCGCCCTGACCCTGGGCATGGCGATCGACGCCAACGTGCTGATCAACGAGCGTATCCGGGAGGAACTGCGCAACGGCAACACGCCGCAAGCGGCGATCCATGCAGGCTATGACCGTGCGTTCGACACCATTCTCGACTCCAACGTCACCACCCTGATCGCCGGCCTGGCCCTGTTCATGTTCGGCACCGGTCCGGTCAAGGGCTTCGCCGTGGTTCACGTCCTCGGGATCCTGACGTCGATGTTCAGCGCGGTCGTGATCTCAAGATCGGTCGTCAACCTGGTCTACGGCTACCGCCGCAAGATCAACAAACTGGCTATTGGCCAGATCTATCGCGCATAAACGGGCAGAGCATCATGGAATTCTTCAGAATCAAGAAAGACATCCCCTTCATGAGCTACGGTCGTCTGACAACGACCATCTCGCTCGTGACCTTCATCCTGGCCATCTTCTTCCTCGCGCATCGCGGCCTCAACCTCGGTGTCGATTTCACCGGCGGTACCGTGATGGAAGTGAGCTATCCCCAAGCGGCCAACCTTGAGCAGGTGCGTCGCGCCGTCGATAGCGTCGGCCTCAAGGAAGCCACTGTGCAGAACTTCGGCACCAGCAAGGACGTATTGATCCGCCTGCCAGTGAAGGAAGGCCTGACCAGTGCCCAGTTGTCCGAAAAAGTGCTGGATGCATTACGCGACGTCGATAGTACGGTCGAGATGCGTCGGGTCGAGTTCGTCGGTCCGCAAGTCGGGCAGGAGCTCTACGAGAACGGTGCGCTTGCCATGTTGCTGGTCTGTATCGGCATCATGGGCTACCTCGCCATGCGTTTCGAATGGCGCTTCGCGGTCGCGGCGGTCATCGCCAATATGCATGACGTCATCATCATCCTGGGCTTCTTCGCCTTCTTCCAGTGGGAATTCAACCTGACCGTGCTGGCCGCCGTGCTGGCGGTGCTGGGTTACTCGGTGAACGAATCCGTGGTCGTGTTCGACCGGGTACGCGAGAATTTCCGCAAGATGCGCAAGGCCGCAGTGCCCGAGATCATCAACAACGCCATCACGCGCACCATGTCGCGTACCATCATCACCCACGCCATGACGCAGACCATGGTCTGCTCCATGCTGTTCTTCGGCGGTGAGGTGCTGCACAACTTCGCGCTGGCCCTGACCATCGGCATCCTGTTCGGCATCTACTCCTCGGTGCTGGTCGCCAGCCCGATCGCCATGTACCTGGGTGTCTCCCGTGAGAACCTCATCACCGGCGCCGAAAAGAAGCCGGAAGCCGAAGCCACCCCCTGATATCCTCCCGAGCGCAGCCTTGACAAGGGCTGCGCTTCCCGCGGAAACTAAAGGCATCGCTTAACTGCCTACCCCCTTGGACAATATCCCCATCTCCCTTCAGCTCGGTGCACTCGCCGTCCTGCTCATGATCTCGGCCTTCTTCTCCATCGCCGAGACCAGCCTGATGTCCATCAACCGTTATCGCGTGCGGCACCTCGCCAAGGAAGGCCATCGCGGGGCCCGCCTGACGGCCTCGCTATTGAACCGGACGGACAAGTTGCTGGGCATGATCCTGCTGGGCAACAACCTGGCCAATGCAGCGTCGGCTACGCTGGTCGCACTGATCACGGTCGAGCTGTTCGGTGAAGGCGAATGGGTGGTCCTGCTCGGCACCCTGGCCGTCACCTTCGCCATCCTGGTGTTCAGTGAGATCTCGCCGAAAGTCATCGCGGCGGCGAAGCCAGAGAAGTTCGCCTTCGCCTGCAGCTACATCCTTTACCCGTTACTCTGGCTGACCCGGCCCATCGTCTGGTTCGTCAACCTGTTCGTCGGCGCACTGTTGCGTTTGCTCGGCATCAAGGTCAATTTCGCCGAATCGACGCAGGCCATCTCCATGGAAGAGCTGCGCAGCATCGTCATCGATGCCGGTAGCTACATTCCCAAGAAACACCGGGCGATCCTGCTCAACCTGTTCGAGCTGGAGAAGACCACGGTCGACGACGTGATGACCGCCCATACCCAGATCGAATCCATCGACTTCGATGCGCCGCTGGAGGATATCCTGCAACATATCTCCACCAGTCACCATACGCGCCTGCCTGTCCGGCAAGGCCCGGCCGAGGAGATCGTCGGCATCATCCATATCCGCAAGGTGATGAACCAGCTGCGTGACGGCGAGCTGGATGTGGAGGCTTTGCGCGAGGTCATCTCGGAACCGTATTTCATCCCTTGCGGTACCCCGCTTTACACGCAATTGCAGCAATTCCAGGAGAATCGCCAGCGCATCGCGCTGGTCGTCGACGAATACGGTGAACTCAAGGGCCTGATCACGCTCGAAGATATATTGGAAGAGATCATTGGCGATTTCACCACGCAATCCCCTTTACGCAGCAGTTCCTTCCATAAGGAAGAGGACGGTAGCTGGCTGGTCGATGGCAGCAGCAGCTTGCGCGAGATGAACAAGAAACTCGGGCTGACCCTACCGCTGGACGGCCCCCGCACCCTGAACGGGCTGATACTGGAGCACTTCGAGGATATCCCGGAACCCAGCACCAGCATCAAGATCGCCGGACACACGCTGGAGATCGTGCAAACGCAGGACCGTAACGTCAAGAGCGTGCGCGTATACCCGTAAAGTCCCGCGTGGAACCCGCTGCCGACGAACGGCAATATCCACACTCAGTGCGGGCTTGAAAATTTCCTGATTCGGCTCAAAATAGACTACAGATATGGCCAGTACCAAGCATGATGAAAGCGTGGTGTCAGACACCGATACCGCGCGTCCTAAACCTCCCTCCATGTACAAAGTCATTCTGCTGAATGACGATTACACGCCGATGGAGTTCGTAGTGGACGTGATCCAGCGCTTTTTTGCCAAATCACGCGAACAGGCGACGCAAATCATGCTCAAAGTACATACCGAGGGCGCTGGCGTGTGTGGGGTGTATCCTCATGACATCGCGGAGACCAAGGTGAACCAAGTACTGGACTATGCCCGAGAGCACCAGCATCCGCTGCAGTGTACGATGGAAGTGGCCTGAACCCGGGCCGACTTTGCGGCAACCGTTTTAGTAGTAACAAGAAAGCTGAGGAAGCTTAGATGATCGCGCAAGAACTGGAAGTATCTTTACACATGGCCTTTATGGATGCTCGGCAGAAACGCCACGAGCTGATCACGGTCGAGCACTTGCTGCTCGCCATGATCGACAATCCTACCGCGGCCGAAGTCCTGCGTTCCTGCGGCGCCAATCTCGACAACCTGCGTAGCGACCTCAACAATTACATCGAGGAACACACGCCCACCGTCGACGGCACGGACGAAGTCGATACCCAGCCGACACTGGGCTTCCAGCGCGTGATCCAGCGCGCCATCCTGCACGTGCAATCCTCCGGCAAGAAGGAAGTGACCGGTGCCAACGTGCTGGTCGCCATCTACGGCGAGAAGGATTCGCACGCCGTGTTCTTCCTGCATCAGCAAGGCGTGACCCGCCTCGACGTGGTCAATTACATCTCGCATGGGGTGGCCAAGGTCGCCGATACCACGGCCAAACGTGCCGAGACCGAACAGGAAGCCGAGACCGAACCGTCGCCAGCGGGTGCGCTGGAGAATTTCACGCTCAACCTCAACCAGCAGGTCATGGCA
Organism: uncultured Methylotenera sp.; assembly: GCA_965649545.1. GTDB lineage: Bacteria > Pseudomonadota > Gammaproteobacteria > Burkholderiales > Methylophilaceae > CABHOJ01. The sequence goes on from CBFGLF010000038.1 coordinate 13,060, forward strand.
GGCAAGATCGACCCCTTGATCGGCCGCGACCTCGAACTCGAACGCGTGATCCAGACCCTCTGCCGCCGCCGCAAGAACAATCCGCTGCTGGTCGGCGAAGCCGGTGTCGGCAAGACCGCCATCGCTGAAGGCCTTGCCCGTCGCATCGTCGAAGGCGATGTGCCGGATGTGCTCGCCAATTCCACCATCTACTCGCTCGACATGGGCGCTTTGCTCGCCGGTACCAAGTACCGCGGCGACTTCGAGCAACGCCTGAAGGCGGTGATGAAGAAGCTGTCCGAACAACCGGATGCCGTGCTCTTCATCGACGAGATCCACACGCTGATCGGGGCCGGTGCCGCCAGCGGCGGTACGCTGGACGCCTCCAACCTGCTCAAGCCTGCCCTCTCCAACGGCAGCCTCAAATGCATCGGTGCGACCACCTACCAGGAATACCGTGGCATCTTCGAGAAGGACCATGCGCTCTCCCGCCGTTTCCAGAAGATCGACGTGGAAGAACCGAGCGTGGCCGAGACCGTCGAGATCCTCAAGGGGCTCAAGTCGCGTTTCGAGAAGCACCACAGCGTGAAGTACACCGCTGCCGCGCTCAACACCGCGGCGGAGCTTTCCGCCAAGTACATCAATGACCGTCACCTGCCGGACAAGGCGATCGACGTCATCGACGAGGCTGGCGCCGCCCAGCGTATCCTGCCCAAGTCGCGCCAGAAGAAGATCATCGGCAACAAGGAGATCGAGGACATCATCGCCAAGATCGCGCGTATCCCGCCGAAGAATATCTCCAGCGACGACCGCAACGCCCTGAAGACGCTGGAGCGTGACCTCAAGGCCGTCGTCTTCGGTCAGGACAAGGCGATCGAAGCCCTCTCCGCCGCCATCAAGATGGCGCGATCCGGCCTGGGCAGCAACCAGAAGCCGATCGGTTCCTTCCTGTTCTCCGGCCCGACAGGCGTCGGCAAGACCGAAGTCGCGCGCCAGCTGGCTTACACGCTAGGCATCGAACTGATCCGGTTCGACATGTCCGAATACATGGAGCGTCACGCGGTCTCCCGTCTGATCGGCGCGCCACCGGGCTATGTCGGGTTCGAACAGGGCGGCCTCATGACCGAAGCCGTGACCAAGCATCCGTATTGCGTGCTGTTGCTGGACGAGATCGAAAAGGCGCACCCGGATATCTTCAATATCCTGCTGCAGGTGATGGACCACGGTACGCTGACGGACAATAACGGCCGCAAGGCGGATTTCCGGAACGTCACCATCATCATGACGACCAACGCCGGCGCCGAATCCATCTCCAAGACCGGGATCGGTTTCACGCTGGGTGCGACGGCAGGCGACGAACTGGCCGAGATCAAGCGCATGTTCACGCCGGAGTTCCGCAACCGGCTCGATGCGACCGTGTCGTTCGCGCCATTGTCCACCGAGGTCATCATGCGCGTGGTCGACAAGTTCCTGATCCAGTTGGAAGACCAGCTGCACGAGAAGAAGGTCGAAGCCAGCTTCACCGATGCGCTCAAGGCTTACCTCGGCAGGAAGGGGTTCGATCCGCTCATGGGCGCACGTCCGATGGCTCGTCTCATCCAGGATACGATCCGCCGCGCGCTGGCGGACGAGCTGCTGTTCGGTCGCCTGGCCAACGGCGGTCACGTCACGGTGGATATCGACGACAAGGACGAGATCCA
>CBFGLF010000039.1:0-14076 GCA_965649545.1 uncultured Methylotenera sp.
GGGAGGATCGCACCGTCACGCTACAACGCGGTCCTGACGGCCACTACCGTGCTGAGGCCTTGATCAACGGGCAGCGCGTCAATGTGCTGGTCGATACCGGTGCCACAGGTGTGGCCATCTCACAGCGCGTCGCGGACAAGCTCGGCATCACCAGCCGCACCGCCGTGCGCACCAGAACCGCCAATGGCGATGCGGTGGCATATATGACACGGTTGCAATCGGTGAAGATCGGCGGCGTCGAAGCCAAGGATGTCTCCGCGCTGATAGCACCAGGCCTAGGGGGCGATGTCCTACTCGGGATGTCCTATCTCGGCAGAATGGATGTAAGACTCTATCAAGGAACAATGACCATTCGGCAGCTAGAGAACTAGCCTCGTCTGTTTTATGCAGATGGCCATGTTTTCAACCACAGGCTATCTTCGGCGAGTGGGTGGGAAAATAATTCCACAATTATTGTAAGTAATCACCGGACATTGATGACTAACGGTCACTAAATGCATTTAGTCATGTTCTAAAAATCTTACTTTTAATTGAAGGAATTATCATGACTACACCACACACACGATTCACCATGCTCGGCACCGCGCTGCTTTCCGGTCTCGCATTCACTTTCACGGTGAACGCCGCCACCATGGTCAGTACCGGTGGCTACAATACGCAGCTACAAAAGATGGGCATGATGAAGATGCTCGACGACAACGCGGACCATATGGTGACCGCTCAGGAGTTCAATGGTTATTACGGCCATGTCTTCGACGAGCTCGATCTTAACCGTAATGGCACCTTAGACAGCAAGGAATGGCTGGGCACCAAGGGTGAGGAAGAGATCAGTCTGGCGACTGGCGGTTACAGCCGCGAACTGCGCAAGATGTCGATGATGAAGACCATTGATACCAATGGGGACCAGAAGGTTTCCAGAGATGAGTTCATCAAATTCCATCAGTCCTTGTTCATGACCATGGACAAGAACAACGACAGTCAACTTGACCCACAAGAGTGGTTGGCACGACAGGTCGGCAGCTAAGCTGCAAGAAGTAATCAAGGCCAGCGATTGCTGGCCTTTTCTTTTGCTTCATTCCTCGATCAGGCAAATCAACGGTCGGCTTTGGCTAGCCTCTCCGGCAGTGACTTGAACAACTGTAGTTGCTGCGGCAGGGAGATCGACTTGAGGTCGTAACGCTCGAGGATAGTCTTCCTCGCTTGCTGACGCATGGCTAGATACCGCTTGGGATTCTTGAGGACGTTCTTCACTTGTTCAGCGATCGCATCTACATCGAAGAAGTCGACCAGCAGCCCGTTCTTCTCGTGTTCGACCACCTCCGTGACCGGCGGCGTGTCGGAAGCGATCAGCACGCACTCCGTTGCCATGGCCTCCAGCATGGACCAGGACAGCACAAACGGATAGGTAAGATAAACATGTGCAGAAGAGACCTGGATCAGGCTCAGGTAGCGCTCATAAGGGATCTTGCCGACGAAATGCACGCGGTGCATATCGAGCTTGCCCCCTACTTCCGCCAGCATCTTGGCACGCCAATGACCGCCCTCGTTGGGTAAGCTGCCGTAACTCACCGCATCTCCCCCTACCAGCACCACATGGGCTTCGGGATGCTCTTGAAGAATACGCGGCAATGCCCGCATGAAGATGTGGAACCCGCGATACGGCTCGAGATTGCGATTGACGAAGGTGACCACCTGATCGCGCTTGGTTAGCTTCACTCCACCCGGCAACTCGAAAACAGCCGCCTCGTCCGGCTTCACGGTATCAGTATCGATACCCTCATGGATCACGCTCAACCTCGAACGGAAATGCTCCGGAAACTGGCTCGCCTGCCATTGCGTGGGGGACCATCCCCAATCCGCTGTCTCCATGGAGAGCAAGTGGCATGAATTGCGGGTCTGGACCTTGCAGTTCCCATCCAATGACTGGGTTTGCATCTCTTGATCGAACCCGACATCGGACCCACGGGTGCGGTAGAAGAACTCGAAATAATCGAGCAGGATCGCCGCCGGGAACACCTCCTTGATAAAGAGCGCCTCACCCCAACCGGCATGGGCGCAGATGATATCCGGCCTGAACCCCTGTTGCTGCAATGCGAGACATGCCCGCACGATCTGTTGGCCGCGACGCACCGACGCTTCGTAGCCTTGCAGGTACGGATGAGTGGTCTTGGATGCCCCTTGAGGCGTAGCGTAACTGAGCAGCCGCAAACCGGCAGGTGTCAGTCCGTCCCGTCGATTGGCTTGGTCTACGAGGGCAACGACCTCGTTCGATGGATCCGCGGCCAGCGCTGCGGCGATATGCCTGAACTGTCCGGGGAAATTCTGATGGATGAAAAGGTAGCGCACAGTTCGCGCAACTCAGGTGATCACGGTCGGTTTCTTGCGGCCGGTACGTTCGACCAGTTGCGATAGTTGTAATGATATCTGGATCATCTCGGCCAGCGCTTCCTGCGCATCGAGATGGTGCTGGGTCATATCCGGCTCGTAAGCTTCCAGATAGATGCGCAAGGTCGCACCCTCCGTGCCGGTGCCAGATAACCGGAAGACGATGCGCGAGCCGTCCGTGAACAGGATACGTACACCCTGGGCCTTGCTGACGCTGCCGTCCACCGGGTCGGTATAACTGAAATCGTCACATTCTTTTACGGTATACCGGCCGAAGACCTGGCCCGGCAGGGTTGCAAAGCTCGCTCGCAGATGCTGCATGATGCTATTGGCTGCCTCGCTCGGCAAACCTTCGAAATCATGCCGCGAGTAGACGTTGCGGCCGAACCTTGCCCAGTGCCGTTTGACCAGGTCTTCGACCGACTGGCGTTTGATCGCCAGGATATTGAGCCAGAACAGCACGGCCCACAGACCATCCTTCTCGCGCACATGGCTGGAGCCGGTACCGAAGCTCTCTTCGCCGCACAGCGTGACCTTGCCGGCGTCCATCAGGTTGCCGAAGAACTTCCATCCGGTCGGGGTCTCGTAGCACGGGATACCCAACTCTTTGGCGACACGATCCGCCGCCGCACTGGTCGGCATGGAGCGTGCGATGCCGGCGATGCCCTGCGCATAGCCCGGTGCCAACGTGGCGCTAGCCGCGAGGATGGCCAGGCTATCCGATGGCGTCACGAAGAAGCCCCTGCCGAGGATCATGTTGCGGTCGCCGTCGCCGTCGGACGCGGCGCCGAAATCCGGCGCGTCGGCACCGTACATGATCTCCACCAAGTCGTGGGCGTAGGTGAGATTCGGGTCTGGATGGCCGCCGCCAAAGTCCGGTAACGGAACGCAATTCATCAGCATATCGGCGCTCGCACCTAGGCGATGGACGAAGATCTCCTGCGCGTAGGGGCCGGTGACGGCGTGCATGCCGTCGAACTTCATGCGGAAACCACTGGCGAACAAGGCACGGATGGCGTTGAAATCGAACAGGGTCGCCATGAGATCCGTGTAATCCAGCACGGAGTCGATCACCTCGACCACCATCTCGCCCAGCTGGGTACGGCCGATCTTGTCCAGGCTGACGTCCGGCGCCTGCAGAATGCGATACTGGCTGATGACTTTGCTGCGTTCGTAGATGGCTTCCGTGACCTTCTCAGGGGCCGGGCCGCCGTTCGGGGTGTTGTACTTGATGCCGAAATCGCCATCCGGGCCAGCGGGATTGTGGCTGGCGGAGAGGATGATGCCGCCATAGGTCTGGTACTTGCGGATGACGCAGGAGGCGGCCGGCGTCGACAGGATGCCGCCCTGACCCACCAGCACCTTGCCGAACCCATTGGCCGCCGCCATCTTCAGGATGACCTGGATCGCCTCGCGATTGAAATAGCGTCCATCCCCGCCCACGGTCAAGGTCGCGCCGGCCGGCACCTCGATGGTATCGAAGATGCTCTGAACGAAATTCTCCAGGTAGTGCGCTTGCTGGAAGACGGGAACGCGCTTGCGCAATCCTGATGTTCCGGGTTTCTGATCGCTGTAGGGTTGGGTGGTGATGGTCTGGATCGACATTACATCGGCTTTCGAAGTCAGTTTGTGGGTGTTTTCTGGTTGACACAGGGGGCCATATTGCAGATAATTGCGGCCCTTAGGGAGATTAGCTCAGTTGGTAGAGCAGCGGACTCTTAATCCGTTTGTCCGGGGTTCGACCCCCCGATCTCCCACCAAATTATACTAGCATTAAAAAAATGGCTCACAGTGATGTGGGCCATTTTTGTTTAGTCCATTCGGCGCCTTGCCACGGCCCGGGGATACCTTCCCAAGGCCTTGATCAGGATTAAATTCTGGCCCCGACCGGTCGAATATCCGAGATTTTCACGAATGTGCAAGCGCCAGTTGCGGCTTTGCGCCATATCTGGGTTATGATTGACGCTCCATCAACCCATCAGGATAGATAAGAATGAATAAGCAAGAACTCATCGACCAGATCGCAGCAAGTGCTGAACTGAGCAAAGCAGATGCTGGCAAAGCGCTGAATGCCATTGTTGAAAGCATCACCAAGTCCTTGAAGAAAGGTGAGCCTGTCAGCTTGATCGGTTTCGGTACGTTCAAGGTCTCCGCACGCGCAGCCCGTACCGGCCGCAACCCGCAGACCGGCAAGGAAATCAAGATCGCCGCTCGTAAGGCCGCTGGCTTTACCGCAGGCAAGGCTTTGAAAGACGCAGTCAACTAATTGCGCTTCAAGCAGGTAAGTCTCGTGATCGCCAGCTTCGTGCTGGCGATTTCGTTTCCGTCGCTCGCGGCCGAACTGGTCGGCAAAGTGACCGGCGTGCAGGATGGGGACAGCATCATCGTGTTGGATGATACTTTCACGGAACATCGGGTAAGACTGGGTGGCATCGACGCCCCCGAGCGCTCGCAGGCCTACGGGCAGGCGGCGAAACAGTCTTTAGCCCGTATGGTGTTCGGCAACACTGTGAGCGTCGTATGGGAGAAGACCGATCCGTACGGCCGGACCGTTGGCAAAGTGGTGTTCAACGGCCAGGACATCAACCTCAAGCAGATCCAGTCAGGCTATGCCTGGCATTACCGTCAATACCAGAGCGAACAACGTCTCGATGACCGTGAAGCCTATGCAGCGGCCGAGATCGAAGCGCGACGCGCGAGGCTGGGATTATGGCAGGAACCTGACCCGGTCCCGCCGTGGCGTTACCGACGTACCCAGCGCAACCGCTAGAGCTATATAGCCTAGACCTTCACCACCCTGCCCGTTGCGGCAGATTCCAATAAAGCGACCACCGTGGCGCAATTGATGCGCGCATCCTGCAGACTCAGCGCAGGCGCCTTGTCGTTGAGCACGCAATCGCTGAAATGCTCGATCTCCAGATTGAAATGATTGGCGGCAGGATAGGTTTCGACCGCACTCCGTCCGTCATCCGACCACCAGCTGATCACCGGCACATCGTTGGTACCCGGCAACTGCCAGACTGTGTGACATTTGACGCTGCCCTTGGTGCCGATGATGGTGTACTCCGATTGGCGGCTGCATTCGAAACTGATGTCGAAATGGCCGCGTCTGCCATTGCCGAAATCGATGAGGCCGCTCATGGCGATATCCGCCCCGCTCTCCACGTATTTTGCCATCGCTGTCACGCTGACCGGATCTTCCTCGAAGCAATGACGCAGGGAGTGCACCGCGTAAGGCCCGACATCCCACATCGCGCCGCCACCATGGTTGGGGTCGCGCGACAATCGGTAGAGCCGTGCAGGCCGCATCATGAAAGAGTAGCTGGCCTTGGCGTATCGCACCTCGCCGATCAGGCCTGATCTGACGATCTCCTGCACACGTTGATGCTGAGGATGGAAACGGTACATGAACCCTTCCATCACCTTGACCTGATGCTGAGCCGCGGCCGCTGCGATGGCATCGATGTCCTCGACTGTGATTGCCATCGGCTTCTCGACCAGCACATGCTTGCCGGCAGCGATCGCGCGCACCGCCCATTCGCCGTGCTCCTCGTTCGCCAAGGGGATGTAGACCGCCTGAACATTATCGTCGGCCAGCAAGGCTTCGAGCGATGCATGGACGACGACCCCGGTGATGCCGGGCGCATACTTTTGCAGGACTTCGGCTGCCGCGCCCTGACGGCGGCTGGCGATCGCGACCAGTTCGGAATTGGGGGCCTCGACGATGGCCGGCAACAGGCGTTCGTTGACGCGCGCTGCGCCCAGGATGCCCCAGCGCAATTTCTGACTCATGATGGAACCTCTTCGATGACGGTCTGGCAAAGCTAGAGTTTAACGCATCCGCTCCGCCTTATACTTGGTAGGGAGTGATGCAGACCGCTGAATGCAAAAAAGCTGCCGACGGCAGCTTTTTTCAAGATTGGTCGGGGTGAGAGGATTTGAACCTCCGACCACTTGCACCCCATGCAAGTACGCTACCAGGCTGCGCTACACCCCGAACCGTTGCCACGTATAGATCGTGGCAAGCCGTGCATTATAGCGTAAAGCCATGGCAGGGAAAACCGGAGAACGCGCTGGACTGTGTCAGCTGGCGCTGTTGAGCAGAGCCAGCACCTGGCGCAACTCATTGCGCAACGCTGGGATATCGAAATCGGATGGCGATGGATTGGCAGTGACAGCGGAGGCCGAAGTCGTGGAGACTTCTGCGGCCGGGACATCGTGATGATCGTCAAGGCGATTACGCGCCCCGCTGATGGTGAACCCTTGCTCGTAGAGCAATTCGCGGATGCGGCGGATCAGCAGGACTTCATGATGCTGATAGTAGCGGCGATTGCCGCGGCGCTTGACGGGCTTGAGCTGCGTGAACTCCTGCTCCCAGTAGCGCAGCACGTGAGGCTTGACGCCACAAAGCTCGCTGACTTCACCGATGGTGAAGTAGCGCTTGGCCGGAATCGGCGGAAGCTGGACTTTAGCCGCGTGCTCCATAAGCCTCTTCTACCTTGCTCTTGAGTTTCTGGCTAGCATGGAAAGTGACGACACGGCGGGCGGTGATCGGGATCTCTTCACCGGTCTTGGGATTACGGCCTGGACGTTCGGATTTCTGGCGCAACTCGAAATTGCCGAAGCCCGACAGCTTGACGCTATCGCCAACTTCAAGTGCGGTGCGGATCTCTTCGAAAAAAGCTTCGACCATATCTTTGGCCTCGCGTTTGTTCAAGCCTACTTGCTCGAACAGTAAATCGGCTAAATCAGCTTTAGTCAGTGTCATTCAAACCTCTCAAACTACCTATTTGATTTTTGCTTGTCTTGTTATCTATTTTCGTAGTTCTGCACCGTGCTGGCGAACTATAGAATCGAGCAGTTTTGCCATCACTTCATCGGCTTCTGCATCCGTCAGAGTTTTTTGAGTATCTTGCATAAGCACCAGAAAAGCAAGGCTTTTTTTGCCTTCAGCGATACCTTTTCCGCGGTAAACATCGAACAATCCGATGTCACTTACGAGCGGATTTTTATGCTGTCGCATGGTACCCATCAGGGCATCGACGGAGACGTTTTCATCCACGATCACGGCTAGGTCGCGTCGCACCGGCGGAAATTTCGCCACCTCGCGATAACGCGGTACGTCACGCTGCAATAGCGGCATGACATCCAATTCGAACAACATGGTGCCACGTGGCAACTGGTAGTGCTGTTGCCACTTCGGATGCAGCTTGCCGATCCAGCCGGCAGGTTTGCCGTCCAGCATCACTCGGGCGGACTGGCCCGGATGCAGGGCGACATGTTCGGCCGCGACATATTGCGCGCGACCACCGGTCAAGGCATCGACATCGGCCTTCAGGTCGTAGAAATCGATGTCTCGTGAGGCTTCCGCCCATTGTTCTGGGGATGCGTCGCCATAGGCCAGCGCAGAGATGCGCATGGTTTCATGATATCGCCCCTCCGAGGCACTGTAGGCGGCACCAATCTCGAACAGGCGCACACGCTCTTGCTTGCGGTTGAGGTTATAGACCAGTGTGTCGATCAAGCCACCCCAGAGACCGGAGCGCATCACGCTCATATTGCTGGCGATGGGATTCTTGAGCGCAATGGGATCCGGATTGCCGAGCAAAGCCTTTTCCCAGGATTCATCGACGAAACTGTAACTGACGATCTCCTGGTAGCCCTGTGCGGCAAGGGTATCGCGCAGTACGGCATGATTGAGGCGGCTCTCGGGATCCGGCTGCATATGCAGGTCCGCATGCGGTGGGATGGCCGGGATGTTCTCGTAGCCGTGGAGTCGCGCGACCTCTTCGATCAGGTCTTCCTCGATGGCGATATCGAAGCGATAACTGGGCGGGGTGACATGGAACACATCAGCCGATTGCTGATAGGCGAACCGCAACCGATCGAACAGGTTGGCGACTTCGCCCGCGTCGAGCGAGATTCCTAATGCTGCGCTCAAGCGTTGCATGCGCAGTGTCACAGGGCGGCGTTCCGGCAGCCGATTCAATACTTCGGTCACAGGGCCGGCTTCACCGCCGCAGATCTCCAGCACCAAGGCGGTCGCTCGTTCCAGTGCTGAGCGCGTATTGGCGAAATCGACACCCCGCTCGAACCGGTAGGAGGAATCCGTGGAGAAATTCAGGCGCCGCGCCTTGCCGACGATGACGCCGGGTACGAAGAACGCGCTTTCCAGGAAGATGTCGGTGGTGGCATCGGAGACCGCCGTGCTGGCGCCACCCATGATGCCGGCCAGGGCGATGGCACCATTGTCATCGGCGATCGTCAGCATGTCATGATGCAGTTCGACGGTCTGGTCGTTGAGCAGGGCCAGCTTTTCCGCCTGCCGGGCATAACGCACTTCGATATTACCGCTCAATTTGGCGGCATCGAAGGCGTGCAGGGGTTGACCGAGTTCCAGCAGCACATAATTGGTGATATCGACGATGGCACTGATACTGCGCAAACCACTGCGTTCCAGACGTCGGATCATCCAGTCGGGCGTAGCTGCTGTGGCATTCACCCCCGTGACCATCCGTCCGGCATAGCGTGGACAGGCTTCCGTCTCTTTGACGGTGACCGTGCGCTGCGCACCGGTGCTGACTTCAACAGCCTCGATCACCGGCTGCGTGATCGGTGATCCGGTCAAGGCCGACACGTCACGCGCGATGCCGAGGATGCTCAGGCAATCGCTGCGGTTGGGCGTCAGCTTCAATGTCAGTGACTGGTCATCCAGCTCAAGGAATGTCCGGATACTCTCACCGACGCGAGCGTCGGCGGGCAATTCCAGGATCCCCTCACTCTCTTCCGCCAGGCCCAGCTCCTTCTCCGAACACATCATGCCGAAGGACTCGATGCCGCGCACCTTGGCCTGCTTGATATTGAAGCCGGGCAGCTCTGCGCCGACCAGAGCACACGGCGCCTTGAGACCGGCACGCGCATTCGCGGCGCCACAGACGATCTGCAAAGGTTCGGCAGCGCCAACATCGACCTTGCATACCTGCAAGCGGTCGGCATCCGGGTGTTTCTCGGCACTGATGATCTGCGCCACGACGACCTTGCTGAAGCTGGCGGCGACCGGCTTGGCCTCTTCGACCTCAAGGCCGGCCATGGTCAGGAGATGACTCAGCGCATCGCTATCGAGCGCCGGGTCAACGAAGGTACGTAGCCACTGTTCGGAAAATTGCATGTGAGCTCTAGTTGTTAATTCAGGCTAGTTGAACTGTTTGAGGAATCTCAGATCGTTGTCGAAGAACAAGCGCAAGTCATTGACGCCATAACGCAGCATCGTCAGTCGCTCGACGCCCAGGCCGAAAGCGAAACCACGATACTTCTCGCTGTCGATACCGACATGCTTGAAGACTTCGGGATGCACCATACCGCACCCGCCGATCTCAAGCCAGCCACCATTCCAGCTCATGTCCATCTCGGCCGACGGCTCGGTGAACGGGAAGAACGACGGGCGGAAACGGACTTGCAGGTCATCGCGCTCGAAGAAGCGTTGCAGGAAATCCTGTACCACGCCTTTGAGGTTGGCGAAGCTGATATGCTCGTCGACCCACAAGCCCTCTACCTGGTGGAACATCGGGGAGTGCGTCGCATCGGAATCCACGCGATAGACACGGCCCGGGGCGATGATCTTCAGCGGTGGGCCGCTCTTGTCCTTGAGTGCATCCTGCATGTAATGCACCTGCACCGGCGACGTGTGCGTACGCAGCACGTGCTGCTCATCGACATAGAAGGTGTCATGCATGGCGCGCGCCGGATGATCTTCCGGAATGTTCAATGCGGTGAAATTGTAGAAATCGGATTCGATCTCCGGCCCCTCGGCCACTGCGAAACCGATGGAGTGGAACAATTGCTCGATACGGTTCAGCGTCAGCGTCACCGGATGCAAACCACCCTGGCCGCGACTGCGTGCAGGGAGTGTCACATCCAGGGATTCACTCGCCAACTGTTTGGCTTGCTCGGCGTTCAGCAACGCATCACGCCTGGCCTTCAAGGCATCTTCCACGCCTTGCTTGACGACATTGATCGCTGCCCCTGCGGCAGGACGTTCTTCCGCAGACAGCTTGCCCAAGCCCTTGAGCTGTTCGGTCAGCACGCCGCTTTTACCGAGATAGCGCGCCTTGGCTTGCTCCAGGTCGTTGATCGTCTCGCACGCCGCGAAGGCCTGCTGGGCCTCGGGCAATATTTGTTCTAGGGTTTGCATGGATTCGTTATTGGCGGGTCGTCATAGGCTGAGATTATGCCGTAAAAAAAGGAGGCCTAGGCCTCCTCTTTCCACTGATACTTACTTAAGCAGCGAGGCCGGACTTAGCCAGTTCGACGAACTTGGCAAAAGCAGGCTTATCGAATACTGCCAGGTCAGCCAGTACCTTACGATCGACTTCGATCGCAGCCTTCTTCAGGCCGTTCATGAAACGGCTGTAGGTCAGGCCGAATTCGCGGGAACCGGCGTTGATACGCGCGATCCACAAGGTACGGAATTGACGCTTCTTCTGACGGCGGTCACGGTATGCGTATTGACCCGCCTTCATCACCGCCTGCTTGGCGATGCGGTAGACGTTCTTGCGACGACCACGGTAACCCTTGGCAGCGTTCAGAACCTTCTTGTGACGTGCACGAGCGATGACACCACGTTTGACTCTAGGCATGTTCTATCTCCTTATTGAGTCGGCATCATGGCGCGAACGCGCTTGACGTCAGTTGCGGAAACGATGGCAGTACCGCGCAGTTTGCGCTTCTGCTTCGTGGTCTTCTTGGTGAGGATGTGGCGCAGGTGCGAATGGGTACGCTTGACCTTGCCATTCCCCAAGAACTTGAAGCGCTTTTTGGCGCCGCTCTTGGTCTTCATCTTTGGCATTTTGTTCTCCTTTGAGAGTAGTTAAGAGTGCTTAGGCATGCCATTTCGCCGTATCACTCAGAATCCTTTAGAGCTTACTTAGGTTTTTTGTGTGGACCTAATACCATCACCATCTGCCGGCCTTCCATCTTCGGGAACTGCTCGACAACCGCGTATTCCTGCAGATCCGCCTCGACACGCTTGAGCAGGGCCAAACCCAGCTCCTGATGCGTGATCTCACGACCGCGGAAACGCAACGTGATCTTCGCTTTATCGCCATCCTGCAGGAACCGGATCAGGTTCCGCAGCTTGACGTTGTAATCGCCATCGTCCGTACCCGGACGGAACTTCACTTCTTTAACCTGAACTTGCTTTTGCTTAAGCTTGGCTTCGTGCTGGCGTTTGCTCTCCGCATATTTGAACTTGCCGTAGTCCATCAAACGACAGACCGGCGGGACTGCTTGCGGTGCGATCTCGACCAGGTCGATGTCGGCTTCTTCCGCTTTTGCAAATGCCTCGTTCAAACTGACGATGCCGAGTGGCTCGCCTTCGATACCAACCAAACGAATCTGCGGGGCAGTGATGTCACCGTTGATTCGTACTTCCTTTTCTTGAGCTATCGCAAATTCTCCAGTTGTTTATTCAATGGGCTATAAAAAATTTGACCGCGCTACCCGCCGGTTAAACCTTGGCTTTTACTTCACCTTGCAGCCGCTCGATCAGCGCCTGCACCGGCATGGAACCCAGGTCTTCACCTTTTCTGGTACGCACGGCCACTTGCCCGCTTTGCATTTCACGCTCACCTGCGACTAGCAGATAAGGCATCTTCTGCATGCTATGTTCGCGTATTTTATAGGTTATTTTCTCATTTCTCAAGTCCGATTCCACGCGCAGACCGTTCTTGCGCAGTTCAGCGACGACTTGATTGACGTATTCCGCCTGGCTATCGCTGATATTCAGCACCATGGCCTGCACCGGTGCCAGCCACAAAGGCATGGCGCCTGCGTAGTTCTCGATCAGGATGCCGATGAAGCGCTCCATGGAACCGACGATGGCGCGGTGCAACATGACCGGGCGCTTGCGCGAGTTGTCTTCCGCCACGTACTCGGCATCCAGGCGTTCCGGCAAGTTGAAATCGAGCTGGATCGTCCCGCATTGCCACAGGCGCCCCAGCGAGTCTTTCAGGGTGAACTCGATCTTGGGGCCATAGAACGCGCCTTCGCCCGGCTGCAGGTCGAAGGCCAGGTTGTTCTTCTTGAGCGCCGCTTCCAGGGAAGCCTCCGCCTTGTCCCAGGTCTCATCTGAACCGACACGTTTCTCCGGGCGCGTGGACAGCTTGACCAGCACGTCGGTGAAACCGAAATCGCCATAAGCCTTGTACAACATGTCGATAAAGGCCGCGACTTCCGCCTCGATCTGCTCTTCGGTACAGAAGATGTGGGCGTCATCCTGCGTGAATCCTCGGACACGCATCAGACCATGCAAGGCGCCGGACGGCTCGTTGCGATGGCAGGAACCGAACTCGGCCAATCGCAGCGGCAAGTCACGATAGCTGTGCAAGCCGCTGTTGAATATCTGGATATGGCCCGGGCAGTTCATGGGCTTCACGGCGTAATCACGGTTCTCGCTCGACGTCGTGAACATGTTGTCGCGATAGTTCTGCCAGTGGCCCGACTTCTCCCATAACGTTCGGTCCATGATGGTCGGCGTCTTCACTTCCTGATAGCCGTAGCTGCGGAACATGTCACGCATGTACTGCTCGACTTCCTGCCAGATACTCCAGCCACGCGGATGCCAGAACACCATACCTGGCGCTTCGTCCTGCATGTGGAAATAATCGAGTTGCTTGCCCAGCTTGCGGTGGTCGCGCTTCTCGGCCTCTTCCAGCATGTGCAGGTAGGCGTCGAGGTCTTCCTTCTTGGCCCAGGCCGTACCGTAGATGCGCTGCAGCATCTCGTTATTGGAATCACCACGCCAGTAGGCGCCCGCCAGCTTCATGAGCTTGAATGCCTTGAGTTTGCCGGTGGAAGGGACGTGGGGTCCGCGGCAAAGGTCGGTGAAATTGCCTTCGCTATAGAGCGAAACATCCTCGCCCTGCGGGATACTGGCGATGATCTCCGCCTTGTAATCCTCGCCGATAGACTTGAAGTACGCCACCGCTTCGTCGCGCGGCAGCACTTTGCGCGTGACCGGCTCGTCCTTCTTCGCCAATTCGGCCATCTTGGCTTCGATCGCCGCGAGGTCGTCCATGGTGAATGGGCGCTTATAGGAAAAATCGTAATAGAAGCCGTTCTCGATCACCGGGCCGATGGTCACCTGGGCGTCCGGGAACAGCTCCTTGACCGCGTAGGCTAGCAAGTGCGCGGTGGAGTGGCGGATGATATCGACGCCTTCCGGGCTCTTGTCCGTGATGATGGCGAGGTCGGCATCCTGTTCGATCAAGTAGCTGGTATCCACCACCTTATCGTTGACCTTACCGGCAAGCGCCGCCTTGGCCAAGCCGGCACCGATGCTCATCGCCACATCGGCAACGGTCACGGGGGCATCGAACTTGCGTTCGGATCCATCAGGTAAACGGATAACAGGCATAGGTCCTAACCAATCGTTTGTCGCAGAAACAGCAAAAGCCGCTGAACGGCTTTTGCTTAAATGATCACAGGCTTACGTCACCAAAACACAAGCGTAAATCAGGCGCGCATTCTGGCATAGAAGCCCCTGCTCGGCAACCTGAAATGGGCCTCGGGCGCTAATCCCGCACGTCTGCGATCTCGGCTACCTCTTTGATTTCGATGATCTTCTTCTGGTAGTGCTTCATCAAGTGGAAGTTGAGGTACTGGTAGATGCTGTCGGCATGGCGGTCGAGCTTG
>CBFGLF010000040.1:0-13817 GCA_965649545.1 uncultured Methylotenera sp.
ATCGAAGCGTTGTTTGGTTGCTTCAATCGCTTTACGTCGCTCGGCGATCTGCCCTTCGATCTTGCTGATCTCGGCTTGTGTATCTTTTAGTTCTTTAGCGACGTCTTCCGGCACGGGCTTCCTGCGTTTTTGGTAACTCTCGGAGGCTTTCTTATTGATAGCCAGTCGGTTCTTGGCGCCCGTCAGGCTCTGTTGTAAACCTAATAGCGACGCTTCGTCCATCTGTAAATTGCGCTCTTTAGCAAGATCGATCTCTTCTTCTTTGGTGTAGGCGGCTTTCAGAGCACGATCACGTCTTTGTTGTTCGAGCGCTTGCTGGTTATCATTGTCATTGCTCTGCGGGTTGATCACGTGATGGCGCTTGATGACCACCCCCTGTTTGTTCATCTCGGTGCTATCGCGATTGGAATATTGGGCAGGGACTGTGTCACCGTAATGGGTGACACCTTTTTCATCCACCCATTTCAGGATTTTGCCACTACCCTGCTTGTTATCAGCAGCCAAAACAGCACTAGCCGCCAACATGAAGGACAGCGCGGCTAGTATCGGGTTAAAGAAGCGCAACTGCAGTGCAGTCATAAATTATCCAGGTTAGGCGGCAGTGCCATACTGCGCTCGATATGATTCGATCGCTCTCAGATTCTGCGCCATGTCCGCTTGATTCTGCAAGTATCGGATCAGGCTGTCGAGGTTGGCGATGGCACAGACCGGGATGCCGTTGTCCCGTTCTACTTCCTGCACGGCTGACAAGTCGCCCAGGCCGCGCTCCTGCCGATCGATGGCGATCGCGACGCCGGCAGGGGTTGCGCCAGCCGCAGTAATGATGTCGACCGATTCCCGCACCGAGGTGCCGGCCGAGATGACGTCGTCGACGATCAGCACGCGCCCATGCAGACTGGCGCCGACGATGGTGCCGCCTTCGCCGTGGTCCTTCGCCTCTTTACGGTTGTAGGCATAGGGTACGTTGATGCCTTGGCGCGCGAGTGCGATGGCGATGCTGGCGGCCAGCGTGATGCCCTTGTAGGCGGGGCCGAACAGCATGTCGAAGCGGATACCGGACTTCAGGATGGCGGCCGCGTAGAATTCACCCAGCTTCATCAGGCTCTCGCCGTCGTTGAACAAACCGGCATTGAAGAAATACGGGCTGAGGCGCCCGGCCTTGGTTTTGAATTCGCCGAAGCGCAGCACCTGCTTTTGGATGGCGAATTGGATAAACTCTTGGGTGAAATCAGACATATCGATCGTAAAGGAATGGATTTGCTCAGAATTATATCGTTAAACCTGAACGGCATACGGTCCGCCTCGAACAAGGGACTCTATACCTGGCTGAAAAAGCAGGATGCCGACATCGTCTGCATGCAGGAACTGAAGGCGCAAGCCGCGGACATGACGCGCGAGATGCTGCAGCCCGAGGGCTATCACGGCTATTTCCATTACGCGGAGAAGAAGGGTTACAGCGGCGTGGGCATCTACACCCGCCAGCAACCCGATGCCATCATCGAGGGCCTCGGCATCCCCGACATCGATAGCGAAGGGCGTTACATCGAGGCCCGATTCGGCAATCTGAGCGTGGTATCGCTGTATTTGCCTTCCGGCTCCAGCGGCGAGGAGCGGCAGGCATTCAAGTTCAGCGTCATGGCGCGCTTCATGCCTCACCTGGAGGCCTTGCGCGCCAGCGGCCGTGAGGTCGTGGTCTGCGGCGATTGGAACATCGCACATCAGGAAGCGGATCTCAAGAACTGGCGCGGCAACAAAAAGAACTCAGGGTTTCTGCCGGAGGAGCGTGCCTGGCTCACGGACCTGTTCGGTCGAGTCGGCTGGGTCGATGTCTATCGACTGCTGCATCCGGATACGCTGGAGGAGTGCTACACGTGGTGGAGTAACCGCGGCCAGGCCTGGGCCAAGAACGTCGGCTGGCGCATCGATTACCAGATCGCGACACCGGGGATCGCCGCGACGGCAAAAAAGGCAGCGATCTTCAAGGAAGAGCGTTTCAGCGATCATGCGCCCTTGATCATCGATTACCAGACGGCGTTATAGCTGGCGTGCGATCCAGCCGCTGGCGATAGAGGGTTCAATCGCACAACTTGCTGGCCGCTACTTGCAATACCTCGCCGCGCTTGCGGTGCTGAACGAAGGCGGCCACGCCGGCATCACGGCCTTTCCATTCCGGCTTCAGCATCACTATCGTCTCCCAGGCTTTTGCCGCGGAAGCCTTGTCCTGTAGTGCGTAGGGCCCTAGCCATTGGCGTACCACATGATCGTGCTTGAGTAGCCGTCCGCTGTTCTCGCCGGCGTTGATCGTGCTGCTCAACCCGTTCTCGAATACGGCGATATGGATATCACCGTGTTGCTGGCTGTCGGCATCCAGCCCCTGTGCACGTACTTTGACCATGGTCTCGCCTGACGGCAGCCTACCCAAGGTCATGGAGATCGTGGCTCGGGGTGCGTCAGAGGCGCTCTCCTGAAGAGCTTGTCGTAATCTGGCGGGTGACTGCCAGCGCCTGAAGTCGCGTCCATTGAGCATCACTTGAGGGGTGTAGACGACCTGCAGCAAGTCCTGGCTCGCCGCTTGCCGCTGGCGTGCGGTGAACGCGGCTTGCGCGAAGCGATCCTTCCACCCGATGTAGTCCCAATAGTCGACATGCAAGGCCAAGGGTACGACGACATCGGAGAGGTATCCATCGGCCTTCAGGTTGCTCAGCCAGGCATCCGCCGGCGGGCAGCTGCTGCAGCCTTCGGAGGTATAGAGCTCGATCAGTGACACCCGCTTGCTCGCGCTGGTGACCGAGCATTCGGCCCGTGCGGGTAAGGTGATGGCAAGCATGATGAATGCGACGATGAAGCAGGGTGGTTGGCGCATGATGATCCTCGAGTTTTTCTTTAGTCGAAACGGCGGCGCATCACTTACACTTATGCCTGACTGATTTTGATCCACTGGTTTCACCCAACCCCATCGACAGGTGCACTGAATGAATGCCTATCTTGAGATATTCCGTAGCCGCCGGGTGGCGGTCGTCTGTCTGTTGGGGTTCTCTTCCGGCCTGCCGCTGGCGCTCACCAGCGGTACCTTGCAGGCGTGGATGACGGTCTCAGGAGTAGATCTTGCGACCATCGGTATCTTTACGCTGGTGGGTATCCCCTATACCTGGAAATTCCTCTGGGCCCCGTTCATGGATCGCTATGTGCCGCCGTTCCTCGGCCGCCGTCGCGGCTGGATCGCGGCCATGCAGATGCTGCTCGGGCTGGGGATCGCCGTCATGGGCGCGCTCGATCCGGCAACCATGCCTTGGGCGTTAGCGGCGCTGGCCTTGATGGTGGCTTTCGTCTCGGCATCCCAGGATGTGGTGTTCGACGCCTATCGCGCCGATGTGTTACGGCCGGCTGAACGGGGCATAGGCGCGGCCGTGTCTGTGCTCGGTTATCGGCTAGCGATGCTGGTGTCCGGGGCCCTCGCCTTGATCCTCTCCGATCAGATCGGCTGGCAGAACACTTACTGGATCATGGCGGTGTTGATGATCGCGGCCATCGGCGCGACCTTGTTCGGGCCGGAACCCGAGGTCGAGGTGAAGCCGCCTAAGACCCTGACGGAAGCGGTGGTGGAACCGTTGCGGGAGTTCTTCTCGCGTCATGGCGCCTGGGGCTTGTTGCTGCTGATCGTGCTCTACAAATTGGGTGATGCTTTCGCGGGTTCCCTGACCACGGCCTTCCTCATCCGGGGGGTCGAATTCACCCCGACCGAGGTGGGTGCCATCAACAAGGGCATGGGGCTTGCAGCGACACTGGTCGGTGTCATGTTCGGCGGAGTGCTGATGGCAAAGCTGGGCCTGTATCGGTCCTTACTGGCGTTCGGCATCCTGCAGGCACTCTCCAACCTGACCTTTATGTGGCTGGCATCCATCGGCAAGGACTACGGGGTGATGGTGCTCGCGGTCGGATTCGAGAATCTGGCGGGCGGCATGGGTACGGCGGCGTTCGTCGCCCTGTTGATGGCGATCTGCGACAAGCGGTTCACCGCCAGCCAGTTCGCGCTGCTGTCGGCGCTGGCCGCGGTCGGACGCGTCTATGTCGGCCCGGCCTCCGGCTACATGGTCGAGGCGATCGGCTGGACCACCTTCTTCGGCTTCACCTTCCTTGTCGCCATCCCCGGCTTGCTGCTGCTCTTCGCGATGCGCGGCACCGTAGAGAAGCTGGGTCGTGCTTGAGCTCTCACTGACGGCGGCATTCCTCGTCGGCTTGCTCGGCGGCGGTCATTGTGCCGGCATGTGTGGCGGGATCGTCGGCGCTGTCACTGTGACCTTGCCCGGCAGCCGGCCCCAGTGGCCCTTCCTCCTCGCCTATAACTTCGGGAGGATCACGAGCTATTCCCTGGCGGGGGTGCTTGCAGGTGCCATCGGCGCTTCAAGTTTCTTTCTCGATCACCTGTTGCCGATCGAAAAGATCCTTTACGCCGTGGCGAATGTCATGCTCATTCTGCTGGGTTTGTATCTGGCCGGCATCTGGCGTGTGCTGACCCGGCTCGAGGTCGTGGGCGGGCACTTATGGCAGCGACTCCAGCCGTACTCGCGAAAGTTGTTGCCGGTGCGCACAGTTCCACAAGCGGTGCTGTTGGGAATGCTCTGGGGCTGGTTGCCCTGTGGGCTGGTCTACAGCGTGCTGGTTGCCGCCATCGCCACGGCCGAACCCGCTGAAGGGGCGCTTTTGATGCTGACGTTCGGATTGGGCACCCTGCCGGCATTGCTGTCCATGGGCATGGCCGCGGTACAGGTCAAGGCATGGTTGCAGCACCCGTGGGTCAGGCGCGTCAGTGGGATAGTCGTCGTGGCTTTCGGCGTCAGCGGATTGCTGCAGTTGCTGCGTTAGAGAGGATGGCGCCCCGCAGCGGGATCAGGAGTTGCGTAGGCGGTACATCGCTAGGCTGCCCAGCAGGTTGGGCATGAACGTGACGAGCTTGCCGTTGGTCAGTACACGGCGTTCCATGACATGGATATTGTGGTCCACGCAGAAATTGTCGAAATCCCGGATGGTGCAGAGGTGCACGTTCGGCGTGTCGTACCACTGGTAGGGCAGTTCTTTCGAGACCGGCATCTGGCCGCCGACGATCTGCGAACGACTGCGCCAGTAACCGAAGTTCGGGAAGGTGACGATGGCTTCACGACCGACGCGCAACATCTCCTGCACGATGCCTTCGGTGTTATGCATCGCCTGCAGGGTCTGGGAGAGGATGACCACATCGAAGGATTGCGCTTCGAACCCCGACAGGCCGTCTTCCAGGTCCATCTGGATGACATTCAGTTGCTTGGCGATACATTGCAGCCAGTTGGCATCGTCCTTCTCCACACCGTAGCCGCGCACATCCAGCGAGCCGCGCAGGAAGTGCAGCAAAGAGCCGTCACCGCAACCGAGGTCGAGCACCTTGGTGCCCAAGCGCACCCAATCTGCGATGATCGCAAAGTCCTGTCTGAATTCTGTGTTGTTCGCCATATTTTCGGTCTGCACGTTCATGAGCTGCTCCCGGTCTCGCTGCGCTCAAGCGAGATGTTGGCGAGGTAGGAGCGCAGGATCGCGTGATAGTGCGGGTCCGGCATCAGGAACGCATCGTGGCCATGGGCGGCCGTGACTTCGGCGTAACTCACCGCCAACTCGTTATCCAGCAAGGCCTTGACGATCTCGCGCGAACGCGCCGGCGAGAAACGCCAGTCGCTGGTGAACGAGACCACCAGGAATTTGGCTTTGGCGGCGGCCAGTGCTTTGCTGAGGTCGCCACCGTAGGTCAAGGCGGGGTCGAAATAGTCGAGTGCACGCGTCATGCGCAAATAGGTATTGGCATCGAATTCGCCGGCGAACTTGTCGCCCTGGTAGCGCAGATAGGATTCCATCTCGAACTCGACATCGAAGCTGTACTGGATGTCGCCTGCACGTAGTTTGCGACCGAATTTCTCGCCCATGGCATCGTCCGACAGGTAAGTGATATGCCCAAGCATGCG
Organism: uncultured Methylotenera sp.; assembly: GCA_965649545.1. GTDB lineage: Bacteria > Pseudomonadota > Gammaproteobacteria > Burkholderiales > Methylophilaceae > CABHOJ01. Next base: position 5,988 of record CBFGLF010000040.1, read on the forward strand.
GGCGATCCGCAAGCCTCGGCGGGGGACGGTGCCTTGAGCGTAGTAATCGCCGCCGTGGAATTCCGGATCGGTGATGATGGCCTGGCGTGCGACCTCGTTGAAGGCGACGTTCTGTGCCGTGAGGTTGGGTGCGGAAGCGATGACCAGTGCATGGCGGACACGCTCCGGATGCGCGATCGTCCATTGCAGCGCCTGCATGCCGCCCAGGCTGCCGCCCACGACTGCCGCCAGTTGATCGATGCCGAGATGATCGGCCAGCCTCACTTGCGTCGTTACCCAGTCTTCCACCGTGACCAACGGGAAAGCGGCGCCCCAAGGTTTGCCGGTGGCCGGGTTGATGGACGATGGTCCGGTCGAACCGTGACAGCCGCCAAGGTTGTTGAGGCCGATGACGAAGAAGCGGTCGGTGTCGAGCGGCTTGCCGGGGCCGATCAGGTTGTCCCACCAGCCCGGGTATTTATCGCTCTCGTTGTACTTGCCTGCGACATGGTGGTTGCCCGATAGGGCGTGGCAGATCAGCACGGCATTGGACCGCTCGGCGTTCAGGGTGCCGTAGGTCTCGTACACCAGGTCGTAGGCAGGCAGGGTCTCGCCGCTCTTCAACGCGAGCGGTTCCGAGAAATGCGCGGTCTGTGCCTGTACGATGCCTACGGAGGAGTTCTCTGACATGGCCGGAATTATACACGGACGGCTATACTACGGCCTATGCCGCCAAACATCTCAAGCTATCAAGGGGTCAGTCCGCGCATCGGCCCCGATGTTTACATCCATGACACTGCTGTCGTCATCGGCGACGTCTGCCTGGAACAAGATGTCTCGGTGTGGCCGACCGTGGTGATCCGGGGCGATGTCAACAGCATCCATATCGGTGCTGGCACCAATGTGCAGGACGGATCGGTGCTGCACGTGAACCATCGCTCGACCAGCGACCCTGCGGGGGCGCCGTTGATCCTCGGTCGTCATGTCACCATCGGGCATGCAGTGATATTGCACGGGTGCACCATCGAGGACGAGTGCCTGATCGGCATGGGTAGCATCGTCATGGACAAGGCGATCATCCGGAAGCATGTGCTGTTGGGGGCTGGTAGCCTGGTGCCGGAAGGCAAGGTCCTCGAGAGCGGCTATCTGTATCTCGGCAGCCCGGTCAAGCAGGTGCGGCGGCTGACCGAGCAGGAGCTTGGCCATTTCATGTATTCCGCCCAGAACTACATCCTGCTCAAGAACCAATATCTCGGCCATTGAAGTTGCCGGGAATTCACATGACCCTACTGTAGGATCCACCATGGTGTTCTCTTCTCGCCAGAAACTCGCTGGCGTCATGTTCGCGCTCGTGGCCGCGATCGGTTTCTCCGCCAAGGCGGTATTGGTCAAACTGGCCTATATCGAGCAGGTGGACCCGATCACCTTACTGGCGCTGCGCATGGCCTTTTCCCTACCGTTCTTCCTGCTGGCGGCATGGGTAGCGAATCGGCACCAGTCGCACACGCCCATGACCAGATCGGATTGGTGGGCGGTCACGGTCTTCGGCTTCACCGGCTATTATCTGGCGAGCTTCCTGGATTTTCTGGGCCTGCAATACATCAGTGCCGGACTGGAGCGGCTCATCCTGTTCCTTTATCCGACCATGGTCGTGCTGATCTCGGCCATCTGGTTCCGTCAGCGTATCGGGCGCCGTATCGTCGTGGCGCTGGTGCTGAGTTACCTGGGTATCGCTTTCGCCTATGTCCATGATATGCAGATCCAGGCACAAGGCGTGTTGCTCGGGGCCGCGTTGGTATTCGCCAGTGCGCTGGCTTATGCCATCTATCTGATCGGTGCCGGCCATACCATCGCCCGGATCGGTTCAACGAGATTCACCGCCTATGCCATGACGGTCGCCTGCGTCGCCGCATTGCTGCAGTTCGCCGTGATGAACCCCCTGTCGGATCTGACGCAACCCACACAGGTCTATGCTTTGAGCCTCAGCATGGCAATCTTTTCGACGGTGATGCCTGCCTTCATCCTGGCGGCGGCGATCCGTCGTATCGGTTCGATGCGGACCTCGATCATTGGGTCCGTCGGGCCGGTCTCGACCATCTATCTGGCGTATGTGTTCCTCGGGGAAGCCGTCTCAATGGTGCAGATCGTCGGCTCCTTGCTGGTGCTGGCGGGGGTGTTGATGATCGGGCTGAAGAAGACTGAAGCCCAGCCGGGCTGATGGATCAATCGGCTTGACGTCGGCCCAGCGTGACCCGCTCGATGCCGGCAAGATCCTGCACGGAACGGACGTCGCTGAAGCCCGCCTGCTTGAGCAGCATGCGCACGTCGTTCGACTGGTCGTAACCATGTTCCAGCATCAGCCAGCCGTCATGCTTGAGATGGTGGGGGCTCTCCCGCAGGATGCGGCGGATGGCGTCGAGGCCGTCCGGTCCTGAGGCGAGCGCGCTGATCGGCTCGAAACGGAGGTCCCCTTGCTGCAGGTGCGGGTCTTGTTCGGGAATATAGGGCGGATTGCTGACGATGATGTCGAACTGCCTGTCGCCCAAGGCCGCGCACCAGTCGCTCAGCAATAGCTCGACCCGATCGCACCTCAGCGCTTTGGCGTTGGCCTCAGCGACCTGCAAGGCCCGGGCCGAGGCGTCGACGGCCGTGACATGGGCGTTGGGCCGTTGGCTGGCGATGGCCAGCGCGATGGCGCCGGTGCCGGTGCCGAGGTCGAGCACTCGGCAAGATTGGTGGCCGGGGATCTTTGCCAGCGCGGCTTCCACGAGCGTCTCGGTATCGGGCCTAGGGATCAGTGTGTCGACCGTGACGATCAGATCGAGCCCGAAGAACTCGCGCTTGCCGAGGATATGGGCGATCGGCTCGCCATGCAGCCGACGCTGTAACAGTGCCTCGAATGCCCCATGGATATTGGCCTGCAGGGCATCGGATTCATGGGCGATCAGCCAGGCACGGTCCACCTGCAACAGGCTTTGCAAGAGCAACCTGGCTTCCAGCCTGGCTTCGTCACTGGGGATGCCGAGCTGGGCGATCAGGGCCTGCTGCGCCGCGGTCGTCACGGACCGGATGACGCTATCGCCATTCGACTTCACAGCATCAATCTTCACCCAGCGTCGCCAGCAATTCCGCCTGATGTTCGGCCAGCAGGGCGTTGATCAGCTCGTCCATGTCGCCCTCGGTGATGGCGTCGATCTTGTAGAGCGTGAGGTTGATGCGATGGTCGGTGATACGGCCCTGTGGGTAATTGTAGGTACGGATGCGTTCGGAGCGGTCGCCGGAGCCGATCAGCGACTTGCGTTCGCTGGCGATCTTGGATTGCTGCTCGTTGACCTGTTTGGCCTTGATGCGGGCCGCCAATACCTGCATGGCCTGTGCCTTGTTCGAGTGCTGGCTGCGGCCGTCCTGGCATTCGACGACGATACCGGTGGGGAAGTGCGTGATGCGCACCGCGGAGTCGGTCTTGTTGATGTGCTGGCCGCCAGCGCCCGAGGCACGGAAGGTGTCGATGCGGATATCCGCCGGGTTGATGACGACATCGCTGACCTCATCGGCTTCCGGCAGTACGGCCACGGTACACGCCGAGGTGTGGATGCGCCCCTGGGTCTCGGTATCCGGCACGCGTTGCACGCGGTGGCCGCCGGACTCGAACTTGAGTTTGGAGTAGGCGCCGAATCCCTCGATCTTGGCGATGATCTCCTTGTACCCGCCCAGTTCGGATTCGTTGGCTGACACTATTTCGACTTTCCAGCGCTGGCGTTCGGCATAGCGGCTATACATGCGGTAAAGATCGCCCGCGAACAGCGCCGACTCGTCACCGCCGGTACCGGCGCGGATCTCGAGGAAGATGTTGCGCTCGTCGTTGGGATCCTTGGGCAACAACAATTTCTGCAGCTCGAGGCCGATGGCCTCCTGCTTGGCCTTGGCGCTCTCGATCTCCTCCTGCGCGAACTCCTTCATCTCCGGGTCCGACAGCATCGCCTGTGCTTCCACGAGGTCGGCTGCAGATTGCTCGTAGGCCCGATATTGCTCGACGATGGGTGTGATCTCGGCGTGCTCGCGGGAGAGTTTGCGATAGTTATCCATATCCGCCGTGGCTTCTTCCGAACTTAACAGCCGGTTGAGTTCGTCCAGGCGCTCGCTCAAGGTGGCGAGCTTCTTTAACATCGATGGTTTCATTTCAAATTTCTTTCAAGCGTGATCACTGTGCTGGCTACGTCTTCAACGTCTCGCCGTACTATTTGTACTGTCTTCACCGTTTCATCCTTGCCGCCTTGTGCTCCCGCTTGAAACAACATTTGACTCATTGGTCGAGTTGATAGAGTTGGCGCATGAGCGCATCGAGCTGCTCATGGTCTTGCCCGCCCTGGTTGTTGAGTGCGTGGCTGGGGCCATGCAGTAGTTTATTGGTGAGCGCACTACTCAATGCCTCTAATACGGCGGCCGGGTCTTCTCCCTTGGCCAATAGTTTCTGTGCTTTTTCCAGTTCGTTGCGACGCAGTCTTTCCGCCTGGTCGCGCAGTGCGCGAATGGTGGGCACCGCATCGCGGTTCTTCAGCCAGTGCATGAAATTGTCGACACGCAGCGTGATGATGGCTTCTGCTTCAGCGGCGGCTTCCTGACGGTTACCCAAGCCTTCCTGCACGACTTGCGAGAGATCATCGACTGTATAAAGGAACACGTCATCGAGCTCTGCGACCTCGGGCTCGATGTCTCTTGGGACCGCGAGGTCAACCATGAACATCGGCTTGTGTTTGCGTGACTTGACCGCACGCTCGACCATGCCGAGTCCGACGATAGGGAGCTGACTGGCGGTGGAGGTGACGACGATGTCGAATTCAGCCAGGCGTTCGGGCAGGTCGGCCAGCAGCATGGCGTTGCCGCCGAAACGGGCGGCAAGCTCGGTGCCTCGCTCCAGGGTGCGGTTGGCGACGGTCATCGAGGCAGGCTTCTGTACCGCGAAATGCTCAGCGCAGAGCTCGATCATCTCGCCGGCGCCGATGAACAGCACCTTCTGATGCGACAGGTTGCCGAAGATCTTCTGCGCCAGCTTGACTGACGCGGCGGCCATGGAGAGCGAGCTGGCGCCGATGTCCGTACTCGTCCTGACTTCCTTGGCGACGGCGAAGGTGCGCTGGAACAGCTTGTGCAGCAGGGTGCCGAGGGTACCGGCGTGTTCGGCGATGCGCACGGCCTGTTTCATCTGGCCGAGGATCTGCGGTTCGCCGAGCACCATGGAGTCGAGCCCGGAAGCGACGCGGAAAGCATGCTTGACGGCGTCCTTCTGGGGATACATATAGGTGTAGGGCTGGATGTTCTGCGGATTCAGGTGGTGATATTGCGCCAGCCACTCCAGCGCGACCTGCGGATCTTCGGTGTTGCAGTAGAGTTCGGTGCGGTTGCAGGTCGAGAGGATAGCCGCTTCCTGCACCTTGTGATGTTGGGTGAGGTCGCGCAGGGCTTGTCCAAGCTGTTCATTCTGAAAAGCGACATGCTCGCGGATGGAGAGCGGTGCGGTCGTGTGATTCACGCCGACAGTGAATAGGTGCATCCCGTAATTTTCCTGTATCGGCCCTGCTTAAGCAACAATTTCAATCAACTAGACTGTTTTTTAAAGGCTGATTGCGGTTAAAATGTACCTTTTCGCAGCTAACTGTAAATCACTATCATGGCTAAACAATTCCGTATCGCTCCAAGTATCCTCTCCGCCAACTTCGCCAAGCTGGGTCAAGAGATCACCGATGTCATCACCTCCGGTACCGACATCGTCCACTTTGACGTGATGGACAACCATTACGTTCCCAACCTGACCATCGGTCCGTTGGTCTGTGAAGCGATCCGCCCAGTCACCGATGCCATCATCGACGTGCACCTGATGGTGAAACCCGTCGACCGCATCATCCCGGATTTCGCCAAGGCCGGCGCCAACATCATCACTTTCCACCCGGAAGCCTCCGATCACATCGACCGTAGCCTGTCCCTGGTGCGTGAGCATGGCTGCAAGTCCGGTCTCGTGTTCAACCCCGCAACACCGCTCGACTACCTCGATTACGTCATGGACAAGGTCGACATGGTATTGCTGATGTCGGTCAACCCGGGCTTCGGTGGCCAGAAATTCATCCCTGGTACGCTGGACAAGCTGCGCCACGCCCGTGCCAAGATCGACGCCTACACCCAGAAGACCGGCCGCGAGATCTGGCTGGAGATCGATGGCGGCGTGAACCCGCAGAACATCGCCGAGATCGCCCGTGCCGGTGCCGATACTTTCGTCGCAGGCTCCGCCATCTTCGGTAAGGGCAACGATAACGATCCTAACCGATACAACAGCGTCGTTGCCGAGATGCGCGCTGCCCTGGCCACGGTCTAGGCTCCCAAGCATGGATTCCCCGATCAGTCGTAACAGTTGGCGATGGTGGCTCTAGTTTAGCCACAGGTCCGGTTCGGCCGGACACCGCCAACTAACAAGACTTTGGGGAATTTTCATGCTGCAAACGATCAATCAACAGGATTTCGATAGCCTCGCGCGCGAAGGCTACAACCGCATCCCGCTCGTCGTCGAGACCTTCGCCGACCTCGATACACCGCTCTCCCTTTACCTCAAACTCGCCAACCAACCTTATTCCTACTTGCTGGAATCGGTACAGGGCGGCGAGCGCTTCGGGCGATATTCCATCATCGGCCTGCCGGCCAGGACACGGATCGAAGCCCGCGGGCGTCGCGTCGAAGTGATTCGGCAAGGAGAGGTCGTCGAGGCTGTAGACGATACCAATCCCCTGGATTTCGTCCAGGCGTTCCAGGCCCGCTTCAAGACGCCGCCAGCGCACCTCCTGTCCAATGGCGGCTTGCCGAGGTTCACCGGTGGGCTGGCCGGGTATTTCGGTTACGAGACCATCCGCTATATCGAGCGCCGACTTGCCCATAGCGACAAGCCGGACGCATTGGGCGTGCCCGATGTCTTGCTCATGGTCTCGGAAGAACTGGCCGTGGTCGACAACCTGTCGGGCAAGCTGTATTTCATCGTCTATGCCGATCCGGCAGCGCCCAATGCCTACGAGCAAGCCCATGACCGCCTCAATGCCTTGATCCGATTGCTGCGCAAGTCGGTGACCATTCCTGAGGCGCCAGCGATGCCAGCCAGTGTCGCCACCTCGGAATTCGGCGAAGCCGGTTTCAAGGAGGCGGTGGACAAGGCCAAGCGCTATATCTTCGATGGCGACATCATGCAGGTCGTGCTGTCGCAGCGCATGTCGCAGCCGTTCGCCGCGCCCCCACTATCGCTGTATCGCGCCCTGCGCAGCCTCAATCCCTCGCCCTACATGTTCTTCTACGACATGGGCGACCATCACGTGGTCGGTGCCTCGCCAGAGATCCTGGTCAGGCTGGAGAACGACACCGTGACCGCGCGACCGATCGCCGGCACACGTCCACGTGGCAAGACCCGCGAACAGGATCTGGCATTGGCGGAGGAGTTATTGGCCGATCCCAAAGAGCGCGCCGAACACGTGCAACTCATGGACCTCGGGCGCAACGATGTCGGCCGTGTGGCGCAGACCGGCACGGTGAAAGTCACCGATAGCATGGTCATCGAACGTTACTCGCACGTCATGCACATCGTCTCCAATGTCGAGGGCAAGCTGAAACCGGGCATGGATGCGATCGACGTCCTCAAGGCCACCTTCCCCGCCGGCACGGTCAGTGGGGCGCCCAAGGTGCGTGCGATGGAGATCATCGACGAACTGGAACCGAGCAAGCGTGGCATCTATGCCGGAGCCGTCGGTTATCTAGGCTTCAACGGAGATATGGACCTGGCGATCGCGATCCGCACAGGCGTAATCAAGAGTGGTATGCTGT